>JAICUY010000050.1 GCA_025935615.1 Steroidobacteraceae bacterium
CGGAGGCAGTGACAACGAAGGCAATGGTGGTGGTGGCTTCGGCGTGATGGCGAACCCCATGGGCGTCTTCGAGGTTCGCAACGGCGAGGCGGTCTGGAAGCCGGCGATCGACGTCAACCGGGCCATCCTCGGTGGCCAGATCGTCGCCATCGTGGCGCTGCTCGTCCTGCGCTCGATCCTCAGGGGTCGGCGCTGAGGGCGGTTCCGCTGGTTTGACCGATACGGACCACCTCGCCATAATGCGCGGGCGGGGTGGAGCAGCGGTAGCTCGTCGGGCTCATAACCCGAAGGTCGTCGGTTCGAATCCGTCCCCCGCAACCAATTCAGACGACGATGAGAAAGCCGGTCGATGCGACCGGCTTTCGTGCTGAGTGGGTGCGCGCGGCTCACATGCTGGCGGCGATTTCGGATCGCCGAGCCGCGACCACCAACAGCGCGCCGATCAGCACGAGCACCGCGCCGAGCGTGGCCGGAATGTGACTGGATACCGGCTGACTGATCGCTGTGTCCGGAGGGGTCTGGGCAGGGCCAGGCGTCGGAGCCGGCGACCCGTCGTCCTCGTCGTCCACGGCGATGACCTGCAGCGTGCCGTCGTCGGCGGTGCTGATCACGACGCACAGGACCTCGCCAACGCTCGCCTGCAGGTCGACATCGGGGGCAACGGCGAAGCGCATGCCGCCCAGCGTGACGCTGTCGTTGCCGAGCGCCGTCACCGGCGAGCACAGGCTCAGGTCGAGCGAAACGTCGACCTGCGTGTCAGAACCGCCGCCCGACACGGATGCCGAGAAGCAGGCCGATGCGTTCTGGTTGATCGACCACTGCAGCGCGCCAAGCACGTCCGCGCTCACCAGCTCGGGCGGGATCAGGACGCGGTCGATCAGCACGTCCGAACCGGGTGCCGGATCGACGTTGCCGCACAAGCTGCTGAGCGAGACGTCGACAGCCGTCGCGTTCGGCTGCTGCCCGTCCTCGACGGTGACATCGACACAGCCTGACGTTCCGGCGTTGAGGGCGAGCTGCAGGCCGGCCACCGCATCGGTCCCGAGATCCGCGATCCCGACGACGACGCCGTCGACGGTGGCGGTCGTATCGGTCACCGCATCGACGCGGCCGCAGATCGTGTCGGTGGCGGCGGCAACCGACGACGTGAGGGTGAGGGCGGGCAGCAGGGCGAGGAGCATGGGTGCGATGGCTGCGAGGGTGGGAGAACGACGAGCCATGATCAGGACCTCGTACGGACGACCGGAGACGGCCGAGGCCTCTCGGACGCACCGCGCACCGCAATTGCTACGCCACGGCCCGCTACAATGCGGGGCAGCCCCGACGGTCGACCACGTACGTTCGGAACGCCGTACGCAGGAGGATCTGCGCGCGCAAATGTCGGCAAACCTCAAGAAGCTGCGCCCGTACGATCAGGCGCCCCGCACGCGTCGCGAGCTGGTGCCCAACGCACCCGACAGCGCGGCCACGCTGTGGTTGGCGGTGGCGGTCGTCTGGTTCGTGGTGGCGACCGGCCTCGGCGCGCTGTGGCTGCTGCAGGAGATCTTCCCGCAGGCGACCTTCACCTGGCACGCCGCCTTCCCGTTCAACCTCAAGATCTGGGTGGTGCTGCAGCCGGATCGGATGCTGGCGGGCTTCGTGAACGCGGTGGTCTACGGCTGGCTGACGAATGCCGCCATCGGCGCCATCTGGTTCATCACCCCGCGCGTCACCGGTCGCCCGCTGGTCAGCAACCTCGGCGCGAACGTGGCGCTGGGCCTGTGGAACCTCGCGGTGCTGCTCGGGCTGGCGACCATCTTCATGGGCATCCTGCCCGACCATGGGCTGCTCAGCGAGTTCACCCTGCCGGTCGACGCGCTGGGCGTGCTGGCCATCCTGATGGTCAACGGCGTCTTCTGGGGCAGCGTGGCGCGCGGGTTGGGCCCGTCCACCTACATCAGCGTCCTGTACTTCGGGATCGGGCTGCTCGCCTTCCTGGGCCTCTTCACGCTGAACGCGGCGCTCGAGCTGATTACCTTTGCCGATCCGTGGCCGCTGCTGCTGAACGATGCCTATGCCCGGGCGCTGGAGGCCTACTGGTTGCTCGGCGCGGCCGTCGGCACGCTCTACTACGTCGTTCCGCGGGCCAGCGGCAACCCGCTGTATAGCGGCGGCCTGGCCCTGCTCGGCTGGTTGACCTGGCTGGTGCTTTCGATCGTCGCCGCGCTGGCCGCTCTCGTCGATCCGAGCGTCCCGTACCTGCTCACCACGCTCGGCAGCGTCGGCACCATGCTGCTGCTGCTGCCGGCGTTCCTGGTGACCGCCAACCTGCTGCTCACGCTGCGCGGCCGGTGGTCGCTGCTGCTGCGCTTCGGCGGCCTGTCGATGGCGCTCATCGCGCTCGCCTTCCTGGTGATGGCCACCATCATCCAGGCCATCGGAGGCCTGCGCAGCGTCATCGCCTACACCGGCGCCACCGAGTGGGCGGTCGGCGCGCTGGTGTACACCGGCCTCGGCACCTACACGTTCGCCTTCCTGGCGCTGGGCGCCCACGCCTTCCCGCGGCTGCTGCGCCGCGCATCGGGCTTCGGCTCACTGACCGATGCGGCCCAGTGGCTGACCTTCGCCGGCGTGGCGATCGCGGGTGCCGGGCTGATGTTCTCCGGGATCGCGCATGGCTCGCTGCTGGCGCAGGCGGCGGGACCCGATGTCATCGCCTCGACCCTGGTCTGGTTCCGCCTCGGCGCCGTGGCCGGCATGGGACTGCTCGCGCTCGGCGCCCTGGCCTTCCTGCTCGACCTGTTCCTCATGTACACGGCCGGCGAGCCAGCGGTGTACGTGACGACCGCTCCTCCGCCCGATGCGGCGGCCACCCCGGCAACGAGCTAGACCCATGACCATCCACACCCCCATCCCTTCGCGCACGCGCGGGCTCCCGGCCTGGGCAATCTGGCTGACCGTCTTCCTGCTGCTGGTCGGCGGCGTCTACTTCGCCTCGAACCTGAGCGGTACGAATCCGGCGGTCGCCCGCGGCCCGCAGGGCAGTGCGGCGCCGTCTGGCTCGGGTGCGGTCGATGCCACCGTGGCGCTGGCCATCATCAAGAAGGCGCAGTGTCAGGCCTGCCACGGCCAGAACTTCGAGGGTGCCATCGGCCCGACCCTGCATGGGATCGCCGAAGGGCCGGTGGTCGAGGCGCTCAAGCCGGTGGCCCAGGAGCACCCGGACAACTGGATCCACCTGTGGATCGCGGGAACGGATCCGGCCGTGGCCGACATTGACCGCAAGTCGATGCCGAAGTTCGGGGAAGGAACGCTTACCGACGACGAGATCGACACCATCGTCGCCTACCTCAAGACTCTGAAATGACCGATGCGGCCGGCCGGCCGCCCGAGCAGGCCCCCCGCGCGCGGACCGTTCCCGTCCTGATCGGCGCGGCGGAGATGGCCGACATCGATGCCGCCGCGCAGCGGCTGGGCCTGGGGCAGGACGCGCTCATGGAGAGCGCCGGCACGGCGGTTGGCGAGATTGCGCTCGCGGAGCTGGCCCGAATCGCTGAACCGCTCGCCGGTCCCGGCGGCTCGCTCGGCTCGCCGCCGCTCAGCGTGGTGCTGTGTGGTCCCGGCAACAACGGCGGCGACGGCATGGTCGTGGCCCGCCGGCTGGCGGCGGTCGGCCAGCGCGTCGTCTGCGTCCTCGTCGCCGACGCGTCACGCAGCAGCAGCTTCGCGGTCAGCCACAACTGGATGGTGCTGCAGGCGATGGCTGCTGCAGGATCGCTCGAGCTGTTCGTTGCGCCGACGCCCGAGCTGCTGCTCCGGCTGCGGGACCGGCTGAGCGGCGCGGCGCTGCTCGTCGACGCGCTGCTGGGCAGCGGCGCCTCCGGCCCGCTTCGCGAGCCGATTTCGACCGCCGTCGACCTCGTCAATGCGGTGCGCACCCACGCCCGCGCCGAGGGACGGCCGTGCGCGGTGCTCGCCATCGACACGCCGACGCGCATCGACCTGACCGCCGGCACGCATTCGACCCCGGTGGTCAGCGCCGACCTGACGGTGACCTTCCACCGCGCTAAGGCGGGGTTTGCGCTGAGCGGCGCCGCGCGGCGCCTGGCGGGGCGCTACTTCGTCGCGCCCATCGGCATTCCGCTCGAGGCGGAGGAGGGCATCGTGCCGCCGGACGGTTCCTATCCGCCGGCGCGCATCACCGAGGTCACCTGGCAGGAGCCTGCGGCGCCGGACGAGCCGGGACGGGCGCGGCCGGGCGAGGGGATCGGGGCCGGACCGGGGATCGAGTAGCTCAGCTGCTTCCCGGCTTGCGCGGCTGCGAGCCGGAGGCGCACAGCGGGCATGCATCGGCCGGCCACGAGGCGATCTCGATGCGGCCCAGCGCCTCGACCGGAATGCCCGCCTCGACCGGGGAGCTGGAACGGTCGACGATCACCGCCGCCGCGAACGGCTCCACCCCCGCGACGCGGACGGCGTCGATCGTTTCGAGCAACGAGAGGCCGGTGGTCAGGATGTCGTCGACCACCACCACGCGCTCGTCGGTGGCGACCGGCCACCCGCGGCGCAACCGGCGGCCGCCCTCATCGACCCGCTCCGCGAACACGCCGCGGACCGGCCGGTCCAGCAGGGTCGACAGCTGCCGCGCCGTCTCGCCCGCCAGCAGCACCCCTCCGGTGGTCGGTCCGACCACCAGGCTCGGCTCGCGAGGCGCGAACAGCTCGGCGAACCGCCGGCAGATCTCGACCGTCAGCTCGGGATGCTGCAGCACCAGGAACTTCTCGAGGTACCGCGCCGCGTGGCGGCCGCTCGTCAGCAGGAAGTGCCCGTCGAGCAGGGCTGCGGATCGCTCGAACAACTCCTCGATCGTGGCCTGCTGCAGCGGAGCGGGCTCATGCAGCCGCATCGGTCGTATCGGTCTATTCGTAGACGGCGCTGAAGTCGACCGCCGGGTAGCGCTCGCCGAGCGCATCGGTCACCCATTGCAGCACGTCGGACGGGTCGTAGTAGTCCGCCACGACCCGGGCGTCGGTGACGGTCAGGCCCGGTCGCCGCGCGTCGATGTCGGGCAGCCCCTGGCCCTCGAGATCCGAGAGGTCGAGGCTCGTCTCGAAGCGCGCGTCGACCCGCAGCACCAGCTGGTCCTCGGGCTCGTCGAGCAGGACGAGGTCGCCGGTGCGGGCAAGCACCTCCTCGGCGTTCGACACGAACTCGGCCAGCACGTCCTTCTGCTGGGCGTTGATCTGGCCGCGGTAGGCGTCGGCCAGCTGCCAGAGCCGCTGTGCCGCCAGCGTCTCCTGCTGACTGGTCGACAACCCGGACTGCCAGTCGCCCTCCTCCGCATCCTCCCCGAGCTGTTCGTGCGCGGCCAGCTCGTCGGCTGCCACCAGGTGGTTGGCGGGGTCACGGGCCGCCTCGACAAGCCAGGCGTAGATATCAGCCGGGTTGTAGAGCTCGACCACCTCGCTGAACGAGTCGATGATCTGCTCCTCGTCGTACCACTCGTTGTCGGCCGGATCCTGGTACGTCAGCCGCGTGGTCCACGTCTCGTCGACCGGGTGGTAGAGCAGGAAATCCTGCTCGTCGTCCACGAGCTTGACCGGACCGATCTCGCGCAGCCGTTCGCGGTGTGCGTCGAAGAAGCGGCGCAGCTGCTCGGTCGCCTCGTACACGAAGTCGCGCTTCTCGAGCTCGGCCTCGTTGGCCAGCTCGCGGAGGGCCACCAGCCGTGGTGAGCTGCCCTTGGCTTTGGTGCGCTCGTCGCGGGTCACGGCAGGTGCCTCGTGGCAGCAGGGCTCATGGCTTGAAGGTGAAGTCCGGTCCCATCCGCTCCCGCAGGAAGATGGTGTGCTTCGAGTCGAAGATCGATTCGGCCACGCGATGCCCGAAGCCCCGCATGCTCGGATCGGCGTACAGCTTGTCGAGGACGGCGTAGTTCGGCAGGTCGAGGATGATGACGTTGTTCCAGGTCGAGCCTTCGGTCACGTTGAACCAGCCGATGAAGCGAATGCCGTACTTGGCCTCGGTCTGACGGGCCTGGCGCGGGAAGAGGTGCCGCATCCCGCGCTTGAAGAGCGTGTCGCGGCCCTTGCGCACGTTGAAGAACGTCACCATCAGCGGCATCAGCGCTCGTCCTCGTTCTCGCCTGCGGCGTCGGTATCGGTGCTGATCACCCGCGGTGCCCGGCTCGCGACACCGATGCGCCGACCGCGCTCTCGCCGGCGGTCGGCGAAGAAGACGCGCAGCAGGAACACGCTCGTCATGCTCACGAAGAAGAGAAGCACCATGTCGATGAAGAGGAGGACCGCCAGCAGCCACACCGGCCAGTGGAAGGTGAACAGGCCGACCGGGATGAGCAGCAGGATGACAGCGAACAGGATGGCCTGGGTGATGAAGCAGCCGAAGCCCGGACCCTCGTTGGGGTCCAGCTCCTCGTTGTGGCGGATCGACAAGTCGGCACTCGTTGCACGATGGGCGGGTCAGTGTGGCTCGCCGGATCGTCCCATATCGAGCGTCCGGCTGCAGCGTTCATTCTTTGAAGTCTCGACCGATGCGGCCGAGATCATCGAACGTCACCCGGCCCTCGGCGACGGTGAGCCGCACGACGCCGGTGAGCTCGCGGCCGAGAAGGGGCGTGTTCGCCGAGCGCGAGGCGAGATTGTCGCGGCTCACCGTCCAGCGTGCGCCGGGGTCGAAGACGACGAGGTCGGCCGCTTCGCCGACCGCCAGGCTCCGTTGCTCGCCGACCAGCTCGGCCGGCCGTGAGGAGATTGCTCGGAGCAGTTGCGCCAGCGACAGGCAACCAGCCTCGACGGCCGCCAGCCCGAGCGACAAGGCTGTCTCCAGGCCGATCATTCCAGGCGCCGCCGCGCCGAACTCGACCAGCTTGCGCTCGGGCGGATGCGGGGCGTGATCGGTGGCGATGGCGTCGACGGTTCCATCCGCCACGCCGGCGAGCAGCGCGAGGGTGTCCTCGCGACGGGCCAGGGGCGGGTTCACCCGGGTCCGTCCGTCATAGGCGAGGTCGGGGTCGAGCCGTGCGAACGCGTCGAACGCGCCATCTTCCCAGGCGAAGTGCCGGTCGCCGGCGACCCACGTGTCCGCCAGGGCCAGGTGGTGCGGCGTGACGTCGCAGGTCACGTTCAGGTCGCGCGCCTTGGCGCGGCGCACGGCGTCGATCGCCGCCGCCGTCGACAGGTGGGTGAAGTGAACGCGGCCACCGGTCTCCTCGGCCAGCGCGATGTCGCGCTCGACGATGGTCAGTTCCGCACTCGATGGCCAGCCGGCCAGGCCCAGGCGCAGCGCGGTCGGCCCGGCACGCATCAGCGCGCCGCGCGCCAGTGCCGGCTCCTCGCAATGCTCGATCAGCGGCAGGCCCAGCGGTGCGAGGTAGGCGAGGGCTGCGCGCGCGAGCGATGCCGACGGAAGTGAGGCTCCGTCGTCGCTGAATCCGACAACGCCGGCGCGGGTCAGCTCGCCGAGGTCCGACAGACGCTCGCCGGCACGCTCGCGCGTCGCCGCGCCGACAACCCGAACGCGCGCGGCCGCGCCCTGGGAGCGAGCACCGATGAGCTCGACACTGCGAACGTCGTCGAGGGGCGGATCCGTGTTCGGCATGATGCAGACCGTCGTGAAGCCGCCATGGGCGGCGGCCTGCGTTCCACTCTCGATCGTTTCCGAACCTTCCATCCCGGGCTCGCGCAGATGGGCGTGCAGGTCACAGAACCCGGGAGCGGCAACCAGACCGTCGGCGTCCACTCGCGGGACGTCATCGGACGCTGACTCGGCGACGATGCCGTTAACGATGAGAAGGTCGCGGACCGAATCGCTGCGGGCAGCGGGGTCGAGGACGCGCACGCCGGCCAGCACGACGCTGGCCGGCGCATCGGTCAGGCGTCCGAAGCGGGCCATCAGGCGGCCCCGGCCACCAGCGCCAACACCGCCATGCGGACCGGCACGCCGTTCTCGACCTGGCGTCCGATGAGGCTGCGATCGCTGGAAGCCAGGTCGGCGCTCAGCTCCAGGCCTTCGTTCGTCGGCCCCGGATGCAGGATCGGAGCACCACGGTTGGCGAGCCCCATGCGCTCCTCGGTCAGGCCCCAGCTCGCGACGTATTCGCGCAGCGACGGGATCCCGCCTCCGGCCTCGCGCTCGAGCTGGATGCGCAGCGTCATCACCGCATCGGCGTCGCGCAGCGCTTCGTCGAGCGGCGCGACCGTGGCGCCCGGCCAGGCGTCGAAGCCGCGCACGAACGCCGGCGGACCGGCCAGCCAGACCGATGCCCCGAGCGCCGTCAACGCCTGCAGGTTCGAGCGCGCCACGCGGGAGTGGGCGATGTCGCCCACGATCGCGATCTTGCGTCCATCGAGCCCGCCGAGATGCTCACGCAGGGTGAGCGCGTCGGCCAGCGCCTGGGTCGGGTGGGCGTGCTGGCCGTCCCCGGCGTTGACGATTCGTGCGGCAGTCGCGCGGGCGGCGAGGTAGGGCGCGCCGCTCGCCGCGTGGCGGAGGACGATGATGGTGACGCCGGTCCGCTGCAGGGTCAGCAACGTGTCGACCAGCGATTCGCCCTTGCCGACGCTGCTGCCCGCCACGCCCAGGTCGACGGTCGTGGCGCCCAGCGCCTTGGCCGCGAGCTCGAAGCTGACCCGCGTGCGGGTCGATGCCTCGTAGAAGGCAAGGGCGACCGTCTCGCCGCGCAACGTGGTGTCGCCGCGGCGCTCGCGCATCTCGACGGCCAGGTCCAGGAGCCGCTCCAGCTCGCTGCGCGACAGGCCGTCGACGTCGAGCAGGTTCACGCCGCGGGTTCCGCGTCGCGGGCGATCACCACCTCGTCGACGCCGTCAGTCTCCTGCAGCCGGACGTGAACCAGCTCGTCGCCGCTGGTGGGCAGGTTCTTGCCGACGTGATCGGGCCGGATCGGCAGCTCGCGGTGGCCGCGGTCGACGAGGACCGCCAGCCGCACGGCGCGCGGCCGTCCCTGGTCGATCAGCGCGTCGAGCGCCGCGCGGATGGTGCGCCCGGTGAACAAGACGTCGTCGACGAGCACGACCGTGCGGTTGGCGACGTCGGGCATGGCATCGGTCCGCTTGACGATGGGGGCGTGGGCCAGGGGGGTGAGGTCGTCGCGGTAGTAGGTGATGTCGAGCGAGCCGACCGGCACGCTGGCAGCCTCGTGCTGCTCGACCAGCGCCGCCAGCCGACGGGCGAGCGGGACGCCGCGGGTGCGGACGCCCACGAGGACGAGGTCATCAGTCCCGCCATTGCGCTCGACGATCTCGTGCGCGATGCGGATCAGGGCGCGCCGAACGTCGTCGGCGTCGAGGATGAGGCGATCGGTCACGGCGCTCCTTGGCGGCCTCTCGGGACCGCGTTAAAGGTTCGCCGCGAGTATACCGATGCGCTAGCGGCCCTCGACC
Source organism: Steroidobacteraceae bacterium (assembly GCA_025935615.1). Taxonomy (GTDB): domain Bacteria; phylum Chloroflexota; class Limnocylindria; order QHBO01; family QHBO01; genus JAICUY01. The sequence goes on from JAICUY010000050.1 coordinate 9,399, forward strand.
GGCTGATAGACGGCCGGCCCGTTCCAGCTCTGCTTCTGACCGATGAGCTTGATGCCGTCCGGATCGCTGCCGTAGCCGCGGGTGATCAGCCGCAGCTCGGCCACCGCTCCGAACTCGCCGCCCTCGGAGCCGGCGTCGATGAGCATCGTCAGCGCCAGGTGCTCGCCGTCGGGCGCGATCGCGACGTCGACCACGCTGAGCGCGCCGGCGGTGTCAGCGGGATCGAGCGTCTGGCTTGCGGTGATCAGCTCGGAGTTGTCGAGGTGGCCGAAGTAGACGCGGGTCCGATCCGGGAAGCGGTCGCCCTGCGGCGTCCCCGTCCAGGCTGCGTCCCAGACGGCGAACGCGTTGCTGTCCGGGCCCCAGGCGATCCGCCCGCCCTGGAACGCCTCGCGCATGGGCTGGATGGTCGAAAACAGCTGTCGGGCGTGGGCGACGTCGACGGAGCCGTCGTTCACGTTGGCCACGTACGGCATCCCGGCCTCGCCGAACGACCAGTGGCCGCCCGGCGTCCCCATCCGGCCTCGCCAGAAGATGGCGTGCTGCCTGTCGGGAGACATCAGGACATCGAACACACCGTTCACGGTCTGCAAATTGACGGACGGGTCGGTGGGATCGAACCGGCCCGGCGTGCCCTCACCGGTGACCTGCGCGAGACTGCTCACCGGGCTGTCGCCAGCCGCGCTGATCCACAGGCTGAACTCGTCCATCCAGCTGCCGGCGTACGCGTTCCCGGTCTCGGTCAACTGATCGACGAATCCGTTGTCGGTGTGCATGACCCAGACGTCGCTGCGGTCGGCGTTCGGGGTCGTGATGGTGTACGCGACCATCGACGAGTCGGGCGACCAGGCAATCTCGTCGCCGATGCCGTAGATCGGCGTCATCGACTGGCCGAGGTCGACCAGGTTCTGCTCGACCAGGTCATAGGCGTAGAAGTCGGAGAGGCCGCTCATATCGCCGTCGACCCGGAAGGCCAGCCAGTGGCCGTCCGGCGACAGCGCGGCGCGCGACGGCCAGCCGTTGCGCTTGACCGGCAGGTTGATGCGGTCGCCGTCGGCGGTCACGTAGTCGATCTGGTAGCTCTGTCCCGACAAGGTGTACGAGAAGTGGCCGTCGGGCTTGACGCCGACCACAGGTGCCAGGGTCGGCGTCGGCTCGACCGATGGTGGCGCAGTCGGCTCTGGCGTCGGCGCCAGGGACTCGGTCGGCACCGGGCTCGGCGTCGCCTCGACCGATGCGCTCGAGCTCGGGCTGGACAGGACGCTGACGTTGCCATTGGGGCGGAAGATCAGCACGGCGAGCAGCAGCGCCGCCACCGCGGTCGTGGCCGAAGCGGCCACGGCCAGGATCCCGGCCGGCCGGCGCCACCACGGCAGGCCTGGCCGCCGTCCGGATTCAATGCCGACACGCACCCGCGCACCGAGATCCCGCGGCGCCGCGACGTGGCGCATCCCCGAGACGAGGCGGCGCTGGTCGGAGAAGGCGGCCAGGGTGTCGCGGCAGCGCTGGCAGGTGGCGAGATGGGCGTCCATCCGCTCGCGCTCCGCATCGGTCAGGTCGTTGGAGAGCGAGGCGCTGATCAGCTCGTCGACGTGGCTCATCGGGTCAGACCCTCCGCCGCCAGGTGGCGGCGCATGTCCCCTCGTGCGCGGCACAGCAGGGTGCGGACGGCCCCATAGCTGAGGCCCATCACGTCGCCGATCTGCTGCGCGCTCATGTCCTCGAGGTCGCTGAGCAAGAGGCACTGGCGCCGCTCGGGCTTGAGCCGCAGCAGGGCGCGCTGGAGGCGCTCGTCGAGGACGGTTGACATGACCTGTGCCTCGGGGCCGGGCCGCAGGTCGGGGTGCTCGCTGCGCTGCTCCTCATCATCGCTCGGCCGAACGATGAACTTGCGACGGCGCATCTCGTCGATGGCCGTGTTGGTGGCGATGCGGTACAGCCAGGAGCGGCTGGCGGCGTCATCGGTCAGCGAGTCGAGCTTGCGGAAGGCCTTGATGAAGGTGTCCTGGACGATGTCCGCCGCTCGGTCTCGGTCGCCGACCATGCGCAGCACGTAGTTGAAGATCGGCGCGGAGAAATCCTCGAAGAGCCGATCGAAGTCGGCTTCGCGATTCGTCACCGCGCGCTCCGGGACGTTCATCGACCGTGAATCGGCCACCGCACGTCCCGGAAATGCCATCGATAGCACCTCGTCCTCCACACCTGCCCCACGTAGTGGCGCCTGTGACGCATCGGTTTCGGCACCTGTTACACCGGCTGCGCGCTGGCGCGCTGTTCGACAGACCGATGCAGGTGGCTGCGCAGCACCTCGGCGGCGTACTCCGGCGCCGCCGGGTTGACCGCCAGGGCCGTCGCGCGCTCCAGCCCGGCGATCACGCGCAGGCGCGGATGGATCTCCCAATGCCAGTGGAACGTCTGGTCGAGGCGTTCGCCGACCGGGGCGGTGTGCAGGAACAGGTTGTAGGGCGGATCGCCCAGCGCATCGAGCGAATGGAGCGCCTGCTGCAGAGTGGCCGCGGTGGCGGTGATCGCCTCGTCGTCGAGCGCGGTGAAGTCCGCGGCATGCTGACGCGGCACGATCATCAGCTCGAACGCCGACCGGCTGGCGGCGGGGGTGAAGACGATGGCGTGCTCGTCGGCCAGGACCAGGCGCTCGCCGTCGCTCTCCTCGGTCGCGGCCAGGCCGCACCACACGCAGCTGCGGTGCTTGATGTGGTGCCGCGCTCCGCCGCCGATCTCCTCGGCCAGCCAGTGCGGTACCTGCGGGATGGCGTACAGCTCGAGGTTGAGGTGCTGGCTGCGAGATCCGGCCTGCATGCCGTAGCTCTGCACGACCTGGATGCAGCGCGGCTCGTCTGCCGGCCGCGGCTCGGCGGCGAGCTCGCGCATCGTGTCGCGCAGGGATGCGATCAGGGCATGCGCGAGGTCGGGCAGCGCGTCGGCCAACCGTTCGTGGTGACCGCGCGGTCCGACCAGGATCTCCCACGAGCCGCTCGACGACTCGACCTCGGAAAGGCTGAGCTGCGCGGCGCTGTCCTTCGACGAGTCGATGCGGTGGAAGGCGTTGGCGCGCAGCGTTCGCCGTCGGATGCTGGTCGGTGTCTCGTCGCCCGGGGCGTCGTCGCAGTGGCGGCAGTGGCTGCCCTCGACGGGCTGGGCCTGGACGGCGAACGAGCTGTGCTCGAAGGTGCGATCGGTGACGACGGCCGACCACCAGCCGGTGACGGGGTCGCGGCGCAGCTCGAACACGTTGGGATCCTACCCGAGCGAGGTCGGGATCAGGTGTAGTCCCAGCTGTGCCGGCGCTCCTGCGCCTTCCACTCCTCGCGCAGCAGCGACATGCGGTGCACGTCCAGGAACTCGCCTTCCTGGAACTGCGCCCGGCGCAGCGTTCCCTCGAGGGTGAAGCCAGCCTTCTGGTACGAGCGCATTGCGCGGTCATTGCCGGCGTACACGAACAGCTCGATCCGTTCGAGACGCAGCGCGCCGAAGCCGAAGTCGCACAGGGCGTTCAGCGCATCGGTCCCGTAGCCCTTGTTCTGCTCGTCCCGCTCGCCGATCGTGATGCCGAACTCGCCGTCGCCGTTCTCGTAGTCGAGGTGATGGAAGCCGATGGTGCCGATGGGTCGCCCACCGTCGAGGAGGCAGATGACGAAGTGGTACTGCGATTTGCCGTGTTCGCCGAGCATCCGGTCGAACCAGCGTTCCTCGAGCGGCATCGACAGCGGGGCGCGTGCGCCGAGCTTTCGCGTCACCTCGGCATCCGAGAACCAGCGCACGAACGCGGGGAGGTCGTCCCGCTCCGCCGGGCGCAGGTAGACGCGCTCGCCCCGGATGATGGGCAGCGATTGTGCGGGTGCTGGTTGGGAATCGGTCTCGGACAATTGGTCCCGAGGATACAAGGAGGAACGCAGCGCATGGCAGCCGTACGCAGCGCATCGGCCACGTGGTCGGGGGATCTGATGGCGGGCAATGGAACCGTCACCGCCAACTCGAGTGGCCTGTTCAACGATCTCCCGGTGAGCTGGGCGGCGCGCACCGAGGAGCCCGAGGGCAAGACCTCGCCCGAGGAGCTGCTGGCCGCGGCGCATGCGTCGTGCTTCGCGATGGCGCTCTCCGGCGGGCTGGCGCGTGCCGGGACGCCACCGGACGAGTTGCATGTCAGCGCCGACGTGACGTTCGACAAGGTGGGCGACGGGTGGAAAGTGGTGTCCTCGGCGCTCCAGGTCCTGGGGCGGGTGCCTGGCGCGACCGCGGAATCGTTCCAGGCGGCGGCCGAGGCGGCACGCGACGGTTGCCCGATCAGTGGCGCGCTGACCGGGAACGTCGAGCTCTCGGTGGACGCGACGCTCGACGAGTAAGCGGCCCGGCGGCGCGAGTCGTCGCGACGCCCGACGGTGCAAATGTCGATATGGTGAGCACTAACCGCGTCGGCGGTCGTAGGTTCGCGCCGTCATGGGCGTCCGCGAGCGTGGAATTGGCCCGCGCCGACCCGCAGCGCAGCCCTCGACGCAGTTACCGCGCACATACGCGACAAATGCACCTTCCGGGGCCCCCGACGGGGCAAACGCTCCCTAGGCGCGCACTGGCCGTCGCCGACGAAAACCGACCCTACTCGACCGCGTGCGCGATCTCGGGCAGCAGCCCCTCGTAACGCGCAAGGAATTCAACGCGCTCCCGCTTGAAGGTCTCGACCCACTCCCGGTACTCCTCGAGGCGGCCGGTGCGCTCGTACAACCGGCGCGGCTGCAGCTTCTCGATGTCCGAGATGCCGGGCACCGCAACGGCGACGTCGTAG
>JAICUY010000074.1 GCA_025935615.1 Steroidobacteraceae bacterium
GACGCTGTCGGCGGGGCTGGCGCACGAGCTGAACAATCCCGCAGCCGCCATCCGGCGCAGCGCGGGAGCGCTGGCCGAGGCGATCGAGGCTCGCGAAGCTCTGCCGGACCCCGGACGCCACATCGATCCGCCGGTCGAGCGTCCTGCCCTCGGTCCGCTGGCCCGCGCCGACGCGATTGACGAGCTGGTCGCGGCGACCGGCGACGACGAGCGCGCCGCCGCGCTGGCCAACGCGGGATTCACGCTGCGCGACCGGGAGCCGGCGCTGGAAGGACTGGACGACGAGGGTCGCCGGTCGGCCCTGGCCTGGATCGCAGCCGATGCGGGCATCCACTCGCTCATTCGCGAGGTGCAGCTCGGCGCGACCCGCATCGGTGAAATCGTGAGTGCGGTGAAGGCATACGCCTATCTCGACCAGGCGCCGGTGCAGCGGGTGAACGTCAACCGCGGCCTTGAGGACACGCTGCTGATCCTGGGGCATCGGCTCAAGGAGGGCGTCAGCGTGCAGCGCGAGCTGGCGGACGATCTGCCGGAGATCGAGGCCTACGGCAGTGAGCTCAACCAGGTCTGGACCAACATCATCGACAACGCGCTCGATGCGATGGGCGGCCACGGCGAGCTGCTCGTCCGTACCGAGGCGCTCGACTCGGACGAGGTGCAGGTCACGCTCTGCGACTCGGGACCCGGCATGCCGATCCAGGTCCAGGAGCGGATCTTCGAGCCATTCTTCACGACCAAGGCGCCGGGCGTCGGCACCGGCCTCGGCCTGCATATCAGCCACAACGTCATCGCGCGTCACGGCGGCCGGCTGACCGTCGAGTCGGAGCCGGGTCGCACCTGCTTCCGTGCCGTCCTGCCGGTGACACTGCCGCAGGGAAGGTGACCGTGCAGCAGCGTGGCACGCTCACGTTCCTGTTCACCGACATCGAAGGCTCCACGCGGCTGGTGCAGCAGCTGGGCGATGGATGGCAGGCGGTGCTCGAGCGCCACCGGCAGCTGCTGCGCGAGGCGTTCGCGGCCGTCGACGGCGAGGAGCTCGGCACCGAAGGCGACTCCTTCTTCGTCACCTTCCGCGCCGCGTCGTCGGCCCTCGCCGCGGTCATCGCAGGGCAACGGGCGCTGGCAGGCGAATCGTGGCCCGATGGCGTCAGCGTCCGCGTGCGGATGGGGCTGCACACCGGCGAGGCGGATTTCAGCGACGGGACCTACATCGGCCTCGACGTCCACCGTGCGGCGCGCATCTCCGCCGCCGGCCACGGTGGCCAGGTGCTCCTCTCCGATACGACCCGCGCGCTGGTCGAGCCGGGCCTGCCCCCGGAAATCTCGCTGCGCGATCTCGGAACGCATCGGCTCAGGGACCTCGATGCCCCCGAGCACCTCCACCAGCTCGTGGTTCCGGGGCTGCCGTCTGAGTTTCCGGCACTGCGGACAGCCGAGGCGACGCCGAACAACCTGCCGGTGCAGCTCACCAGCTTCCTCGGCCGCGAACGTGAGATCGCCGAGATCTCCTCGCTGCTCGAACGGAACCGGCTGCTGACGCTCACGGGGCCGGGTGGCACCGGCAAGACACGCCTGTCGATCGAGGTCGCGCGGCGCAACATGGCACGCTTCCCGGACGGCGTCTTCTTCGTCTCGCTCTCACCGCTGAATGAGGTCGAGCTCGTGGCGCCGACGATCGCCCACGCACTGGGCCTGCCCGATCGCGGCGGGCGCATGCCGGAGGAGCGGATCCTCGATCACGTGAGCGACAGGCACATCCTGCTGGTGCTCGACAACTTCGAGCAGCTGGTACCGGCCGCGCCCCTCGTCAACGAGCTGCTGGGTAAAGCAGCCAACCTCAGTGCGCTGGTCACCAGTCGCGAGACGCTGCACCTGTATGGCGAGCAGGAGTACGCCGTTCCGCCGCTCGGCGTCCCTTCACTGGGCGGTCGGCAGCCGGCGGCCGAGGCGGTGTCGCAGTACGAGGCGGTGGCGCTCTTCATCGAGCGCGCGATGGCGGTCAAGCCCGGCTTCCAGATCACCAACCAGAACGCCCCGGCGGTCGCCGAGCTGTGCGTCCGGCTGGACGGCCTGCCGCTGGCCATCGAGCTCGCCGCGGCTCGCATCCGGATCCTCACACCGGACGCCATCCTGCGTCGGCTCGGCGACCAGCTGGACCTGCTGTCCGGCGGCGGCAGCGATCGGCCGGAGCGGCAGAAGACGCTGCGCGGCGCGATCGCCTGGAGCTACGACCTGCTCGACGATCGGGATCGGCAGCTCTTCGCGGCGCTGTCCACTTTTGTCGGCGGCACCACCTTCGACGCGGTCGAGGAGATCTGCGGACCGGTCGTCGACGGCGACGTTCTCGACGGCCTGTCGTCACTGGTCGAAAAGAGCCTCGTCCGCCAGCGTCTGACCGATGCGGGCGATCCCCGCTTCAGCATGCTCCACACCATCCACGAGTACGCCGTCGAACGGGCGGTCGAGCTCGGCATGGTCGACGGGCTGCGCGAGCGACACGCCACCTTCTTCGCGCGACTGGCGGCCGATGCGCGCCAGACGATCATGGGCTCAGAGAAACGCGCCTCGCTCGATCGCCTGGAGCTGGAGCACGACAACCTCCGCGCGGCGGTCCACTGGATGATCGAGTCGGGTCGAGCCGACCTGGCGCTCGAGGCGACGGCAAACCTGTGGCGCTTTTGGCAGATGCGCGGCTATCTCAACGAGGGCCTGGAGCGCGTTCGCCAGGCTCTGGCCCTGCCGGCGACCGGTGCACAGGCCGAGGCGGCGCGTCGGTCCGCATTGGAGGCGGCGGGCGGCCTCGCCTACTGGCAGGGAGACATGCCGGTGGCCGAGGACTTTTACGCCAGGGCGCTGGAAGCGCAGCGCCATGGTGGTGACGAGCAGGGGACCGCGGACGCGCTCTACAACCTGTCCTTCGTTTATGCCATTCCGTCCTCCGGCCAAAACCAGATGGCGGATTCCGAAAAGGTGCACGCCCTCGTCGCCGATGCGCTCGAGATCTATCGGCGCATCGGTGATCGTGCGGGTGTCGCGCGATCGCTGTGGTCGCTGAGCAACGGCGCCTGGATCACCGGCGACCTTGAAGCGGCCGAGCGCTACTCGGAAGAGGCGCTCGAGACGTTCCGAGAAATGGACGATCGGTTCATGCTCGGCTGGTCGCTCTACACCCTGGCCATGATCAAGCTGCAGGGACGGACCGAGGACCTGGGCGCCCGCCTCATGCGCGAGGCGCTGCAGATCTTCACCGAGGCCGGCGACATCTCCGGCTACGTGCTGGTGCTCGACGGGCTGGCGGCCGAGGCATGGGTCGCGGGCGATCGCCAGCGGTCAGCGCGGCTCGCCGGGGCCGTCGCCAGCCTGCAGGAGTCGAGCGGCACCGGCCTGACGCCTGCCAACCGCGAGCTGATCGGCTTCAGCCACGATCCGATCGTCGCCGACCCGTCGCTGGCCGATGCGTACGCCGAGGGTTCGCGTTGGACGCCTGCCGAGGCGGTCGCCTACGGCCTGGAGCCGGTCGCGGCGGTGCCGGAAGGAAGCTGATGGATCGCACCAGCCGCGTGGCGGTCCTCGGCGCCGGGGTGATGGGCGCCTGGACGGCGCTGCACCTGGCACGCCGCGGCCACGCCGTGACGCTTGTCGACGCCTACGGCCCGGGCAACTCGCTCGCCTCCTCGGGCGGCGAGACGCGCGTCACGCGCAGTGCCCACGGACGCGACGAGCATTACCCGCGCTGGCAGCGTCGCGCGCTCGCCGAATGGCAATTGCTCGAGCAACACACCGGTATTCACCTCTTCGAACCGACCGGCGTCATCTGGTTCGCCCGCTCCAAGACCGGGTTCGAGGCCGATGCGGCCGACGTCCTCGAGCGCCTGTCGATTCCTGTGGAGCGCCTCTCCCCGGACGACGTGGCCGCTCGCCATCCGGGAGTCGCGACCGACGACCTGGCCTGGGCTCTCCACGAACCCGAGGCCGGGGCGCTCATGGCACGCCGCGGCGTGGCGACGGTCGCCGGCGAGGTGCGCCGAATGGGCGGCGAGGTCCGCATCGGTCTGGCGAAGGCTCCGGCAGACACGTCCGCCAGCCTTACCGGCCTGCGCCTGGCCGACGGCTCATCACTGGAAGCCGATGCGTTCGTCTTCGCCTGCGGTCCCTGGCTGCCGAAGCTGGTTCCGTCGGTCGAGCTGTCGGTGACGCGCCAAGAGGTTCTCTTCTTCGCCGTTCCGCCCGGCGATCGACGTTTCGACGCCGGCGCGATGCCGACCTGGATCGACTACGGCGAGGCGTACTACGGGATGCCGTCGATCGAGGGCCGTGGCCTGAAGTGCGCGCCCGACACGCCCGGCCCGCTCGTCGACCCCGATCAGCAGGAGCGGGTGGTGTCGACTTCGGTGGTCGAGACGGCGCGCCGGTTCCTGACCCGGCGCTTCCCCGCGCTGGCCGCGCAGCCGCTGGCCGAGGGCCGCGTGTGCCAGTACGAGACGACCGCCGACGAGCATTTCATCATCGACCGCCACCCGGCGCACGAAAACGCATGGGTCGTGGGCGGGGGATCGGGGCATGGCTTCAAGCACGGGCCGGTGGTGGGCGAGTACGTCGCGGCGCTGGTCGTCGGCGACGACGAGGCGCGCGCGAATCTCGCGCCGCCGGACGATCGCCTTGGCCTTCGTCCGCGCAATCCGGGCCACGGCTTGCGCACCTCCGCCGGGACACCGGCTCCTCCGGGAGGGGCTCCGACGTCGGGAGGCTAGAGCGCGGCGAGCGCCCGCTCGAAGGCCGGATGGGTGTCCGGGCGCAGGACGAAGCGGGCCACGTCGAGCGTCGTCTCGCCGCGCAGGTGGTTCGCCACCGTCTCGACCGCGATCCGCGCCCCCTCGTCGAGGGGATAGCCGTAGATGCCGAGGCTGATGGCGGGGAAGGCCACCGATCGCGCGCCGAGCTCATCGCACAGCTCCAGGCAGGACCGATACGCCGCGGCGAGCAGGTCCGGCTCACCACGCTGGCCGCCGCTCCAGACCGGACCGACCGCGTGCAGCACCCACTTCGCCGGCAGGTCGTGCGCGGCCGTCGCCACGGCGGTGCCGGTCGGCGTGCCGCCGGGGTAGCGCTCACGCAGCTCGGCCATCAGCCCTCGGCCCGCGGCCCGATGGATCGCGCCGTCGACTCCTCCGCCGCCCGCCAGGGAGGAGTTGGCGGCGTTGGCGATGGCATCGACGTGCTGCTGCGTGATGTCACCGACGACGAGCTCGAGCCGCCGGCCGCTGATCTCGATCATGGGCGGGTGGCGAGTCGCCTACCGCGACACCCGAGCAGCGCGCAGCACTTCCCGGACGCCGAGCCGCTGCCCGTAGAGGAGCACGCCCGCCGAGTAGATGCGCGCCGCCAGCCACACGGCGCCGACCACCGTGACCAGCATGATCAGGGCGATGATCGGCACTTCCCAGGCTGCGATCGTGCCGAAGGCGGCACGGATGGCGACGAGGTACGGACTGGCGAAGGGAATATATGAGGCGACCTGCACCCAGCCCGCATCGGGCGAGCCCAGGGCCGCGAAGGAGACGAAGTAGCCGGCCATGGCCATGATCATCAGCGGCGCCCCGGCCTGCTGGACGTCCTCCTGGCGGCTGACCATGGAGCCGGCCGCCGCGTAGAGGGTGCAGTACAGCGCGAACCCACCCGCGAAGAAGAGGAGCGCGACGAGCACCGTCGACAACGTCAGGCCGGGGAGCGACAGGTCCACGCCGCTCGATCCCAGCAGCCGGGAAGCGACGACGCCCTGGAGCAGGAATCCGACGCCGATGGCGAGAACCATCGAGCCGTACTGGGTCAGCCCTGCCGCACCCGTTCCCAGCAGCTTGCCGGTGAGCAGCTGCCGGGGAGTGGCCGCGGTGATGAGCAGCTCCATGACGCGGCTGCTCTTCTCCTCGGCGACGCTGCCGGCGACCCAGTTGCCATAGTTCATGATCGCGGCGAAGTTGAGGATGACGAAGAAGAACGCGACGAGGTAGCGTCCGCCGAAGTCCTCGCCGTTCTTGGCCGGTGCGTTCGGATCGGGTGGCTGCAGGTCGAAGCTGACCGGCGCGAAGATCGCGCCCCGTTCGCCGGCCGCCACCCCCGCGCGCTCGAGCCGATCGGAGATGGCCAGCGAGCTGGCCGCCTGGCGGACCGCCGCGACCGATGACGACGTGACGCCGTCCTCGCTCACATACGCGAACTGCAGGTCGCCGTTGGAGCCGCGGTCGAGGACCAGGAGTCCGTCGAGGTCGCCGCCCTTGACCTGGGCCCGAGCCGAGGCCACGTCCGAGGTCGGCGAGAGCTGGTAGCGCGCCGCGTCGGAGTCGCCGGCCGTCGAGCCGGCATTGAGCGCGGTCTGGAGCTCCTGAATGGTATCCGGCGGCATGTCTGCCGGCAGGCTCACGGCGACGGTGTGCGGCTGGTCGCCCGAGATGACCCGCAGAATGACCGGCGCCATCGCCACACCGAGGCCGATGAGCACGAGGATGATGGTCACGATCAGGAACGTTCGGCTGCGAACGCGTTGCAGGTACTCCCTGCGCGCGACGTGGAGCGCGTTGGGGAAGACGCTCACGCCGCCGGCCCGGTCGCTGCGCCCTCGGGCGCCAGATGCGCCTCCTCGGCATCGACACGGCGGCCGACGTGGGCGATGAAGACCTCTTCCAGCGACGGATCGGCGATCTCGAAGCGCGTCACCCGCTCACCGCGTTGCAGAGCCGTGCGCAGGACGAGCTGCGGGTCGGTGCCGGTCGGGACGGTGATCTCGAGGTAGTCCTCGCCGCGGCGCCCGACCTGCACGCCGTCGAGCCCCTCGATCCAGCCCTGGTCGCGGCCGTCGGCGGTGGCGAGCCGCACGACCTGGCGACCCATGCGCCGCTTGACGTCACGCACGCTGCCGCTCACCACCACGCGACCGCGGTCGATGATCGCGATCGACTCGCACAGCTCCTCGACCTGCTCCATCTGGTGCGTGCTGAAGATGAGCGTCTTGCCACGGTCACGCATGGCGAGGAAGGCTTCCTTGAGGAGCTGGACGTTCACCGGATCGAGGCCGGTGAAGGGCTCGTCCATGATCAGCACCTCGGGGTCATGCAGGATCGCCGCGATGAACTGGATCTTCTGCTGGTTGCCCTTCGAGAGCTCCTCCACCTTGCGCTCGCGGTGCTCGGGAATGCGGAAGCGCTCCAGCCATTCGTCGATCCGCGCCGTCGCATCGGTCTCTGAGACGCCATACAGCGAAGCGAAGAAGCGCAGCTCGTCGATGACGCGCATGCGCAGGTACAGCCCGCGCTCCTCCGGCAGGTAGCCCCAGGTTCGGCGCGGAAGGTCGGTGTTCGGGCGTCCCTGCCAGGTCACGCTGCCGGCATCCGCCCGCAGGATGTCGAGCACGATCCGCATGGCGGTCGTCTTGCCGGCGCCGTTGGCCCCCAGCAGGCCAAAGATGCGGCCGGGCTCGACGCTGAAGCTCACGCCGGCCAGGGCGGTGACCGGACCGAAGTGCTTGCTGACCTTGTCGAGGACGAGGCTCATCTCGCCTCGCAGCCTATCAGCCCGGCGTGGATCGGTCAGGGTGGTGGCTTCGCCGCAGGTGGAGCGACCTCGGGATGAAGGTCCGCACACGCAGCGTCCGCTCTCTCTCGCGCTCCTCCTCGAGTGCCCGCACCCGTGCACCGAGCAGGTCGCGCAGCGAGACGACGCTCACCAGCCGCGACGGATCGTCGCGCTCGACGACCGGCATGCGCGTCAGCCCCGTCTCGGCCATGCGGTAGACGACGGTGCGCAGCGGCTCGTCCGGATGGGCGATGACCGGATCGCGGCGCACCACGTCGCGCAGCGTGACGCCATCGTCGCGTCCCTGGGCCAGCAGCGACTCGAGGTCGTGGCGGGTGACGACGCCGAGCATTGCGCCGTCGTCATCGGTCACCGGGTAGAGCGCCTGGACGCCGCGCGCCCCGCCCTGCTTCAGCGAGGCGCGCAGGTCGGCCAGAGGCGTGGATGCCAGGAGCACGGTGACGTTCGAGCGCATCACCTGGCGCACGAAGACGCCCTCCATGGGGTCGACCGCATACTCGCGCGACAGGTGATGGCCGCGGCGCGACAGCTTCTCGGTCAGGATTGAGCGCTTCAGGAGCAGCACGGTGAACGTGTAGGCGGTGGTCACCGCTATCAGCAGCGGCAACAGCGCGGTCAAATCGTGGGTCAGCTCGACCGCAAAGATGATCGAGGTGAACGGCACCCGCATGGTCCCCCCCAGGATGGCGCCCATGCTGATCAGCGGCCAGAAGCCGACGCCCATGTCGGGCAGCACCATCGCCTCCAGCCCGCCGAGCGCGGCGCCCATCATCAACAGCGGCGCCAGCACGCCGCCCGAGGTTCCGGATCCGAGCGCAATGGTCCAGATCGCCGACTTCACGATCAGCACGCCGGCGATCACGCCGCCCGCCACCTGTCCGTTGAGGAGCCCGGCCAGGGTGTCGTAGCCGACCCCCAGCGCGTGCGGGAAGATCAGGCCGCCAAGCCCCACGAACAGGCCGCCGATGGCCGGCCACCACATCCAGTGGATGGGCAGCTTCTCGAAGGTATCCTCGGCGAAGTAGACGCCCTGCGTCAGCAACGCCGACAGCCCACCCGCCAGCAGCCCGACGACCAGGCAGGCCAGCAGGGCCGGCAGACCGATGAACTCCGGATGCGGCGGCACGGGGAACAGCGGCCCGGGGCTCAGCAGGAAGTGCCGCACGATGGTCGCCGTCGCAGCCGCCACGGCCACCGGCACCAGCGAACGCGGCCGCCACTCGAAGAGGAGCAGCTCGACCGCCAGCAGGACC
>JAICUY010000086.1 GCA_025935615.1 Steroidobacteraceae bacterium
ACCTGCACCCGTGGTTCGGCGAGTCGCGCAGTTCACGCGACGACCCCAAACGCGACTGGTATGTCTGGTCGGACGACCCCGACAGGTATGCCGGGGCGCGCATCATCTTCACCGATACCGAGACCAGCAACTGGGCGTGGGATCAGACCTCTCAGCAGTATTACTGGCATCGGTTCTTCAGCCATCAGCCCGACCTGAACTACGACAACCCGGCGGTGGTGCGCGCCATCCTGCGGGTGATGCGCTTCTGGCTCGACCTCGGCGTCGATGGACTGCGCCTCGACGCGGTCCCGTACCTCGTCGAGCGCGAGGGCACCAACTCCGAGAACCTGCCCGAGACGCACGCCGTCCTCAAGCGGCTGCGGGCGCAGATGGACCAGCGCCACCCCAACCGCATGCTGCTGGCCGAGGCAAACCAGTGGCCGCCCGACGTGCGGCCGTACTTCGGGGACGGCGACGAGTGCCACATGGCCTTCCACTTCCCGCTCATGCCGCGCATCTGGATCGCGCTGCGTCGCGAGGATCGCTATCCGATCATCGAGATCATGGAGCAGACGCCCGACATCCCCGACGAGTGCCAGTGGGCGCTGTTCCTGCGCAACCACGACGAGCTCACGCTCGAGATGGTGACCGATGAAGAGCGCGACTACATGTACGCCGAGTACGCCACCGATCGGCGGATGCGGATCAACCTGGGGATCCGGCGGCGCCTGGCGCCGCTGGTCGACAACAGCCGTCGCCGTATGGAGCTGCTCAACTCGATGCTCCTGTCGCTGAAGGGAACTCCGGTCATCTATTACGGCGACGAGATCGGCATGGGCGACAACGTCTTCCTGGGTGATCGCAACGGAGTCCGTACCCCGATGCAGTGGACCGGCGACCGCAACGCCGGCTTCTCGAGGGCCGACATCCACGCCCTCTACTCGCCGGTCGTGGCCGACCCGGTGTACGGCTACCAGGCGGTCAATGTCGAGGCCCAGCAGCGGGTGCCCGGCTCGCTGCTCAACTGGATGAAGCGGATCATCCGTGTCCGTCGCGCCTACCCGGTCTTCGGACGCGGCTCGCTCGAGTTCCTGCACCCGGACAATCGACGGGTGCTCGCCTACCTCCGCGAGTTCGAGGGCGTCACCATCCTGTGCGTTGCCAACCTGTCGCGCTTCGCGCAGTACGTCGAGCTCGACCTGCGCCGGTTCGACGGCCACGTGCCGGTGGAGCTCATCGGGCGGGTCCACTTCCCGCCCATCGGTGAGCTGCCCTACCTGCTGACCCTCGGCCCGCACGACTTCCTGTGGTTCGAGCTCACCGAGCCGATGCCGTCGCCGGCCTGATGGCGCTCGACGTCGCGCGCCTGGACCTGCTCGTCCGGCAGATCCCACGGGACGTACTCGCGCGCCGGCGCTGGTTCCGAGCCAAGGGTCGGCCGATCGCCGAGGTCACGCTCGAAGAGGCTGCGCCGCTGGTCGCCGATCCAGGCCAGCCCGACGCGGTGCTCCTGATCGTGCGAGTCGGCTTCGCCGATGGCGGCGCCGACGAGCTCTACCTGCTGCCGATGCTCTCCGAGCCCAAGCACCTGGGGCCCTCCACGTCGACCGAGTCGGGGATCGTGGCGGTGCGCGACGCCGAGACGGGCACGCTCCTGCGTGAGCCGCGCGACGGCGACGGCGTGTGGCGGCGGCTCGTCGCAGGAATGGCCGCCGACGCGGCGCTCCCCGGGCTGCACGGCGCGTTCGCCTTTCATTCGCTCCGTCCGATCGAGGCCACCGGCGGCGAACGGCTCCTGCTTGGTGAGCAGAGCAACACGTCGGTGGCCTTCGGCGACGCACTCCTGCTCAAGCTGTATCGACGTCTGGAGGCGGGCGAGAACCCCGATCTCGAGGTGCCACGCGTCCTGTCGGAAGCTGGCTTCGACCGCGTCCCGGCCGTCCACGGCTACGTCCGCTACCTCCCGACGCGCGGCGAGCCGTCGGCGATTGCGATGATCCAGTCTTTCCTGAGCGATGCGGTCGATGCCTGGCGCTGGGTCCTCGACCAGCTGGTGTCCGGCGGCGATGCGCTCGAGGCCATGGGGCGCATCGGCGAGATCACGGCCCAGATGCACCGGGCGCTGGCGTCGAGGCCCGACGACCCGTCGTTTCCGGCGCGACCCGCCACGGCAGACGACGCCGCCGGTTGGCGAGCCTCGGCCGAGCAGCAGCTCGAGCGGGCCGTCGCGGCGGCGCCGCATCTCGCCGAGCTCGTTCCGCAGGCCCTGCGCGCCTTCGATGCGTTCGGTGCTGCAACCGGCTCGCCGGTCAGTCGCATTCACGGGGACTATCACCTCGGCCAGCTGCTGCGCAGCGGGGGAGATTTCTGGATCATCGACTTCGAGGGCGAGCCGGCGCGGCCGCTGGAGGAGCGCCGCCGACCGTCGTCGCCACTGCGCGACGTGGCCGGCATGCTGCGCTCGCTCGACTACGCGGCGCGAACGGTCGAGCGTGAGGAGGCCGCATCGGCCTTCGAGCCCGAGCGGTGGCTGGGACAGGCGCGAGAGGCCTTTCTGCGGGCGTATCGGTCCGGCGGTGAGCGTATCGACCAAGGGCTGCTGCGGGCGTTCGAGCTCGAGAAGGCCTGCTACGAAGTCCACTACGAAGCGAACAACCGCCCGGCCTGGCGCTGGTTGCCGGAGCAGGCTGTCATGCGATTGGCTTTGGATCATGAGATATAGTGACTCTCATGACAATGACCAAGATCTCAAGAGGCGGCCAGATCTCCGTCCCCGCTGCGGTTCGCCGCCGATGGGGGACGGACCGGCTGCTGATCGAGGATCGCGGTGACTCGTTGCTGTTGCGTCCGCTTCCCGACGATCCGATCGCAGCCGCGCTCGGTTCCCTGCAGACGCCCGGGGCGCCAAGCGAATCTGTGCGGGCTGCGATGCGACGCGCTGATGCCAGGGCCGAGCGACGCCGGAGCGGACGCTGACCGTCCTCGACGCCTTCGCGCTCGTCGCCGCGCTTCGTGATGAGCCGGCCCGTGACGAGGTCGAGTCACTGCTGCGCACGCCGCCCGCGACGATCACGGCGGTCAACATCGGCGAAGTCGTCGACGTCCTGACGCGCGCTCACCGGATCAGCCCGGCGGACGTTGCCGAGAAGCTCGAGTGGCTGGTGGCAGGCGGACTCGAAGTCGTGGCAGTCGTCGCCGAAGCTGGCCGGCGCGCCGGCCAGCTGCGGGCAGCCCACTACCACCGCACCACCTCGCCACTCTCGCTCGCGGACTGCGTCGCGCTGGCGGTCGCCGACGATCGAGGCGAGGCGTTGGCCACGGCCGACCCATCACTGGCAGCCATGGCTCGCGCCGAAGGGGTGGAGGTGATCGGGCTGCCCGACGCGCAGGGGCGTCGCCCGTGAAGGTCTGGCGCGGCCGGCCGTATCCCCTGGGCGCGACGCCGGACGGGACCCCGGACGCAGAAGGGACCAACTTCGCCCTCTTCAGCCGCAACGCGACGGCGGTCGAGCTTTGCCTGTTCGACGGCGAAAGTCGCGAGCAGCGGATCGAGATCGGCGAGCACGACGAGTTCGTCTGGCATTGCTACCTGCCCGGGGTCGGCCCCGGCCAGCGCTACGGCTACCGGGTGCACGGGCCGTACGAGCCGGCGCTCGGGCATCGGTTCAACGCCAACAAGCTGCTGCTCGACCCATACGCCACCCTGATCGAGGGCGACGTGCCGACCGTCGACGAGCTGTTCGGCTACCGGCGTGGCGACCCGGCCGAGGACCTGTCGTTCGACGAGCGCGACTCGGCGCCGTTCATGCCGAAATCGATCGTGGTGGAGCATGCGTTCGATTGGGGCACCGATCGCGCGCCGGACAGGCCGCTGACCGAGACGCTGATCTACGAAACCCACGTTCGCGGCTTCACGCGTCTCCATCCGGACGTGCCCGCTGACCTGCGGGGAACCTACGCGGGGCTTGCCTCTGACGCCGCGCTGGCGCACCTCGGGCGCCTGGGGGTGACGGCCGTCGAGCTGCTGCCGATCCATCACCACCTGACCGGTCGCTCACTTGCGGAGCACGGCCTGACGAACTACTGGGGCTACAACACCGTCGGCTTCTTTGCGCCCGATACGCGCTTCGCCGCCACCGCCGACCCCGTGCGGGAGGTGAAGGAGATGGTGCGCCGCCTTCACGCCGCCGGGATCGAGGTGATCCTGGACGTCGTCTACAACCACAGCGGCGAGGGCGACGAGCTGGGGCCGACGGTCGTCTTCCGCGGGATCGACAACGCGGCCTACTACCGGCTGCGCCCGCACGACCGCCGTCGCTACCTCGACTACACCGGCACGGGCAACACGCTCGACCCGACTGAGCCTCGTTTCCTGCAGCTGATCATGGACAGCCTGCGACACTGGGTGACCGAGTACCACGTAGACGGCTTCCGCTTCGACCTGGCGTCGGCACTCGCGCGTGGGCAGCATGAATTCGACCGCCGGGGTGCCTTCTTCGACATCATCGGCCAGGACCCGGTCATCTCGCGCGTCAAGCTCATCGCCGAGCCATGGGACCTGGGCGAGAGTGGCTACCAGGTCGGCAACTTTCCGCCCGGCTGGTCCGAATGGAACGGCCGCTACCGCGACACGGTCCGCCGCTTTTGGCGCGGCGATCCGGGATTCGCGCCGGATCTGGCCTTCCGGTTGACCGGCTCATCAGATTTGTACGCCGACGACGGTCGTCGGCCCCTCGCTTCCATCAACTACGTCACCGCCCACGACGGCTTCACCCTGCGCGACCTGGTGAGCTACGCGACGAAGCACAATGAGGCCAACGGCGAGGGCAACCGCGATGGGTCTGACGATGACCATTCGCGGAATTTCGGGGTCGAAGGGCCTTCGTCGGATCCGGGCGTGGTCGAGGCGCGGGCGCGGGCACAGCGCACCTTCCTCGCCACGCTGCTGTTGTCGCAGGGCGTGCCTATGCTGCGTGGTGGCGACGAGCTGGACCAGACACAGGGCGGCAACAACAACGCCTATGCCCAGGACAACGAGGTGTCGTGGCTGGACTGGTCTGGGGCGAATGACGAGCTGCTCGAGTTCGTCGTCGCGCTTTCGGCGCTGCGGCAGGCGCACCCGGTGCTCCGCCGGCGCCACTTCCTGCAGGGCCGTCCCGCGGCCGGCTCGGCGCTGAAGGACCTCGCCTGGTTCGCCCCGGACGGCTCCGAGATGAGCGATGCGGACTGGCCGTGGACCCAGGCGCTCGGCCTGCGACTGGCCGGCGACGCCATCACCGAGACCGATGCGCACGGCAACCCGATCACCGACGACACGCTGCTCCTGCTGCTCAACGCCTCGCACGAGGCCGTTTCGTTCACGCTTCCACGCGACCACGACGCCCCATGGGGCCTGCTCCTCGACACGAGCTCGTCGGCCGTCCCCGACGGCACGCCGCGATCGACGCACGTTGCCGGTTCGACCTACCTTCTGGCCTCCGACTCGCTGGCGGTGTTCGCTCTTCGCCCTTTTCGTCAGACCGTTGCCTCGGTGCCTAGCGGGTATGCTGATCGTGAATCGCATGGGTCGTGAGGAGGCGACATGAAGGTCCGCGAGGTGATGAGCCGCGAGGTGGTCAGCGTGTCGCCCGACATGCGTCTGAAGGAGCTCGCCGCCCTCCTCACCGATCACCAGATCAGCGGCGTCCCGGTGACCGATGCGGATGGGCGGGTCGTGGGCGTCGTCTCCGAGGCGGACGTCCTGATGAAGCAGGTCGGCCGGCCACCTTCCCGCCGTCGCCCGCTGGAGTGGATCTTCGGCGAGCGCGACAGCGAGGAGATGCGCCGCCGCGTGGCCGCCACGGTTGGCGAGGCGATGACCGCACCCGTGGTGACCATCGATGCGGACCGGCCGCTGCGCGAGGCCGCGGCACGCATGGTCGACGACAAGGTGAACCGGCTGCCCGTCCTGGAGGATGGCCGCCTGGTGGGAATTGTCACGCGCGCCGACCTGGTGCGGGCCTACCTCCACCGTGATGAGGAGGCGCTGCGCGCCGTTCGCGACGAGGTCTTCCGCAAGACGATGTGGCTCGATCCCGACGCCTACGGAATCGATGTCCGCGAGGGGACGTTGACGTTGAGCGGCAAGGTCGACCGCAAGTCGACGGCCGACATCCTCGATCGGTTGAGCGGCGTGGTGGAAGGCATCGACCGCGTCGACAACCGCCTGACCTGGGAGCTCGATGACTCGAACATCGAGCCGCCGTCGACCATCGAGCCGATGCCGGGCGCCGTTGACCTCACCGCCCGCGAGCGCCCGCGCCGGCGCAACCGCTAGCGGCGGCCTCGTGTTGGCGAAGTTGACAAATTCCGGCCAGCGCGGAGTTAGGCGAGCTGGGCGCCAACGTGTACGCCTTTGCAGGACCGATACGAGCGTGCCCGGGGCGTCGAATCCGCCGCCGAGGGTCGATTCAGCGGCTTAGGTCCGCCGTGACGGGAATCTGTCAAGAACCGGTACGGGCGCGGGCGCGCGGCACGAGGAACAGGGTGGCGAGCGGTGGCAGGGTCAGCGTCGCCGAGGCGGGGAGGCCGTGGAACGGGATCTCCTCGGCCAGCACGCCGCCCAGGTTGCCGACGTTCGAGCCGCCGTAATGCTCGGAATCGGAGTTGAGCGCCTCGTCGTAAGCGCCGGCACGCGGCAACCCGAGGCGGTAGCCGCCTCGCACGACCGGCGTCAGGTTCTGGATCACGACCACGAAGTCGCCGGACTCCAGGTCGCCGCGGATCCAGGCGAAGATCGACGATTCGACGTCGGAGGCATCGATCCAGCGGAAGGCCCCCGGGTCGGGATCCGAGGTCCATAGCGCCGGCAGGCGCGCGTAGAGCGCACCGAGGTCGGCGAGGTAGCGGCCGAAGGCGGCGCGCATCGGCTCATCGGCCAGCGACCAGTCGAGGCCAGCGTCGGCGTTCCATTCGGTCCAGGGCGCCAGCTCGGTGCCCATGAACAGCAGCT
>JAICUY010000018.1 GCA_025935615.1 Steroidobacteraceae bacterium
CCGCCCGCACGGCGCCTCGGCTGACGAAAGCGACAGCCTCGGGCGCCGCGCGGTCGGACCCTTCACATCTCGGGGATCAGGGCTCCTCGCCGATGCGTCGTTTGCCGTTGGGCCTGGCGGGTGGCGGGCTTGGCTGGCTGAAGCGACAGCCTCGGGCGCCGTCCGAGCGGGCCCTTCGCATTCCGGAGATGAGCGCTCGGCTGGGGAGCATTTGTCCAAATCGGCCAGGTGGCAGGGAGGGAATCGACAAGCGCGCCGAGGTCAGCCGCGCCAGGTGCCGAGGATCGGCGGCAGGTCCGCCAGGCAGGTGAGCGTGGCATCCGGCGGCGGATCGGGGTCTTCCTCGAACCACGGCGGCCGCTTCCAGATGGTGCGGATGCCGAGCGGCTTCGCGCCGGCGATATCGAGGTCGGGCCGGTCACCGATCATCGCCGCTTCATCGGCCGATACGCCGAGCGCGTCGAGGCAGCGTTCGAACATGGCCGGATGCGGCTTGCCGAAGCCGGTCGAGTTCGAGGTGACGTAGGCCTCGAACAGGTGGCCGAAGCCAAGCGCTTCCCAGTCGCGGCGAGCGTCGGCGTCGTCGCGCCACAGCGTGTTCGAGCAGATGGCCATGCGGATCCCCATCCCCCGGACCGCCTCGAGGGCGTCGCGCGCGTGGGGCTCGATCTGGACCACATCGCCGATGGGCGGGGCGCAGGCGCGGCAGATCCGCTCGATCTCGTCCTGCGCGGGCTCGACGCCATGCGCAACCAGGAACGAGGCGACCTGATCGGCGGTTCGCTGCTCGTGGAGCTCGGCGTTGCTCTCGTCGAACGTGTGATCGAAGAAGGCGTCGAACCAGGGACGGGCCGCGCCAAGCGCCTCGGTCAGACGGTCGAGACGCAGCGGGTTGTATCGGTCAGGCGCAAGCCAGGTGGCGTCGTCGACCAGTGTTCCGCCGACGTCGACCAGCAGCGCACGCAGGGCAGCCACGAGCTCATCCTGCCAGAACGCGATGAAGCCGGCCCACGTGGGCCGGCTCCGTTCGTATCGGTCCCGATCAGGCGACCTGGGGCTGCGTGCAGTTGGGGCAGCGGCGAGCGGTGAACGGAATCTCGGTCGCGCATTCGGTGCAGGTCTTGGTGGTGGGGGTCTCCTCCCCGCCACGCTGACGGCGCTGCTCGAGCGCGTTCATGGGCTTGATGACGAACAGGAAGATCGCCAATGCGATCAGCAGGAACGAGATCAGCGCGTTCAGGAAAAGGCCGTAGCGAACCTCGGCCTCGCCAACGGTGAATGCCGCGCCGCTGAAGTCAGGTATGCCGATCAGGCCCAGCAACGGGGTCAGGATGTCGGCCACGAACGAGGTGATGACCGCGCCGAAGGCAGCGCCGATGACGACCGCCACGGCAAGGTCGATGACGTTGCCACGCATGATGAACTCGCGGAATTCCTTGACCACCGGCTCACCTCCATCGTGCAGTTGGCCCGAGCAGCGCTGGGAGTATAGGCTTGCCCGCTGGGCGAGCTGGCAACCAGTCTGCAACGAGGGAGGCTCATGCGAGGAGATCGCGTCGAGGTCGTGGTCGACAGCGGCCAAGGCGGCGTGCGCACCTTCGAGATCAGCGCCACGCGCAACGGGCGCCGCGTCGAAGTTACGACTGCGCGCGGCGTGGTGGAGGTCAGCGAGGTGACGCGCGGCGGGACGCCGGTGCGCACCGGCCGGTTCATGACCAGCCGCGTCATTGCCCTGGTCGAGCATCCCGCGACAGAGGGCGGCGAGCGGCAGGTCGAGGTCGAGACGACGCGGCGCATGGGGGCCGGCACCGGCTGACCTCGCGTCGCATCGGTAGACTCGGGGGCGCATGCGCCTCGCCACCTGGAACGTCAACTCGCTGAAGGCGCGCCTGGAGCGAGTGCTGGCCTGGACCGAACGGCACCAGCCCGATGTCCTGTGCTTGCAGGAGACGAAGCTGTCGGACGAACAGGCGCCGCTCCTCGACTTCCGCGCGCTGGGCTACGACCTCGTCCATCACGGTCCCGGACGCTGGAACGGCGTCGCCATCGCGTCGCGCATCGGGATCGAGGACGTCACCGCCGGCCTCCCGGTGCCCGATGACTGGACCGATGACGGGGGCCGGTTCCTGGCCGCTACCTGCGGACCGATGCGGGTCGCCTCGATCTACGTCCCCAACGGCCGGACGGTGGATTCGGAGTTCTACCTCGAGAAGCTTGAATGGCTGGCGCGCTTGTCCGTTTGGCTGGACGACAACGACCCGACCACCGAGCTCGCGATCTGCGGCGACTTCAACGTGGCGCCGGAGGACATCGACGTCTGGGATCCGCTGGCCGCGCACGGCGGGACGCACGTCTCGGCGCGGGAGCGCGCCGCGGTGGGGAAGCTGCGCGAGTGGGGGATGGTGGACGTGGTACGACGTTTCCACCCCGAGCCGGGCTTCTTCAGCTGGTGGGACTACCGCGCCGGGCACTTCCACAAGAACTTCGGGATGCGGATCGACCACGTCTACGTGTCGCCGCCGCTTGCCGCGCGGGCCGTCGCCGCCGAGCGCGACCGCGACGCCCGCAAGCCGTCGACCTACCCGGGCATTCCCTCGGACCACGCGCCCCTCATCGTCGACTTCGAGCTGTAGCTGTTCGCGACGCATCGCTCGCGGCGTTATCCGAGGGCGCCGGCGAGCCGACGCCCCGGATTGCGGCGCGGCCAGGTGACCGACCTCGCGCCGATGAACGATCGATACGCTGCCAGCGCCTCGCGCAACGCGTCGATGAAACCAGGCATCTGCATCGGATCGAAGCCGTTCTCGAACCAGATGCCGAGGATGCGCAGGGTCCGCGTCGAGCGCTCGAGGCGCGGCTCGATGCGGCCCACGAAGCGGTCGCCAAACAGGATCGGCAGCGCGTAGTAGCCGAACCGCCGCTTGGCGGCGGGCGTGTAGATCTCCCACGTGTACTCGAACCCGAACAGCGACCGGAGCAGTGCCCGATCCCAGGCCAGCGGGTCGAGCGGGGCGACGAAGGTCACCGCCGGCCGATGGGCGGGCGGTAACGCGGTCGCCTCGAGGATGGGCCGCTCCGTCGCCAGGATGTAGCGGAGTCCGCGCAATCCCTCGACCTCGGCAGGCAGCAGCTCACCGGCATCAACCAGCTCCGCGGTGCGTCGCTCGCGCTCGGCCGCCGTGCCCGTGCCGTACATCACCTCCGCCGCCGACCGTGGCGTGGCGAGGCCAACCGCGCGAAACCGGCTCAGCAGGCGGTGGCGCTGGGCGTCCTCCTCGGATTCGCGCGCTTCGAGCAGCGCTGGCGGCACGAGCCGCTCGATGAGGTCGTAGAAGCGCCGGTTGCCGTCCCGTCGCGCAATGCCGACGCGCCCGGTGACGAACAGCGCTTCGAGAACCGCTCGTGAAGCGCGGGTGGGCGCCCACCACCAGTCGATGGCATGGGCATGCTCGCTGAAGGCGGCCGTCGAGAGGGGGCCTTCCTGGCGGATACGGGCCAGGATCGCATCGGCCACGGCGGATTGTTCGGCCAGGATCCGGTCGCGGTAGTAACTGCCGGAGCGATCCCAGGCGATGGCGTAATGCGGCAGCTCGTCGACGGGCAGGATGTTGAGGCTCTTGTTGTAGAGCTCGATCAGGCGACGTTCCTCGCCGTACAGCCACTGGTCGGCCCACTCACGGCGGTAGCCGGCGATCCGGCTGTGAAGCACCAGGTCGTGATTGCGCGCGCCCGGCACCTCGATCGGGTCGAACTGCAGGCTGCCCAGACGATCGACGACGGCCAGGACCGATGCGGGCGTGGCCCGCAGCGCCCGCGGCGGGTCGAGGAGGTGGCGGCGCACCAGGAAACGGCGGGCGTGGTCGCCGCTCAGGCTGATCGGGTCGGACATGCGCGGCCGATGCTAGCCGATTGGCACTCTGCCTGGTCGAGTGCCAATTTGTATACTCACGCCCGATGGCGATCAAGCGCGACTACTACGAGGTGCTCGGCGTCGCCCGCGAGGCGTCGGACGATGAGATCAAGCGTGCCTTCCGGCGCGCCGCCCAGCGCCACCATCCGGACGTCGACAAGAGCGACGGCGCCGAGCAACGCTTCAAGGAGCTCAATGAGGCGTATCGCGTCCTCGGCGACCGGCAACGGCGGCAGGCGTACGACATGTTCGGCCACGCGGGTGTGGACGCCGGTGCTGGTGGTGGCTTCGAGGGCTTCGGTGGCGGCTTCGGCCCGTTCGGCGACATCTTCGACGCCTTCTTCGGCGGCTCCCCGACCGGGCGGCGCGGGCGCCGGGTGGTTGCCGGCGCCGACCTGCGCTACGACCTGAGCGTCGAATTCGCCGAGGCCGTCAGCGGCGTCAAGCGCGAGATCACCTTCGTGACCCTTGCGCGCTGTCCGGTGTGCGGGGGTGACGGCGTCGAGCCCGGGACCGAGCCGGAGCGCTGCCCCGAATGCAACGGCACGGGCGAGAAGCGGCGCGTCAGCCAGACCATCCTGGGACAGATGGTCAACATCGTCGCGTGCCCGCGCTGTGGCGGCGAGGGGCGGGTCATCGCCACTCCATGCCACGAATGCAGCGGCGAGGGCCGGATCCGTTCCGAGCGCACGCTGGAGGTCAACGTGCCGGCCGGGATCGAGTCGGGTCAGCGGATCGCGCTCGAGGGGCAGGGCGAAGCTGGGCCACGCGGTGGCCCGCCCGGCGACCTCTACGTCGTCGTCACCGTGCGCGATCATCCCGAGCTCGTTCGTCGCGGCGCCGAGCTGTTCTTCGAGCTGCCGGTGACGTTCCCGCAGGCGGCGCTGGGGGCAACGCTGCTCGTCCCGACGGTGGATGGCACAACCGATGTCGAGGTTCCCGCGGGGACGCAGAGCGGGCACGAGATCCGGCTCCGCGGGCAGGGCTTCCCGCGGCTGCGCGGCAGCGGACGAGGCGACCTTCACGTCGTGGTCAACGTCGTCGTGCCGCACAAGCTCTCGAAGCGCGAGCGCGAGCTGCTCACCGAGCTCGGCAACGAACGGCCGGCCGCCGAGCTGCCCCGCGGCGGCTCAGGCGTCTTCGAGCGCATCCGCGACTTCTTCGGCTGAAGCTGCCGCCAGCCGCGACAGGACCGATGCGTTGGCTGGAGCTGACCGTGGAGGCGGACGCCGAAGCGGTCGAGGCCGTCTCTGAGATATTCGGGCGCCTCGGCCACGGTGCGGCAGTGCGGCCGACGCGACTCCTCCGCGATCCGCACGACGAGCTGGCGGTACGCGAGGACCGCGATGCGCCCTACCTCGTCACGGCGCATGTCCCGGAGGATGACGCGTCGAGCGCTGCCGTGGAGCGGACCGAGCGGGCGCTGTGGCACCTCCAGGCCTTCGGCCTGCGTCCGGTAGGCGAGCTGCGCGTCACGAGCGTCGACGAGCGCGATTGGACCGAGGCCTGGAAGGAGGGGTACGCGGCGCAGCGCATCGGGCGGGTGGTGATCGTTCCCTCCTGGCTCGACGAGCCGATCTCCGCCGGGGAAGTGGCGGTGCGCCTCGATCCCGGGATGGCCTTCGGCACGGGACTGCATCCCACGACGCGCGGCTGCCTGCGGTTGCTGCAGGAGCTGGGGCCGATGCCCGATCGATTGCTCGATGTCGGCTCGGGCTCCGGAATCCTGGCGCTCGCGGCGTTGCGGCTGGGCGTCCGGCGCGCTACCTGCCTCGATACCGATCCGGCGGCTGTCGAGGCTAGCGGCGCCAACGGCGACGTCAACGGGCTCAGGGCGCGTCTGGACGTCCGGCTTGGCACCCTGCCGGCAGTGCCGCGCGGCGAGCCGTTCCCGCTGGTGACCGCGAACCTCGTGGCGGCGGTGCTCGTCGAGCTGGCCGAAGCCCTGGCTGCGCACACGGCGTCCGGCGGAACGCTGCTGGCCAGCGGCATCATCGAGCCCCGGGCAGATGAGGTCACGGCCGCGCTCGGCGCCGCCGGGTTCGTGGAGCGGTCGCGGCTTGATGACGGGGAGTGGGTGTCGCTACGCATGCAGCGCGCGTGAACCGCTTCTTCGTCGACGACGTCTCGGCCGATCGCATCTCGCTGCCGCCCGCTGTCGCGCACCAGGTAGCCCGTGTCCTTCGCCTGCGCGACGGAGACGAGATCGTGTTGCTCGACGGCAGCGGCCAGCAGGCACGCTGCTCCTTGGTCGGCGACGCGTGCGATGTCGTCGAGCGGGGCGCGGCTGGTGGCGAGCCTGGCCATCGGCTCACGGTGTGCCAGGCGCTGATCAAGGGCGACCGGTTGGACGAGGTCGTGCGGCATGGGACCGAGATCGGCATCGCCGAGTTCCGGCTGATGCTCACCGAGCGCTGCGTGGTGCGCGACATGAGCGCGCGGAGGATGGAGCGCCTGAAGGCGATTGCCCGCGAGGCGGCCGAACAGTCGGAGCGCGGTCGCATTCCCGTGGTGCGCGAGCCGGTGCCCTTCGAGGAGGTGCTGGAGTCTGCATCGGTCCTGCTGTTCGAGCGCGAGGCCGAGGTGAGGCTGTCGCAGCTCCAGCCGCCTGCGAGCCTGATCGTAGGTCCGGAAGGAGGATTCGGCGCCTCGGAGGTCCGGGCGGCACGGGATCGCGGCGTGCGGCTGGCCGGACTTGGCCCGCGCATCCTGCGCTCCGAGTCGGTGGCGTTGGCTGCTGCAGCGGTCGTGCTGTCGCGTACCGGCGATTTCGCCTAGCGCCCATAATCGGCAGCCATGAGCGCGAGTGAGTGCATCTTCTGCCGCATCGCGTCGGGCGAGATCCCGGCGGACGTCGTGTACCGCGATGACGACGTCGTGGCGTTCCGCGACACCAACCCCCAGGCACCGACCCATGTGCTGGTCATCCCACGGCGGCACGTCCCATCCGCGCACGAACTCGACGACGCCGCACTGACGGCCGCACTGTTCGCCGCCATGCAGCGCATCGCTGATGACCAAGGGTTGGGCGACGGCTACCGGGTGGTGACCAACGTCGGTCCGGCGGCGGGACAGAGCGTTCCGCACCTTCACTTCCACCTGCTGGGCGGACGGACGCTGGGCTGGCCGCCGGGCTGACGTAACGCGGGCGGGCCGCCCTTTGGCGCCCGGCCCTTCTGCGCGACCTCGACCTCGGCACCGGTTGAAAAATATTCCTCGTGCGCTGCCCATACCGGTTGTAGCGTCGGCCCGAACCGACGCCTCAACGTTGGAAGGGGCATGGATACCGATCTCGTGATACGTGCACAGCGCGGCGATCAGGAGGCATTTGCCGACCTGGTCTACGCCATCGCGGATCGGTTTCTGGCTGTGTCGCACAGGATCCTGAGCGACATGGGCCTGGCCGAGGACGCGACGCAGCAGGCGCTGCTGAGCATCTGGCAGGACCTTCCCAAGCTTCGCGATCCGGCCCGCTTCGAGGCCTGGTCGTACCGGCTGCTCGTGCGTGCCTGCTACGCCGAGGGCCACAAATCCCGCCGATGGGCACCGAACCTGAGGCTGCATTCGGTTAGCGAGCCGATTGCGGTCGACAGAACGAGCGCGGTCGTCGATCGCGACCAGCTCGAGCGCGCCTTCCGGCGCCTCTCCATGAACCATCGCACAGTGGTGGTCCTGCACCACTACCTGGACCTGCCGCTCGATCGCGTGGCCGACATCGTCGGCGCGCCGCTGGGCACGGTGGGATCGAGACTGCATTACGCGACGCGGCAGCTGCGGTCGGAGCTTATCGCCGATACGCAGCCGGTCGCCCGGGAGGTGGCGCAATGACCGACATGCATGCCTCCGACCGGGACGTCAGCCGGGCCATCCGGTCGTGGCTCCACGAGAACCGGCACGAAGACGCCTCCCGCATCGCGGGAGTCGTGATGGACCGCGTGAAGGCGACCCCAGAGCGCCGAGCCGGCTGGCCGGCGTGGAGAACGCGCACCATGAACCGATTCATGACATTCGGGCTCGGCATCGCCGCCGTTGCGGTTGTCGGACTCATCCTTGGCTCCCAGCTGCTCGGCGAGCCTGGCCGGAACACGGGTGGCGCGCCGACTGCCACCGTCTCTCCCAGTGCCGCGGCGCCAACGAGCTCGTTGGAGGTCGGCCTGCCCAAGGGTCCATTCGCCTTGCCGGCAGGGCAGGGTGAGCCATCGACGACGGTCACCATCCCGGCGTCCAGCTGGGTCTTCGAGCCTGAGGTCGATGGCCTCTTCAAGGGCGACGAAGCGGCGAATCTACCGGAAGCGGGGATCCTCTTCTGGTCCTGGAAGGCAGGTACCGAGTTCTACGTCTATGGCGATCCC
Source organism: Steroidobacteraceae bacterium (assembly GCA_025935615.1). GTDB lineage: Bacteria > Chloroflexota > Limnocylindria > QHBO01 > QHBO01 > JAICUY01. The sequence continues at coordinate 8,263 of JAICUY010000018.1, forward strand.
TGCCGTTGGCCATCGACCAAGCCACGCACGCCTGCCACGACCGTCGAGGAGATCGCGACCGCGCTGGCGGGGCAGGCGTCCCGCGGCACCTCGGAGCCGGTCGACGTCACCGTGGGCGGGTACGATGGGAAAGCGATTACCCTGCACGTCCCCGAGGACGCGAGCCCGGACGACTGCGAAGGGGGAGACTTCGCGACCTACGGGACGCAGGCCGACGATCTGGCGCGATACCAGCAGGGTCCCGGCCAGATCGACGATCTGTGGATCCTGGACGTTGACGGCTCAACCGTGATCATCGATGCGATGTACCGACCTGATTCCCGCCTCGACCTCGTCGACGAGATGCGGACGATCGCTGAATCGGCGACCTTCGAACTGCCCTGACCCGCGCCGCGCGTTGACCCTCCGCACCCCCGCTGGTAAACTCCGCGGGCTTGTGCGCCGGGTCGGCGTGCGGCGGGCGCACGCCCGCGCATCGGTCCATCCCAGACGGGCGCGACTACGAAAGCAGAGAGGAGGCGAGACGTTTGGCAGAAGTCCGCGTGGGCGAGAACGAGACGTTCGAGAGCGCGCTGCGGCGGTTCAACAAGAAGATCCAGCAGTCCGGCATCCTGGCCGAGGCACGCCGCCGTGAGCACTACGAGAAGCCCAGCGTGAAGCGCAAGCGCAAGGAAGCCAAGAAGCGCAAGGTTTCCCGCGCCTAGGTCGCCAGACGCTCACTCCGAGCGGGCCCCCGCTCTCCCGAGACCGCCAGGCACGAAGGAGACAGACCGATGGAGCCCGCCCAGCATCCCGATATGACACTCCAGGAACGGATCGCCGCTGCGATGCGTGATGCCATGCGCGCGCGCGACGCACGGCGGACGACCACGCTGCGCATGGCGATGGCCGCTGCCCACAACCGGGAGATCGAGCTGCGCCGCCCGCTGACCGACTCCGACGTGCTGGACGTCATCACCAGGCAGCTCAAGCAGCGGCGCGAGAGCATCGAGATGTACCGATCCGGCGGCCGTGAGCAGCAGGCGGCCGACGAGGAGGCCGAGGCCGTCATCCTTGCCGAGTTCCTGCCCGAGCAGCTCCCGGCCGACGAGCTGGAGCAGATGGTCCATGCTGCGATTGCCGAGACCGGCGCAACGGCCCCCTCCCAGATGGGCCAGGTGATGGGGCGCCTGGCGCCGCGGGTCAAGGGCAAGGCCGACAACCGCCAGGTGAGCGATCTCGTGCGTCGCCTGCTTGCCGAACGTCAGGAGCGCGGCGCCTGAGCGCGCCATCAACCGTGTTCATTCCGCGCACGCTGGGCCAGGCGGAAGGGGGACTGGCGCGTGGTGCGCTGGTGCGCGCGGTGGCCATCGCCGCACTCATCACCGTCTCCCTGTTCGCCATCCTGGCCGCGCCGATCATGCCGGCCCAGGTCAGCCTGCAGGTCGGCGACGTGGCCAGCGAGGACGTCCGCGCACCCCGCAGCACCTCGTTCGTCTCACAGAGCCAAACCGATGCGGCACGCGACGAGGCGGCGGCCCAGGTCGCGCCGGTCTACGACGCGATCCGGCCACTGGCCGACATCCGCGCAGACCAGCTGCATGCCTACGACCAGCTGACCGACGACGTTTCGGCGGTGCTCGATCGCGCTGCGGCCGATCACCTCGACAACGTCGCGACGGTGGCGGCGCTCGAGTCCGACGTGCCGAGCCTGGTCACCAGCCAGGCACAGCAGATTGCGCTGATGTCCACCTCCCGCTGGAAGGTGATCGCGGACGCCGGCCGCACCGCGCTCGACGGCGTATTTGCCACGCAGATCCGCGAGGAGGACCTCAGCGACGTGCGCCAGCAGGCGCGCAACGGCGTCACCGAGGACCTGCCGCAGCAGGATCGTGAACTGGCTGGCGACCTTGCGGCGCAGCAGGTGGTGGCGACCGTCGAGATAAGCCCCGACAAGACCGAGCTGGCACGCCAGGCGGCGCGCGATGCGGTCCAGCCGGTGGTGGTCAACATCGCCGAGGGCACGGTCCTGGTCCGCGACGGCGACCCGGTCACCGCCGAGGACCTCGAAAAGCTCGAGGCGCTGGGACTGACCGGCAGCCGGATCAACGCCGCCGCACTCGTCGGCGACCTGCTGCTGGCCGGGCTGCTGGCCGCGTTGCTGGTGGGCTTCCTGGCGCGCTTCCAACCCGGCCTGTGGCATCGCACTCGATCACTCATGCTGTTCGTGCTGGCGCTGGTGGTGACCGCCATCGCCATGCGCATCGGCGCCGATCGGACGCTGTGGACCTTCGTGGTGCCGACGTCGGCCACGGTGCTGCTGATCGGCCTGCTGCTGGGCGGACCGGCCGGAGGAGCGATGGCCGTCATGCTCGCCGTGCTGGCCGGTGTGATGAACCGAGGTGCCCTCGAGCCATCGGTCTACGTCCTGGCCGGTGGCGTGGCGGCGCTGCTGTCGATCGTGCGCGCCGAGCGGCTGAATGCCTTCCTGCGCGCCGGGGTGCTGCTCGCGCTGAGCAACATCGCCGTGCTGGTCGCGTTCAGCCTGCTCAACCAACGGGATGTGGCGGCGGTGGTGCAGGCCAGCGCGGCGGCCGTGGTCAACGCCGGGCTGTCAGTCTTCCTGGCGGTCGGCTCGTTCGCCATGCTCGGCAACCTGTTCGGCATCATGACCGTCTTCCAGCTGCTCGAGCTGGCCAACCCGTCGTCCCGTCTGTTGCGCCGCCTGCTGCTCGAGACACCGGGCACGTACCACCACAGCGTCATGGTCGGCAACCTGGCAGAGCGCGCCGCCGAGACGATCGGTGCGGATCCACTGCTGGTGCGGGTGGCCTCCTACTACCACGACGTCGGCAAGATGAAGAACCCGCTGGCCTTCATCGAGAATCAGGCCGGTGGGCACAACATCCACGACGACCTGACGGCGGAGACGAGCGCCCGGATCATCGCCGGCCACATCCGCGACGGCATCGACCTGGGCTACGAGTACGGGCTGCCGGTGCAGATCATCGGCTTCATTCCGCAGCACCACGGCACCAGCGTGATGAGCTACTTCTACGGCAAGGCGCTGCGCGAGGTAGGCGGCAACGACAAGGTCGTCAACCGTGAGGCATTCCGCTATCCGGGACCCAAGCCGCAGAGCCCGGAGGCCGCCATCCTGATGCTCTCCGACGGCGTTGAAGCGAGCGTCCGCTCGCTCGACGAGAAGGACGAGCCGGCCATTCGGGCCATGGTCGACCGCATCGTCGACGCGCGCGTGGAGGACGGTCAGCTCGACGACGCCGAGCTGACTCTCAAGGACATCGCGCAGATCAAGGAGGCGTTCGTCCAGCAGCTGCTGGGGATGTACCACCAGCGGATCAAGTACCCGGACAACGTCGTCCCGCTGGAGCGCCGCGAGCAGGCCTAGATCAGGCCTAGACCGATGCGACCGCGGTCGCCTACGATGGCCGGACCATGGCCTGCGCCGTCACCGTCCACGATCGCATCGGACACGAACGGCTGGCCTCGGCGTTCGAGCCGGTGGCCGTCGATTCCGGCGTGGAGCTGCTCGAGTCGGCCGTCGCCGAGACGACGTCCGCTGCCGCGGGAGCGCGGGGGTGCGAGGTCGAGCTGACGTTGTGTGGCGATGCCGAGATGGAGCGTCTCAACTTCGACCACATGGGCGAGCGCGGCCCGACGGACGTCCTCTCCTTTCCGCTGCACGAATGGTTCGTCGATGCCGGACGGTCCCACCTGACCGATGACGACGGCGTCACTCCGCCCGGACCGATGATGCTGGGCGACGTGGTGATCGACGTCGACCAGGCGGTCCGCCAGGCGGCCGAGGGTCGCTGGAGCGTGGCCGAGGAGATCGTGCTGCTCGCCATCCACGGGACGCTGCACCTGCTCGGGCATGACCACGCCGAGCTCGACGACGAGGCCGCCATGCGCGAGGTCGAGCACGAGGTGCTGCGCGCGATGCATCGCAAGCATCACGACATCGACTGGCAGCCCGGCTCGCTGTTCGACCGCGCCGGCCACGCCGTCACGACGGGGAGCTAGTCGGCCGCCACGTCGACGAGTCGCGCGATCTGCGCCAGGTGGTCGGCGTCCTCGCCCGCCATGTGCGTCTCGTAGAGCTGGATGGTCATGGCGCCCTGTTCCTGGTGAACGCCGGGGCGTCGCCAGCCCGAGTCTTCGAGCGAATCGAGCAGCGCGAGGTGCTCACCGCGCAGCGCCTCGAACCGCGCGAGCTGCTCACCCACCTCCATCTCGTGGTATCGGCGCTCGACGGCCAGGGCGGCCTGGTCGAAGCCTGCGATCGCTGGATTGTCCTCGTTGAGCATGCGCCGCACCCGTTCGAGCGCGCGCTCCTCGGTATCGGCCAGATGAGCAACCACCTCGACCACCGACCACTCGTTCTCGGCCGGTCGACGGCGTACAGCCAGATCGTCGAGGTCGCGGACGAGTGCCCGCAGCGTGACCGGGTTGGAGCGGAGCGCCTTGCGCAGCTCCTCGCGTTCGTCGTACATCGGGCCAGCGTACGTCGCGGAATACGCCTAGCTCGCCATGCCGGCTGGTCCGGTATCGGCCAATGCCTGTGCAGTCTGCACAGCCCGGTCGGCACGCAGCTCGGCCGGAATGCGCGCTTCACCGAGGATCGTGCCTACCACCAGCTCGGCCGAGGCTGGCCCGGTCGAGATGCCCCACGGCCCGTGGCCGGCGCACACGAATAGGGCGTCGACGCCCGCAACAGGACCGATGAACGGGCGGCCGTCGACCGACTGTGGCCGCGCGCAGACCCGCACCTGCACAACGTCGGCATCACCGATCGATGGCAGGAAGCGTTGCGCACGGTGGCGCAGCAGCCCCGCAATCGGGGCCGGATCGGGCGCGATCGGCAGGAACGTCGACCCGAGCGTGCTGATGTCACCGGCGCTGGCGATGCTGAACAGCGACGGCGGCTCGGGATCGGTCGAGGCGGCGGCGCGCGCCGTGGCGACGGCGGGTCGGTTGACCGAGTCGACCTCGTCCTCCTCGAGCACGTGGCGCAGCGGCCGCGGCAGCCGCAGCTGGACGGTGACGCCCCACGTGCGGTGGATCGGCTGCCAGTCTCCACTTGGATCGACGACGGCCGGCGTCCACGGGCCGGCGGCGACGAGCACGGCATCTGCTTCCACACGAGACCCGTCGCCCAACGTGACGCCCCGCGCGCGATCGCCCTCGACCCACGGCGCGGCAGACACGCCCAGGCGCAGCGCCGCGCCGCGCCGGAGAGCAAGCGTGGCGTAGGCCGCGGTGGCCGCATCGGGCGGAACCGGATAACCGGTCGCCAGCCGGCAGGCCGCAAAGCCACCGGACAGGGCCGGCTCAACCTCGGCGACATCCTCCGGACTGAGAAACGCCGGCTCGAGCTCGGGTGCCGCCTGCCGGAAGTGTTCGACCTGCCGCCGAACCGCGCCGGCGTCTGCATTCAGAAGGAGCAGCCCGGCCGGCGCATCGGCCACGGCGAAGGCGTCGCACGCATCGGCGAGGCGATGGTAGTGGTCGAGAGAGCTGGGGTAGAGCTCGGCCAGCACCGGATCGAACGGGTGCTGGATGGCGCCCAGGTTGCGGCCGGAGGCGCCGGCGCCCACCGCTGTCTGCTCGAAGATGGTGACCGATGCGCCTCGTTCGGCGAGAAAGGCGGCCGCGGCGCAGCCGATGATGCCGCCGCCGATGATGGCGACCTCTGGGGTTCGGGACACTGGGTCCGATTTTCGCACTACCATCGGCCGGCGATGAAGGTGATCTGCGGCCTGGGCAACCCGGGCGAGCGATATCGGCTCACGCGTCACAACGTCGGCTTCCGGGTGATCGACCTGCTCGCCGACCGCTGGGCGGTGAGCGGTGGCCGCGTGCGCGAGGGCGCCGCGGTCGTCGACGTGCATCGGCCGCGGGGTGGTGTCCGGCTGGTGAAGCCGATGAAGTACATGAACCTGTCGGGCGGACCGCTGCGAGCCGCCATGCGCCAGACCGATGCGACCCTCGACGACCTGCTGGTGGTGTGCGACGACGCCGACCTGCCGCTCGGCCGGATCCGGTTGCGGCGCTCGGGATCGGCCGGCGGCCACAACGGGCTGCGCGACATCATCTCGGCCTTCGGTTCCAACGAGTTCGCGCGGCTGCGGGTGGGAATCGGCCGCGACGGCGAGATGATCGACCACGTCCTCTCGACCTTTCGCCCCGACGAGCGGGAGCTGTCGGCACTGGCGCTGAGCGTCGCCGCCGACGCCGCCGAGCGCTGGCTGGCCGATGGCATCGACGAGGCGATGAACGAGTTCAACGGCACCGACCTCGGCGCGCCGGTATGACCGTCACCGACGCAGCGCCGGCGGAGGTTGCAACGCCGCCGGGTGGCGTCAACCGTCGCGTCGCGGTCCTGACCGATGCCCTGGCGGCGCAGCTTCCCGGTCCCGGCGAGCTGCGCGTGCCCGCCGCCGCCCGTGCCGCGTTCCTCGCCGCGCGACGGACGACGATCCCCGCGGCGCATCCGCTGGTCGCCGTGGTGCGCACCGAGGAAGAGGCGAACCGCCTGGCCGACGACCTCCGATCGTGGCTCACCGCGGGCCACGTTCGGGTCCTCCCCGAGCGCGGCGCATTGCCGCTCGAGCGCGCGCTTCCCGAGCACGAGGAGTCGGCGGAGCGGCTCGAAGTGCTCAGCGAGCTCGTCGCCGGCCGGCACCACCTCGTCGTGGTGGCGCCGCTCCAGGCGCTCGTGCAGCGCACGCTGTCCGCGGCGCAGGTGGCGGCCGGCCGCCTCGAGCTGCGCGTCGGCGAGCGGGTCGCCCAGCGCGCGATCCTGACCCGGCTGGTCGAGGGCGGCTACGAGCCCGTCGTCGAAGTCAGCGGCGTGGGCGAGTTCGCCAACCGTGGCGGGATCGTCGACGTCTGGCCCCCCGGCACCGCCGATCCGTTGCGGATCGAGCTGTTCGGCGACGAGATCGACTCCATCCGCTGCTTCGATCCGATGACGCAGGGCAGCCGGCGCCGAATCGAGCACGCCACGCTGCTGCCAGCCAGCGAGTTCCTGCCGGCCGCTGGCTGGGCGTCGTTGCGCGATGCGCTGTCCGGTGCTCGCAGCTCGCAGCTCGACGAGGACCTGGCGAGGCTCGAACAGGGCGACCTGGACGAAGCGGCGGAGACATGGGCAGCGCTGCTCACCGCCGGTCCTGCGGCGGATCACCTGCCCGAGGCAACGCACCTCGTGCTCACCGACCTGAGCGAGCTCCGCGCGATCGCCGCCGAGCTGGACGCCCAGGCCGAGGAGCGGCGTCTCGGCCTCGTGACCAGCGGGGAGCTGCCCTCGGGGTGGCCGCTGCCGTACGACGCCGGTGCTGCGCTGAACGCGCTCGAACGCCGCGCGGTCGAGCGGCTTGAGGAGCAGGCTGACGCCGACGCCGGCTTCCAGGCCGCGCCGGTGCTCCCCGGGCTTGCCGAGCAGCTTGGGCCGTGGCTGGCCGAGCTGGCAGCCAAGCAACGCGTCGTCGTCACCACCGACCAGGCCAGCCGCATCAGCGAGTTGCTCGAAGAGGGAGGCCGTCCGGCGGCCGCGACCGCGCAGCTCGGCGACGTTCCGCCACGTGGCGGCATCGGCCTGGTGCATGGCTCGTTGAGCGCCGGCTTCCGGCACGTCCCCGCCGACCTGCTGGTGCTCAGCGATCGCGAGCTGTTCGGCGCCACCCGGGTTCGTCGTCTGGCGCAGGCCAAGCGCGTCGTCACCCGCGACCTGATCGGCAAGCTCAGCCCTGGCGACCCGGTGGTCCACGTCGACCACGGCGTCGCGCGGTACGCCGGCATGACGCAGCGCGAGTACGGCGGCGCCACCAAGGAGTATCTGCAGCTCGACTTCGCCGGCGACGACAAGATCTTCCTGCCGGCCGACCAGATCGGCCGCATCACCCGCTACTCGGGCGGTCCGGCGCCTGCGCTCAGCAAGCTGGGCGGCACCGATTGGGAGCGAACCAAGCGGCGCGTGCGGCGCGCAGTCGCCGATCTCGCTCGGGAGCTGCTGGAGATCTACGCGGCGCGCGAATCGGCTCCCGGCTTCGCCTTCAGCGCCGACAGCACGTGGGAGCGCGAGCTGGAGGAGGCCTTCCCGTGGACCGAGACGCCCGACCAGGCGCGCACCATCCAGGAGGTGAAGGCCGACATGCTGCGCCAGCGGCCGATGGATCGGCTGGTGTGTGGCGACGTCGGCTACGGCAAGACCGAGGTGGCCCTTCGCGCCGCGTTCAAGGCGGTCCAGGACGGGAAGCAGGTGGCGGTGCTCGTACCGACCACGGTGCTGGCGCAGCAGCACCTGCTCACCTTCCAGCGCCGACTGGCCTCCTTCCCGGTGCGCGTCGAGATGCTGAGCCGATTCGTCGGTCGCAAGCTGCAGGAGGCCGTTGTGGACGGCGTGCGGGAGGGAACGGTCGACATCCTGATAGGGACGCATCGGATCCTTTCGAAGGACATAGCCTTCGCGGACCTGGGGCTGCTGGTGGTCGACGAGGAGCAGCGCTTCGGCGTCGCGCACAAGGAGCGGATCAAGAGCCTGCGCAAGGAGGTCGACGTGCTGACCCTGTCCGCGACGCCCATCCCGCGCACCCTCCACCTGAGCCTGGTCGGCATCCGCGACTTGAGCGTCATCGAGACGCCGCCGGAGGCGCGGTTGCCGATCCAGACCCGGATTGCCGAGGACGACGACGCCCTGGTACGGGACGCGATCAATCGGGAAATCGATCGTGGCGGCCAGGTCTTCTTCGTCCACAACCGGGTCGAGAACATCGAGGCGGTCGCCGAGCGCGTGCGGCGCCTCGTGCCGCGGGCCCGCGTGGCGATCGGGCACGGGCAGATGGCCGAGGGCATGCTCGAGCGGGTGATGCTCGACTTCGACGCTGGCCGCTTCGACGTCCTGGTCTGCACGACGATCATCGAGTCGGGACTCGACATCCCGAACGCCAACACGATCATCATCAACCGCGCCGACACCTTCGGCCTGGCCCAGCTCTACCAGCTGCGCGGGCGGGTGGGCCGATCCGATCGCCGCGCCTACGCCTACCTGCTTCACCGGCGCGGTCAGCCGCTGACCCCGGTGGCCCGCAAGCGGCTGCACGCCATCTTCTCGGCCTCCGACCTCGGTGCGGGCTACCAGATCGCGCTGTCGGACCTCGAGATCCGGGGCGCCGGCAACATCCTCGGTGGCGAGCAGCACGGCTTCATGGCCGCGGTCGGCTTCGAGCTGTACACCCGCCTTCTGGCCGAGGCCGTCGATCACCTGCGGGGGCGGGCACCCGACCCCGAACCCACGCCGGTGCGGCTCGACCTTCCCGGCTCGGCCTTCCTGCCCGATACGTACATCGCCGACAGCGGCGCCAAGCTCGAGGTCTACCGGCGCTTCGCCGAAGTCCGCAGCGCCGAGGACGCGTCGACGCTTCGCGACGAGCTCCTCGACCGATTCGGTCCGGTTCCGCAGCCGGTGGAGGGCCTGTTCACCGCGGTCGCGGTGCGGTTGGCGGCCGAGGATGCCGGCGTGCCCGACGTACGAGCAGAGTCCGGGCGCGTGACCTTCAAGTGGCCGCGCTACAACCGGCAGCGAGTGATGACGGCGCTCACGGTCGCCGGCTTCCGCCCCATCGCCGGATCCAACCAGGTGCGCATTCCGGTCGGCGCCGGCCGGGATCCGGTCGAGGTGACGATCCGTGCCCTTTCAGCGCTGGTCGGGTGATCAACGAAGTGCTACAATGTCGCACATGGAGCGCATCGGGATTCGTGAACTACGACAGAACGCCAGCGAATACGTCCGTCGGGCGGAGCAGGGCGAGACGATCGAGGTGACTGATCGCGGCAGGCCTGTGGCGCGACTCGCGCCGCTGCCAAGAAGCGAGCGAATCCTTGATCGACTCATCGCCGAGGGAAAGGCGGAACCAGCGACGCGCGATTTGCGTGATCTTCCGCCGCCCGTGCCTGCAACGCCGGGACAACCGCCCATTTCCGAGATTCTCGATGAGTTGCGAGAGGACCGGATCTAGGTGCCCGGCTCCGCATACCTGGACTCCTCGGCCGGCGTAAAGCTGGTCATCGAGGAAGCCGAGTCATCGGCACTGCGCCAGCAACTGTCCGAACGAAACGGCTTGGTGTCGTCGGCCCTGTTCCGAACAGAGCTGCTGCGAGCGGTTCGGCACCACTCACCGGCCGGGCTTGCCGTCGCGCGGCAGCTCCTGGAACGTCTCACGCTGCTCACGGTCGACGACAGCATTCTGATGCTCGCCGCCGAGGTCGAGCCCGTCGCGTTGCGCGCGCTCGACGCCATCCATCTCTCATCCGCGCTGCGCATCGGCAGCGAGCTCGACGTCCTCGTGACATACGACCGGAGGATGATCGAGGCGGCGCAGCGGCTGGGCCTTCCGGTAGCCTCTCCGACGTGACCGATCCGGCCGGAGCAGGGACCGGAGAGATCCGAGCGAGGGGCGATTGACGTTTGGCACGGAGTAGCCGCGCTCGACTACGCGAGATCACGATCGACGACGTGGATCTGATCGATGCGTGGGACCAGTCGCGCGAGGTGCACGGTGAGTTCAACGACTTCGGGCTGCCGCATCGGTCCATCCGCCAGGCGTGTCTGGAGGGCCGGCTGGTGGGGGAGGGAGGTGGCAACCTGCTGGTCGTGCTCGACGATGGTCAGCGCGTCGGTACCGTGTCATGGCATGGCGTGATGTACGGGCCGAACCCCGAGTCGCGCGCCTGGAACATCGGCATCTCATTGATTCCCGAGGTGCGCGGTCGCGGACTGGGTGGTGAGGTGCAGCGCCAGCTCGCCGAGCGGCTCTTCAACACGACGGCTGCCAACCGGGTCGAGGCCTCGACCGACGTCGACAACGTCGCCGAACAACGGGCGCTCGAGAAGGCCGGGTTCGTGCGCGAGGGCGTGCAGCACGGCTCGCAGTGGCGCGCCGGTGCGTGGCATGACCTGGTGACCTACGCGATCACGCGCGATCGACGTCGAGCGTCTCGCGGATCTGGAGCTGCCGCATCACCGCGCCACGGCTGAGCATTCCCACCAGGTCGCGGCCGTCGACGACCGGCACCTGCTCGAGGTCGCCGCGGTTGAGTGCCTCGACCGCGCGATCGAGCGATTCCTGGGGGCGCACGGTCACCAGCCCATCGCCACCGCCCATCACCTCCGCCACGGTGGTCCGCTCGCGGGCATCGGCTGGCACGCGGCTGATGTCGCCGAGGGTCACGATGCCGACCAGGCGGCCGTTGTCGGCGACCGGCATGGCACGGCGGTTCCGCGGGAGCAGGTAGTCCTCGATCAGGTCGGCGACGCTGATGCCTGGCGGCACGGCGGTGGCGTCGGGGCTCATGACCGAGCGCACCGGGACGTCGCGCAGCCGCTCCTCGAGGACCACCTGCCGCAGGCTCGACGAGGCGGCATTCTGCAGGAACCAGCCGATGGCGGCGATCCACAACCCGTTGACCAGGTTCCCGCTGAAGACTTGCACGATGCCCCACAGGATGAAGAGGCCACCCACGATCTGCCCGGCCCCGACCGCGATCTCGGTCGCGCGCCGCAGGCTGTGGGTGATGCCCCAGGCGATCGAGCGCAGCACGCGCCCGCCGTCGAGCGGGAAGCCCGGGATCAGGTTGAAGCCGCCGAGCAGGCCGTTCACCACGGCGAGGTAGCCGAACAGCGCCGCCAGGCGCGCATCGGTCAGCAGGAGGGTGATGCCGAGGGCGATGGCGCCGATGACGAAGGAAGCGATCGGTCCGACCACCGCCACCAGAAACTCGGTGCGGGCATCCTTGGGCTCGGAGGTCAGGTTCGAGACGCCGCCGAAGATGAAGAGCGTGATCGAGTCGACCTGCAGCCCGCGCGAACGGGCGACAAATGAGTGTGACAGCTCGTGGACCAGGACCGATGCGAACAGCAGCACCGTGGCGACCGCGGCGAGGACCCAGGCCGCGGCCGGATCGAGCCCGCGGATGACGTTCGGGAAGTAGCCGACGGCCAGCGACCACGTCAGCAGGGCGAAGACGACGAGCCAGCTGATGTGGATGTTCACGTCGATGCCGCGGACCGCGAACAGGCGGAACGAGTTCTTCACGTGCATCGGTGAGCAATGAGTGTGCCGCGTTGACCGCCTACAGCTCCTGGCGACGAAATGCCCACCAGGCCACGACGAAGATCGCGATCACCGTGGCCAGGTTGGTGGCCACCGGACCGATGAGGCGCTCGGGCTGCTGCCCGAGCGCCAGGGCGCGACCTGCCTCCGACAGGCCGCCGGGCGTGTAGCTGCCGACCGCGGGCAGCGCCCCGATGAAGGCGACCAGGGCCAGCCCGGCAATGCCGAATGCGGCAGCCACCAGGCTCGAGCGGGCCAGCGTACTGCCCAGGAACGTGAGAGCCGCGTACACCAACAGCTGCAGGAAGAGGAGCAGCCCCATCGCCGCATAGCCGCCGACGGGCAGCGTCTCGAACAGCCAGCCGGTGTAGCCGTAGCCGACCGCGGTTGCGGCCAGCGTGCCTGCCAGCAGCGTGGCAGCGATGGCCAGCAGCTTCGCGAGCAGGTAGGCGCCGCGCGACGCCGGCTTGGTCAGGAACAGCGCGGCGATGCCGCGCTCCTTGTCGAGCGCGACGCTGCCCATGGCCAGCAGGATGGCCGCCAGCACACCGGTCTGCCCCACGTTCTTCAGGAACTGATCGACGGCATCGGCGGTGGTCGGCGGCGGGACGGCGTTGGCAAGCTCGTCGCTGGCCAGGGCGCGAATCAGCTCGGGCGTGTATTTGGCCAGCAGCGGCGACGCGATCCCGAAGGCGGCGAACACGATCAGCACCACGAGCAGGCGTTTCGTTCGCCACTGCTCGCGCAGCTCTTTGCCCAGCAGGGGCCCGAGGCCGGTCATGCGGCTGCCTCGGCCCCGCGGCCGGTGAGGCGCAGGAAGACCTCCTCGAGGCTGGGTCGCAGCCGCTCGAAGGCCACCAGCCCCACCCGGTGCGCGGCGAGGGCGGCGAGCAATGCAGGCCCCGTTGCCTCTGGATCATTAGTCAGCACGCGCAGCTCGCCGTGGCCCTCGATGACGTCGGTCACGCCGCGAACACCGCGCAGCGTGTCCGCCAATGCCGACAGGACCGCGACATGCCTCGCGTCCGGCTCGATCCGGTAGACCGGCTGGGCGTAGCGCTCCAGCAGTTCGCCGACCGTCGCATCGGTCAACAGGCGCCCATGGTCCAGGATCGCGATCCGGTCGCAGATGCGCTCGGCGTCGGCCAGGATGTGGGTCGAGAAGAGGACGGTCGAGCTGCCCGCGAGGCCGCGGATGGTCGCGAGCACATCGTGGCGGCCCTCGGGGTCAAGGGCGCTGACCGGCTCGTCGAGCAGCAGGACCGGTGGACGGTTGAGCACCGCCTGGCCAAGACCCAGCCGCTGGCGCATGCCGCCCGAGTATCCAGCGATGCGCCGTGGCGCCGCATCGCTCAGGCCCACGAGCTCGAGCGTCTCGTCGACGCGCTGACGCATCGCCGCGCCTCGCATGCCGTACAGCTGCCCCACGACGTCGAGCAGCTCCCTGCCGGTCATCCAGCCCGGGAAGCGCGGGTTCTGGTCGAGATACCCGATCAGCCCTCGCCGGTTCGGCTCCCCGGCAGCGGTCGAAATGCCGTCGATCAGCGCGCGGCCCGCCGTGGGGTGGGCCAACCCGCTGAGCAGCCGCAGTGCGGTCGTCTTGCCGGCGCCGTTGGGGCCCAGGAAGCCGAAGACGATGCCGCGCGGGACGGCGAGGTCCAGCCCGTCCAGGGCGAGGACCGTCCCGAAGCGCTTGGTCAGGCCTTCGCAGCCGATCGCGACGTCGGTCCGGTCTGCCGGCGGCAGGGGCGGCATCGGTCTAGGACTCCTCGCGGCCCACGAACAGGTAGACCAACGGCCCGATGAGCTCGCCGAACACGATCACCAGCCCCCAGACCCACTTGTTGCCGCCCTTGACGCGTCGGTCCGGCCGGGTGAGATCCCACAGCGAGATGCCGATCAGGATCAACTGCAAGGCGAGCAGCGGCAGGATGAGGGGAAGGGCTTCCTGCAACGTCATTGTTTCTCTCTCCGCTGTGTGCCGGGCGATCGCCGAGCCGATAGCGTTATACTCGCTGCACACGGTTTCTCGACCCGGGACGGGCGCACCCGTCCGGCGCCGACTCTCACGAACCGCTCTCTGAGCGGAGAACGATTGGAGGCGTCCCATGGCGACCCGTCCCCCCTTCACTGATCCGGCTTCGACGCGCGACACGCTGCGCGTCGGCGATCGCTCGTATGTCTTCTACCGCCTCGACGCGACGGGAGCCGACCTCGAGCGTCTGCCCTACACCGTCAAGGTCCTGCTCGAGAACATGCTTCGCCACGCGGCCGTCGGCGACGGCCCGGTGAGCGGTGATGATGTGCGGGCGCTGGCCGGCTGGGACCCGTCTGCGGCGGCCGAATACGAGCTGCCGTTCATGCCATCGCGCGTCATCCTGCAGGACTTCACCGGCGTGCCATGCGTCGTCGACCTGGCGGCCATGCGCGATGCCATGGCCGAGATGGGCGGCGACCCGGCGCGGATCAATCCGCTGGTGCCGGCCGACCTGGTCATCGACCACAGCGTGCAGGTCGACATGTTCGGCAACGACCGCGCCTTCACCATCAACGTCGAGCGCGAGTACGAGCGCAACGGCGAGCGCTATGCGCTGCTGCGCTGGGCGCAGCAGGCCTTCCGCGACTTCCGGGTCGTGCCGCCGGGGACGGGGATCGTCCACCAGGTCAACCTCGAGTACCTGGCTTCCGTGGTGGGGACGCGCGCCGACCAGGATGGCGCCGAGGTCGCCTTCCCGGACACGCTGGTCGGGACCGATTCGCACACCACCATGGTCAACGGCCTGGGCGTGGTCGGCTGGGGCGTGGGCGGCATCGAGGCCGAGGCTGCCCTGCTCGGCCAGCCGCTGTACCAGCCGATGCCGATCGTGGTCGGCTTCCGGCTCGACGGGGAACTGCCTGCCGGCTCGACCGCCACCGACCTGGTGCTGTACGTGACCGAGATGCTGCGCGGGCACGGCGTGGTCGGAAAGTTCGTCGAGTTCTACGGCCCGGGCCTGTCCAAGCTCGGCCTCGCGGACCGCGCCACCATCTCGAACATGTCGCCCGAGTTCGGCGCCACCGCGACCCTCTTCCCGGTCGACGGCGAGACGCTGCGCTACCTGGCCATGACCGGGCGTGGCGAGGACGTGGTCGCTCGGGTCGAGGCCTACACCAAGGCGCAGGGCCTGTTCCGGACCGATGCCACGCCCGAACCACAATTCAACGAGACCCTGTCCCTCGACCTCGCTCAGGTGCGGCCGTCGGTCGCCGGTCCGAAGCGTCCGCAGGACCGGGTGGCGCTCACCGAGTTGCGCGACAGCTTCCGCGGCCTCTTCCCGAACGGCCTGCACACCCACGACACGGCCGAGGACTGGCAGCCGGTCGCCGAGCCGCACTGGGACGAGGTGCAGGAGGCGTCCGAGGACTCGTTCCCGGCCAGCGACCCGCCAGGCTGGACGAAGGACGGCCGCGAAGGCAACGTGGCGGTCAGCGCGCCGCGTGCCGAGCCCGATCCGGTACCCGAGAGCGCGCATTACCACGCCGCGGTCATCGAGCTGAACGGCGCGCAGTCGAAGATCCGCAGCGGATCGGTCGTGATCGCGGCCATCACGTCGTGCACCAACACGAGCAACCCGAGCGTCATGGTGGCCGCCGGCCTGCTGGCGAAGAATGCCGTCGACCGTGGGCTGCGGGTATCGCCGTCCGTGAAGACATCACTCGCTCCCGGCTCCCGTGCGGTGACCGATTACCTGGACGCCGCCGGCCTGACCGAGCCGCTGAACGCGCTCGGATTCAACCTCGTCGGCTACGGCTGCACGACCTGCATCGGCAACTCCGGTCCGTTGGCCGAGCCGATCGCGGAGGCGATCGAGGCGAACGAGCTGACGGCCGTATCGGTCCTGTCCGGCAACCGCAACTTCGAGGGTCGCATCCATCCGCACACGCGGGCGAGCTACCTTGCCTCCCCGCCGCTCGTCGTCGCCTTCGCGCTGGCGGGACGCATCGACGTGGACCTGACGACGCATCCGCTCGGGACCGGCCGCGACGGGCAGCCGGTCTACCTGCGCGACATCTGGCCGTCACCGGCCGAGGTGGCCAGCGTCGTCGAGCAGCGCGTGAAGTCGAAGATCTTCGTCGACAACTACGCCAGCGTCTTCGACGGCGACGAGCGCTGGCGCTCCTTGCCGGTACCACCGGGCGATCGATACGCGTGGGATCCGGCGTCGACCTATGTGGCGCTGCCCCCGTTCTTCGAGGGCCTCTCGCCCGAGCCCGAGCCGGTGGCCGACATCGTCGGCGCGCGCGTGCTGGCCATGCTCGGGGACTCGGTCACCACCGACCACATCAGTCCGGCCGGCTCCATCCCGCGCACCTCACCGGCCGGCGTCTGGCTCACCGAGCACGGCGTCGAGCCCCGCGACTTCAACTCGTACGGGTCGCGTCGCGGCCATCATGAGGTGATGATGCGCGGCACGTTCGCCAACATCCGCCTCCGCAACGCGCTGACGCCGGATGCCGAGGGCAACGTCACCGAGCATCTGCCCAGCGGCGAGCGGATGAGCATCTTCGACGCCGCCATGCGCTACGCCGACGAAGGGACGCCGCTCGTCATCCTGGCCGGCAAGGAGTACGGATCCGGCTCATCGCGCGACTGGGCGGCCAAGGGTCCCTACCTGCAGGGGGTGCGGGCGGTCATCGCGGAGTCGTACGAGCGCATCCACCGTTCGAACCTGGTCGGGATGGGTGTCCTGCCCCTGCAATATCTTCCCGGCGAGTCGGCCGCGTCGCTCGGCCTCAGCGGGCGCGAGCAGTTCACCATCCACGGCCTCTCCGACGGTCTGCGGCCGCACCAGGAGCTGACCGCGCGTGCCCGCGCCGAGGACGGCAGCGAGCGCAGCTTCCAGGTCGTGGCGCGGCTCGACGGCGCGATCGACGTCGAGTACTACCGCAACGGCGGCGTATTGCAGACCGTCCTGCGCCGCCTCGCTCGAGAGGACGGCGACTGACGCGCGCTCGGTCACGACAGGTGCATGGACGGGCGCCCGCGCATCGGTCTAGACTCCTCGGGTTCCGATTCGCCCAAGACCGGCTGGAGTGCCCGCGACGTGACGACCAGCACCGTGGATGACCTGCGGTCCAAGATTCGTGAGATCCCCGACTTTCCCAAGCCGGGCATCCTGTTCTACGACATCACCACTCTGCTCAAGGATGCCGATGCCTTCGCCGAGGTCATCGATCGCATGGCAAACCAGGTCCAGGACGGCAAGGTCGACCTGGTGGTCGGCATGGAGTCGCGTGGCTTCATCTTCAGCGCGCCGCTCGCCTACAAGCTGGACGCCGGGTTCGTTCCGGTGCGCAAGCTGGGCAAGCTGCCGGCCGAAACGATCGAGGTCGAGTACGCGCTCGAGTACGGGACCGCGACGCTCGAGATCCATCGCGACGCGATCCAGGCCGGACAGCGGGTGCTCATCGTCGACGACCTGCTGGCCACCGGCGGGACGGTGATGGGCACCATCGAGCTGGTGCGCCGGCTGGGCGGCGAGATCGCCGGACTGTCGTTCATGGTCGAGCTGACGGCGCTGCACGGGCGTGACAAGCTCGGCGAATTCCAGATCAACACCCTGCTGACCTACTGAGCCCGAGCATCGACCGATGGCGGTGGCGGAACGGCTCGAGCTGCGGGCCCGCGAGGTCACCGACCGTGACCTCATCGCCGGCTACCTGCGCAGCGACCGCCTCTATGCCGCCTATGCCCTGGGCGATCTCGATTCGTCGAACCGGCGCCGCATGACCTGGGGCATGGCCTTCGGCTCGGACGGCCGGCCGATCGCCCTGGCGATGCACCACGAAGGCCTCGTTCCGCAGCCACTGTTCGTGATGGGCGAGCCGGCCGCCGTGCGCGAGGTGCTGGGCAGCGTGATCAAGCCGCGCGACGCCTATTTTCAGGCGGGTCGCGAACACCAGCCGGCGCTGGCCGCGCTCTACCAGCTCGAGGCGCCGCTGGCCATGCTGCGCATGGTCGTCGACCGCCCGACGTTCCAGCCCTTCGCCGGACCGGCCGAGCGGCTGGGCCCCGGCGACATCGATGACCTCAACCGGCTCTACCAGCTCGGCTTCCGGACAGGCTTTCCGACCTCCATCGTCGAGGACGGGATCTACTACGGCGTGCGCGTCCGCGGCCGGCTGGTCAGCGCCGC
The DNA here is from genome assembly GCA_025935615.1 of Steroidobacteraceae bacterium. Lineage (GTDB taxonomy): Bacteria > Chloroflexota > Limnocylindria > QHBO01 > QHBO01 > JAICUY01. Next base: position 26,549 of record JAICUY010000018.1, read on the forward strand.
CGGTACGCATGTCATCAGTCCGCGCGAAGGGATCGGCGTGGTCGGCAACGTCATGACCCACGCCGACTTCCGCGGCCACGATTTCGCCAAGATGGTCACCTCGGCGGTCACCGCCGAGCTGCTCGACCGCGCGGGCGACGTGGCGCTCAACGTGCATGCTGACAACGCGCCGGCGGTGGCGGCCTACAGCCGGCTGGGCTACCGCACCCACTGCGACATCGTCGAGCGGCTCGGTCGCCGCCGCTCGGGGGGATGGGGACTCATGCGACCGCTGCGAGAGGCAATTCGACAGACGTGGCCACGCGACAAGGGGTGAGCGAGAGGATCGGAGACGTTCGCGACATCGGGCTGGCCGATGCGGGCGTGCTGAAGGTCGAATGGGCGGACCGGCAGATGCCGGTGCTGGCCCAGATCCGGGAGCGGTTCGCCGATGAGCGGCCGCTCGAAGGCTGGCGCATCAGCGCCTGCCTGCACGTGACGTCCGAAACGGCGAACCTCATGCGGACGCTGGCAGCGGGCGGCGCCGATGCGGTGCTGTGCTCCTCGAACCCGCTCTCGACGCAGGACGACGTGGCGGCGGCGCTGGTCGAGCGCTACGGCATTCCGACCTACGCCATCAAGGGCGAGGACCGCGACACCTACTACGCGCACATCGGTGCGGCGCTCGATCACCGGCCCGAAGTGACGATGGACGACGGCGCGGACCTGGTGACGGCGCTGCACACCCAACGGGTCGAGCTGCTGGACGGCGTCGTGGGCGGCACCGAGGAGACGACCACCGGCGTCATCCGCATGCGCGCCATGTCCAACGCCGGGCGGCTGCGGTACCCGATCGTCGCCGTCAACGAGGCGCTCACCAAGCACCTGTTCGACAACCGATACGGCACCGGCCAGAGCGCGATCGACGGCGTGCTGCGCGCCACGAACGTGCTGTTCGCCGGCAAGACCGTGGTCGTCGGCGGCTATGGCTGGGTGGGCCGCGGCATCGCCGCGCGGGCCGAGGGCATGGGCGCCATCGTCATCGTCGTCGAGGTCGATCCCATCCGGGCGCTGGAGGCGGCCATGGACGGCTACCGGGTGATGAACGCCGATGCCGCATCGGTCGAGGGCGAGATCTTCATCAGCGCCACCGGGAACCTGAACGTCTTCGGCGTGCACCACTTCCCGTTGATGCGCGACGGGGCGATCCTGGCGAACGCCGGCCACTTCAACGACGAGTTCGAGCTTGGCGCGCTCGAGGCGCAGGCCGTCGGCAGGCGCCAGGTGCGGCCATTCACCACCGAGTTCACCATGGACGACGGCAGACGCCTCTACCTGCTGGCCGACGGGCGCCTGGTGAATCTCGGCGCGGCCGAGGGTCACCCATCGCTGGTGATGGACATGAGCTTTGCCAACCAGGCGCTGGGGCTGGAATGGATGCGCTCCCATCTCGACGAGCTCGAGCCGCAGGTGTATGGCATCCCCGACGATATCGATCGCGAAGTGGCGCGCCTCAAGCTGGCCTCGATGGGGATCGACCTCGCCGGCATGACGCCCGAACAGAAAGCGTACTCGGAGTCCTGGGAATCCGGCACCTGAGCGGGCGGTACACTCAGGCGTGACCATGCCGTCCGACGATCTGCGAGTCCTGTTCACTTCCGAATCGGTCACCGAGGGTCATCCCGACAAGCTGTGCGACGCGGTCGCCGACGCCGTCCTCGATGAGGTCCTGGCTCACGATCCGGAGGCGCGCTCGGCGGTCGAGGTGGCCGCCACCACCGGCCTCGTCTTCGTCCTCGGTGAGCTGACGACGACCCATTGGGTCGACGTGCAGAGCGTCGTGCGCGACACGGTGCGGCGCATCGGCTACGACGACTCGCGACTCGGCTTCGACTGGCAGACGTGCGGCGCCATCACGGCGCTCAAGGAGCAGTCCCCGGACATCAAGCAGGGCGTCGACGCGGCGCTGGAGTCGCGCGAGGGAACCGAGCCGGCGGAGCTGGGTGCCGGCGATCAGGGAATGATGTTCGGCTTCGCCACGGACGAGACCGATGCG
>JAICUY010000009.1 GCA_025935615.1 Steroidobacteraceae bacterium
TCGTGAGCCCGTATGGCTACCCGCATCCTGGCGGCGTGAACGAGCACGTCCGCTTCAGCTACGAGGCCATGAGCCGGCTGGGTCACGACGTCCGGATCATCACCAGCAAATACGGCAAGGAGCGCGAGAACGAGGGGGACATCATCCGGCTCGGCACCGGGTGGGCCTTCCCGGCCAACGGCAGCGTCGGGCGTGTCACGCTCGGCTGGCGCTTCAAGCAGCAGGCGCGCGAGGTGCTCGACGCGCATCGGTTCGACATCCTGCACTTCCACGAGCCCTTCGTGCCGTTCCTGTCACCGACCGTCCTCGAGGCGTCGCGGACGGTCAATATCGGGACGTTCCATGCGTTCGGCGGCTTCAGCCCGTCGTACTGGATCGGCAGCCGGTTCGCGGGCGATCTCGCTTCCCGGCTCCATGGCCGGATCGCGGTCAGCAGCGCCGCGCGGCACTTCATCGGCCGCTACTTCCCCGGCGAATACCGCATCATCCCCAATGGCGTCGACCTGGACCGATTCGCCTCGGCGGAGCCGTATGAGGAGCTCCGTGACGGCACACTGAACATCCTCTTCGTCGGCCGCTTCGAGGAACGCAAGGGGCTCATCCACCTGCTCAAGGCCTACCACCGGTTGCGCAAGCGCCACGTCGATGCACGGCTGCTCGTGGTCGGCGCCGGCCCCAAGCGACGGGAGTACCGTCGCTACGTCGCCCTGCGCGGCATCCGCGACGTGGAGTTCCTGGGCCGCGTCAGCGACGACGACAAGGCGCGCTACTTCGCCTCGGCCGACATCTTCTGCGCCCCGGCCACCGGGCAGGAGTCCTTCGGCATCGTCCTGCTCGAGGCCATGGCCGCCGGCGTTCCGATCGTGGCGTCCGACATCCACGGCTACAAGCAGGTCGTCCAGCGCGGCGTGCAGGGCGTGCTCGTCGAGCCGCGCAACCCACGCGCGCTGGCGGCCGCCCTGTACACGCTTGCGACCGACGCCGACCTCCGTCATCGCATGGGCGATGCCGGGCGCGAGCGGGCACCGGAGTACTCGTGGGATCGGGTGACGGAACGGGTGATCGAGTTCTATCGAGAGGTTCGCGCCCGAGCGCTGGCCGCGGGAGACGTGGCCGCACACTGAACTCCCAGTAAGCGGCTGGTAAGCAGGCCTGAGTAGGCTGCGCCCCATGCACAGCCGGCGCCGGTCTGACGACGACCGTTCGAGCCCAATGGCCGGGCTCACCTGCATGCCGCCGGTGTCGGCATGCTTACCTGGTAAGCGAGCGCCGTATCGGCTGGTAAGCGGTCGTGCATAGCATCGGTGGTGCGCCACAGTCGTGGCGCAGGCAAGCCCTAGGGGAGGAACCACCATGCTTCACCATCGACTGCTACCGGTCGCGCTGGCCGTGCTGACCGCATTGGCCGTGGCGGCGCCCGGGGCCGCCGCCGAACCAAGCGTCAAGTCCACTGGCGGGCCGCCCGACGACGAACCCTGGATTCCACCGACTGCCCAGCAGCAGCAGAGCCTCGACATTCGGCTGGCCGAGGTCGCCGACCTGCGCGCCATGCAGAAGGCGCTGCGCAGCTCCACTTCGCTGAGAAGCTTCTGCGAAACGTCGGAAACGGCCGGCGGTCTCGAGACCACAACGGACGATGACTGCGCCCCGGTCAGCTTCAACCTGCTCACCTACGCCCGCCGGCAATACACCGATTACTACTGCGGCCCGGCGACGGCACAGGTAATCATCAATTTCAGCCGCGGCATCTTCGAAAGCAAGTTGAGCGGCCAGGATCCCGACACGAATTACCGCAAGCAGACGACCATCGCCCGGCACCTGATCTGGTGGAACCCCGCCGCTCAGCGGTGGGAGAACACCGACACCATCGGCCAGACCAATGCGTACATGCTGACCGCCGGACTCAACGAGTTCGCCAGGCTGCCAAATGACTTTGAATACGCCGTGGTTCCGACCGGGACCGGCTCGGAATGGCATGCCAAGGTCATCACCGACGTGCAGCACTACCGCATGCCGTTCGGCGCAGGGGTCAAGATGACACACGATTCCCAGCGGCTGAGCAGTTGGAGCCCGATCCCGGAAGGGGTCGAGGTTCATCACTGGATCACCATTCGCGGCTACACGGGCTACTGGGACGGCACCAGCGACCCGAGAGTCTGGTTCAACGACTCATCCGACCGGCAGGGTGGTGGCACGGGGACGTTTTCGGATCCCAGCCTGAAGGTGTGGAACCTCAACCATTGGCACACGAACCGTGTCGTGTGGTGACGGATGAGACATCCACTCAGCCGCGGCGCCGCGTGCGCCGCGGCCCTCGCGCTTCTCGCTGGGTGCGCCAGCGACGGATCCTCAGCGCCGTCGGCGAGCTACCCGTCTGCCGTGGCAACTTCGTCAGGCGTCACCGGCCCGACCTCCGCGACGACGCGCACCCCGGCCCCCCGCCCGCCGAGTGCCGTGACCGTCGAGCGGGCGCCGGTTCCCGGCCCCATCGGGTCGGTTGTGACGGATGGCACGTATATCGGCTGGTCGGGTGGCGACCCCGAAGGGATCCGAGATCCGGACTTCTACCGATGGAGAATCGGATCGGACGACATCGAAACCATGTACCGAAACCCGCAACGCAACCGCGGCATCAGCCTGCCCGCGATGGATGGAGACCGCGTCGCCTTCTCAGAAAGCGGTGCTGAAGACGAATACGTCATATCGTGGAATCTCGTCTACATCTCGCGGCCGCTTGCCAAGCCCGTGATCCTCGAGCATGCGAGACGACCGATGCAATCCCCCGGCCTCGTGCCACAGCCGGCAATCAGCGGCCATCGCCTGGTCTACGCGCTGCAGAAGATCCACGGACGGCGCGCCACGAGCTCGTTGGTGCAAATCGACCTGCAAACCATGCAGCGCACAGTGCTCGCCAAGAGCAACTTCGACAAGGTCGAGTACTGGTATCCGTCGCTCGACGGCGATCGGCTGGTGTACGGCACCGTCGAATACGCCAATGACAAGCTGAACGGTGAACGCCACGTCTACCTCCTCGACCTCGCGACGCGCGGCGCGAAGCCGCGACGACTGGACACCGACGGCGAGGCGTCCCAGCCCTCGATCTACGACGATACGGTCGTCTGGAAGAGCGCGCCGCGCTCGTTCAACGCCAACAACTGGGGCCAAGTCATTCGCTACACGATCTCGACTGGCGAGACCGAGCGGCTCGACTATCTCCGCGAGCGGACCGGTTACTTCCTGGTGTTTCCGCGCGTCGGGCCGCGGTTCGTCGCCGCCGAGCCATCCGACTGGACGAAGCTCGCGGTCTGGGACCTCGAGACCAACGCCGAGATCACGGTCGAGGAGTTGTCACCGACGGGTGACGCCGGCTTCCTGCGACCCAGCCTCGGAGGCCAGGTATTCGTGTGGGTTGCGGCAACCGACTTCACCGGATCTCAAAGCCAGATCCACTTCGTTCGGTTGCCGCCTCCTTCATGAGCCCAGCGGCTTGCGGAACGCGAGCGAGCGGGTGTGGACCTGGAATCCCGCCCGCTCGTACAGGCCGAGCGCCCCGGTCGGGTTCTCGCTATCGACCCCGAGCATCGCCTCGGTCATCCCGGCATCCCGCAGGCGCAGCAGCGAGCGCGCGACGAGTGCCGCCCCGAGGCCGCGCCGGCGCCACGCGCGACGGGTGAAGACGCTGTCCAGCCAGCCACGCTTCCGGTTGAAGGCCGCGTTGTCCTCGGCGTAGATGCCGTTCTCGACACCACCCGCGATCTCGTCCCCATCCCAGGCGATGACGAACAGCCACGGGTCGAAGTTCGGATCCTTGATCCACTCCTGGTAGGCGGCCTCGTCGGCCGCGAACCCGCCCCAGTGATCCTGGAAGGCCTCGACGTCGGCAGCGAACAGCTGGCGCAGCTCGCCATCATTCCGGCCGACCGGCCGGATCTCCAGCCCCTCGGGAAGCGCTGGGACCTGGATGTTCTCGAGGTCGGGCCGCAGCATCTCGAAGAACCAGCGCACCGGCTGGTAGCCATGCTTCTCGAGCAGCTCCGCCTTGCGGGTCCGCTGCTCGGGGCACCAGGTGCCGACGCCAAGCGGACGGTCGGTCGGGTGGCTGGCTGCGTGCTCCGCGGCATGCCGCTCGCCCCACGCCAGCAGCTGCGTGCCGATTCCCCGCCGTTCCCAGTCCGGATGGACGTAACCACGCACGCGGTATTCGCGCAGGCCGTCGGTGGTGTCGACCCAATCTGTCCACAGGTAGCCGACCAGCTCGTCATGGACCTGGGCCAGGACGACGTCGCGCGTTGGGTCGAAATGTTCGCCGGCGGCTGATAACCAGTTGACGAGCTCGGCCTCCGAGACGTGCTCGTCGATCCCGTCGCGCCGGTTGCAGGCATTGGCGACGGCCGCCATGCGGCCCGCCAGGGTCGCCCAGTCCCCGTCGGGACCGGTCAGCCGAAAGCCGGGGATCGCCTCCTGCGGAGGCCGCCGCCCGGCCGCGGCGAGGGTTGCATCGATCATGGGAGAAACCTTTCGTTGAGAACCATTGGTGAGATCCGTGTGATCGCGCCCGGGAGCCACCCCGGGCGCATCCGTCTCGTGCGTCATCCGACGCGCTTCAGCTTTCCGGTGCGCTTCGCGTAGCGCTCGGCGACCGAGAACAGCCACAAGCCGAGCGGGATGAAGACCACGCCCATCACCAGCAGCGGCCACACGTCGCCGAGCAGCGACCCGACCCCGGCACCCTCGATCAGCCCCTGGCGCACGCCGTCAAGGACGTAGGTCGCCGGCGAGAACTTCGAGATGACCTGCATCCAGCCGGGCAGCACGTCGATGCTGTAGTAGACGCCGCTGACCAGCAGCAGCACCGATTGCAGCACGAACGTCATCTGCGCGCCACGCTCGACGTACATCAGCGGCAGGATGGCGGTCATGATCCCGATCCCGATGAAGCTCAGCGAGCCGAGGATCATGAACACCGTCGCCGTCGCGAAGTTCGCGTGCGACAGGTCCAGCTCGAAGAACAGCGCCAGCACCGCCAGCACCACCACGGTGTGGACGAAGCCGTACGCCAGCGCGTACAGGGTGGAACCGATCATCTGGGTGTAGCGGCGCACGGGAGCCATGAAGGTGTACTCCAAGGTCCCCTCCCAGCGCTCCCACTGGACCGTCTCGGCAATGAAGCTGAAGACGACAGACAGGTAGTTCCAGAAGACGGCACCGATCACCAGGGTCATCAGCAGCCGGTCGTCCGCCTGGTCTCGGCCGATGAGCGACACGGCGAGCGCGCCGGCCACGGCGTAGACCAGGAAGGCGACCTCCCAGCCCCAGTAACGCTTGGTGAGGTAGAAGTTCCGCTCGACGAAGGCGTAGCTCGCCTTCAGCTCGCGGACCATCGTTGTCATCGTCGTAAGACTCCTGTCAGTGTCGGAAGGCGCCGGCCCGATCCCCGCTTACAGGGACCGAGCCGGCCTCAGAGACGGGTCTGCTGCCAGACGCGCGCCGATGCGCACCATCTGACGCCCGACCCAGCGTCGCACGGGGCGACGCGGGACCGATGCGCGAGCTGGATACAGCTCGCGGCGCATGCGCGCCACGCGCTTGTCGTTCTCGCGAACCAGGTCCTGCGGGCTCGGCAGGATCATCAACACGGTTCTCACCTCCTTTCTCATGTGCTTCGTTTCGCTTAGTCGTCGTTGTCGTCGTCGTCGTCACCGATGTCGTCGTCGAGCGACTTGCCGGTGAAGGTCATGAACACACTCTCCAGGGTCGGCGGCAGTCCGTACTGCTCGGCGACCAGCGCCTTCAGCCCGGCCGGCGTGTCCTCGGCGACCACCCGTCCCTCGTTGATGACGGCGATTCGGTCGCAGAGCCGGTCCGCCTCGTCGAGGTCGTGCGTGGTGAGCACGATCGTTGAGTCGTGCGTGTCCCGCATCTCCTCGATGAAGGCCTGCACGTCGAGCTTCGAGCGCGGGTCGAGGCCGGTGGTCGGCTCGTCGAGGAGCAGCAGCGTCGGGCTCGTCAGCAGCGCTCGCGCAATGGCGACCTTCTGCTGCATCCCCCGGCTCATCTGCTCCAGCGGCCGATTCAAACGCTTCTCCCCGATGCCCAGCCGCGCCAGGATCCGGATCACGTCGCGCTTGGCCTGCTTGGCGTCGAGGCCGTACAGCCGCGCCGCGTAGGTCAAATTCTCGTGCGGGCTGAGCTTCTTGAAGAAGGCGGCGTCGACGCTGACCCGGTTGATCAGGCGCTTTACCGCCATCTCGTCCCGCTCGATGTCGTTGCCGAACACTTCGACCCGACCGGCATCCAGGGTGAGCAGCGTGCTCACCAGGCGGATGAGGGTCGACTTGCCGCTGCCGTTGGCCCCCAGCACGCCGTAGATCTCGCCGCGCCGGATGCGGAGCGACACGTCATCGACGGCGATCACCGGCTTGCGCTTGCGTCCCACCACGAACCGCTTGGTGACGTGGTCGACCAGCAGCGCCGGAACAGCGTCGTGCCCGACCTCCGGGCGCGCGGCCATGGGCTGCACGACCGTATCGGTCTTTGGTTGTTCGAGTACGCCGGTCATGTGATGAACCTCGTCGATGTGCGGTGAGAAACGAAAACGAGCCGCTGGACCCTGGCTGGTCCGCGGCTCGTTGCTGCTGATGGCAACAAAAAACCGTGGACCCGATCCGGCCCACGGCTCGTGGCGTCTGCTTGGCGGCTCTGCCGCCTGGGCATCAGCTCGAAGTGGGCACAGATCTCCCGTTCACAGCGCCACTGAGAGGCGCCGTTCGATAGCGCGGGAACGCGCAGATGCGGGAGCTCATGGCCGTTTCGTTCGTTCCTCGTTGGATGATTGGATCGCCGAGCGACGAGTTGCGTCAGGACGCAAACCGGCCGCCGCGGGAGTCTACGTCCACCGCTGCGAACCTGTCAAGAAAGCTACCTGAAACGCGACAAATGGCCCTTGCGTGCCGCGTGGGCCGCCCTGCGATGATGGTCGTGGCGCGTCTCGGAACGGCACCCGCACCTCCGCCACGCACCGTACCATTCGGAAATCATCATGCGACTCAACCGCGGCCTCCTGTTCTGGGGCCTCGCGTTCATCACGGCGGGAGCCGTTGCGCTCGCGGTCCAGCAACGGGTCATCTCGCGCGAAGCCGTCGTCGAAATCTGGCGCTTCTGGCCGGTGATCCTGATTGCGATCGGCATCAGCATCATCGCCGCGCGGACGCCGCTGGCTCCGCTGGGAGCGATCATCGGCGCCCTCCTGCTTGGCGCGTTCGTTGGTGGACTGATCGCGGCCGGGCCGGCGCTGGTTGCCTCATGCGGCGGCGCTCCGTCTGCCGGCGGCCCGGTCACCTCGCCGGCGATCACGCGCGACGGCTCTTTCGGCAGCGGCGCCAAGGTCGAGATTAACGCCAACTGCGTCGCGCTGACCCTTTCGGCGCAGGACGGTAACGGCTGGCAGTTCGCGGCTGCGGATGACGACGTCACTGTCGAGGCCGATGCGGCTCGCCTCGCCATCAGCACTCCCGAGACGAGCTTCTTCGGGGCCGATACGGACAATCGCCGCTGGGACGTCACGTTGCCGACCCAGCCGGCGCTCGACGTGTCGATCGACGCCAACGCGGCACGCGGGCGGTTGAACCTCGGCGACACCCACCTCACCAGCCTGGAGCTGAACGCCAACGCCGGTGACGTCCTGCTCGACCTGGGTGGCGCCGCGGTGGACGGGTTGAACCTCGAGGTCAATGCCGGCAAGGCATCGGTCGTGCTCGACGATACGACGTCGGTGACCGGATCGATGAGTGCCAACGCCGGATCGCTGGAGGTCTGCGCGCCCGCATCGGTCGGACTGCAGATCCACCTCCAGGACAACGTGGCCTTCGGCGACAATCTCGACCAGAGCGGGCTCCGCTCGATCGACGCGTCGACGTGGCGATCGGCGAGCTACGACACCGCGCAGAGCCGCGCGACCCTCACCGTCGAGGGCAACGCCGGCAGCTTCACCCTGAATTTGGATGGAGGATGCCAATGACCGGGCGTCTGTATCGGTCCAGGACCGATCGCGTCATCGCCGGGGTCGCCGGCGGCGTCGCCGACTATCTGAACCTCGACCCGTCGCTGGTGCGCATCGTGTGGGCCGTGCTGGCGTTCGTGACCGGCGGGCTGTTCTTCCTGATCTACATCGTGATGTGGATCGTGGTGCCCGAGGCGCCGTCCGGGATGCGCACGTTCGACGACGTCCCGCCGTCTGACGCCCCGGTGGGCGACGAAGTGGATGTCACGCCGAGTCGGGCACGGGGCGACTGGGACGCCGGCAATACGCGGCTGGTGGTCGGCCTGGTCCTCATAGGGCTGGGCGCGTACTTCCTGCTGCGCAACTACCTGCCCGACATCGCGTGGGGCCGGTTCTGGCCGGTGCTGCTGGTGCTGGCCGGCGTCGCGCTGCTGATTGCCTCGATGCGCCGGTCACGGTAGAGGCCGCTCTCGCGCGCTCGCCGACAAATTCCGCTCACGCAGGAGTTAGGCAGGATCGGGCGGCGATCGGCGCGTCGCAGTCGCTCGGCCCGCGCTCGGCCCACCCTCTAAAGGGACGCGAGGCCGCCCCATACGTCGACGCGGGGCTGCCTGACTCCTCTGCGGCCGGAATCTGTCAAGAACGGGGGCGGAGCGCACCGCTACGGCACGTGGCCATACCCGAGGGTGCAAATGGCGCCAATGTGCACGCCAATGGCGTAGAGGATGCCGTGAACGCGACCTGCCGAGCTCGGCTGAGCGCGGATGGGGTCGGCGGGCGGTGCTGGACGGATTTAGCGTTCACAGAGACGACAAATGCACCTTCGGACGTGGCCGACGGTGCTAGGGCTCCCCACGAGGTCATTAGCACCGTCGGGCGCCGCTACTCGCCAGCCGTGACCTCCTGCTGGTCGCGTCGCGAGGCGATCGTGCGCACCACGCGTGGCGTCAACCACGTCCTGCCCCACAGCGCCCACAGCACTGCGGCAGCGGTGAGCAGCACGGAGAACGCGGCCTGCAGCCGGCCGACCGAGAACAGCTCGCGGTGGCCCTGAGGCGGTGCCGGGAACTGGAAAGCGTAGTTCCAGGGCGCCAGCGCACGCATGGCGTTGATGTACCAGTCGGGCATCACCAGCGCCGAGCTCATGGGGAAGACGATCACGCCCACGATCACCACCCCGATCAGGAAGGCAACGCCGACCGACCGCCATTCCCAGCTCGACAGCAAGTCCTCGACGGCATACGCCACGGCCACCATCGCGAACAGCACGGCGGTGAGGTAGTGATAGTGGAACGTTGCTCGCTCGATCCGGATCCAGGGCAGGTACTGGAAGGCGAAGGCGGTAATGATCAGCACCAGTCCCAGCGATCGGCGCCGCCACGCCTGGATCGAGCAGTACACCAGCGCCGGGATCCCCGCCCAGAACAGCAGCGGGTTGCCGCCGTTGTAGATCGCGGCGCCGACGCGGTCGTTCCAGGCCCCCGGGTTGCCGTAGAACCAGACCGGCTTGAGGTCGAGCGGCCAGCTCCACCACGGCGAGGCGCTGGGGTGCCCCGACTGCAGGCCGAAGTGGTAGCCGAACATCTGCGCCTGCAGCTCGTCGAGCGACCAGCCGTAGCCGGGGCCTGCGCCACCTTTCAGCGCAATCGTGTGGCCGAGCTCGAGATACGGGACGTAGGCGACGAGGTAGATCACCAGCGGCACGATCACCAGGCAGGCGCCGACCCACGGCCAACCGAAGCCGGCCATCGCCGACGGTCGCATCCAGCCGCGGTCGCTGTTCGAGTCGCGCAGAGACGCAAGCGCGCGCCAGAGCAACAGCACCGCAGCCACGCCGACCATCAGCCAGCCTGGCCACCCGGCCTGCGCTCCGCGCGCCAGGTAGCCGAACACCGCCTCGACCGCGCTGGTCGGATCCCGCCCGTTGACCTGCCCGAAGCCGATCGCCAGCGCCAGACCGATGCCTCCGGCCACCAGCCCGCTGGTCGGCAGCGCCGCCCAATCCTCGCCGCGTATCCGAATCGGTCGCAGCCAGCTGAAGAGGAGCGCCAGGCCGAGGACCAGCAGCAGCATCACCAAGAACGGCCATGGTGCACCGATGCCGGCGATGCCCACCAGGAAGGCCGCCGCAGCCACCAGCAGCAGCCGCCCCAGTGCGGATCGGGCCAGGACCAGCACCAGCAGCCCGGCGAGCGCATAGAAGCCGACCCACTTGGTGGCCGCCGCCAGACCGATGAGGACGCCGGTCAGCGGCAGGACCCACCACGCGCTGCGTTTCCATCGGCCTGACCAGACCTGCCAGAAGAGGAGGTAGGCGGCGACGATGAAGACCGCCACGTAGATGTCGTTCATCGCGATGCGGCTCATCACGTAGCTCATCCCGTCGATGGCCACGAAGGCCGCGGCCAGCACGGCGATGCGTCGACGGCGGAACATCGTGGCGGCCAGCAGGTAGATGAGGCCGACCAGGATCGCGCCGAAGACGATGCCCGCGATGCGCCAGGCGAACGCATTGCTGCCGGCGTCGATCGTGACCAGCTGCGGTGAGCTGCCGGCGGTCGCGACCAGCAGGTTGGCGTTGTCGTCACCCTCGGCCGTCCTGGCGTCGTCTGCCACCACCGCTGCCGCCTCACCGGGGAGCGGCGTGGTGTCCCAGGCCACGAAGCCGCTGCGCTCATCGCCCAGCGGGCTGACCGTCCAGACCACCGGGTGACCGGCCTCCGACCCGGCGACGTAGACGATGTCCGCCGAGTCCTGCCACGAGATGGCGGTCGCCTCGCCGGGGAGCGGCACCGTCACGATCTCGGACGGCGTCTCGTTGAAGACGGTGATGCCGCCGGCAACCGGCCCGTGCTCGTCGTTGGCCGGCAACGCGCCGACCGGCACCCAGACGCTCAGATCGTCGCCATCGCCATGGACGAGGAGCGGGCCAGCCGGCGTGGAGGGCAAGTCGATCGATCGCTTCTCGGCGAGGTCGGCTGCGGTGAGGACCACCAGCCGGCTGCGCGCCGAGTCGATCGCCACCACTTGTGCCGGCTTCGTGTCGTCGCCGCTCGAGCCGGGCAGGTAGCCGACGTCGCTGGCCGCCAGGCGGCTGTGCGCGATCTCCTCCCCCGTCTCGCGGTCGAGCTCGGCGATACCCCCCTCACCGATGACCAGCAGCGCGTCGTCGGCACTGGGCACGGGCTGGGTGATGTCGTCCCGCCACGGCACCACGATCCGCGAGACCGAGCCGAGGCCGGTCTCCAGCGGCGGGATGGCGGGGGGCGGCGCTCGCTCGCCGAGATGCGTCATGAACGCGTCGGTGGCGTACGCCTTGACCTGCCCATCGGCGCTCGATCCGACCAGCAGCCGCTGGCCGAACGGGTCGTAGGCCAGCGACGCGACCGGCGCCCCGGCCGACCACGACGACACCACGTCGCCCGACAGCGCGTCGCGCGCCGTGATGGTGTCGCCTGATCCGGTGAAAATGACCGAGCGCGGATGCCCGGCATCGGCGTAGCGCGGGATGACCGCCATGGCGGAAGCCGGGGCGTCGAGCGGAACGCTGCCCTCGACCTTGTTGGGATCGGCCACCACGATTCCCGCCGCGATGAGGTACTTGGCCAGCATGGGGTGCGTCCACTCATAGGTGTCGCGCCTCCAGCCGTGCTCCCAGTCGGCCAGCCACTCGGTCGCCGAGCGGGCGTGGTAGACCTCGTCGAAGTGCATGGCGCGCGGGATGTCGAGCCGCCACAGGCGGAAGACGAACGCGAACAGGACGAAGCCGATGAGCAGCGCCAGGTCGAGGCGATCGAGCCGGCGCATCGGTTCGCCGAAGTGCGGATCGGACCGATCCGGGCGCAGCCAGCCGAATCGCTCGCGCCAGGACAGCGGTGGATCCCACGCGGGCGTCGCCGGGGCCGTCTCAACGGGACCGGCCTCCGCGGCAGTTGCCACCCGGTCGCCGCGCAGCCCGACCTGCAGCGAGCGCCAAGCGATCCAGCACAGGGCGGCCACGATCATGGCGCCCAGTGCGTAGATGCCCCCGTCGGTGAGGAGCGTCGAGGCCAGGAACGGATCGCGCTGCATGGGCAGTCCGTTCAGCCCGGGATTGAGGATGCGCGGGCCGGCGTACGACCAGTCGAGCGTGTAGGTCCAGTACACGTTGGCGAAGAACGACAGTGAGAGCACCCCGTACAGCAGCATCCAGCGCCAGTTGCGCAGGATGAGCGGCACCGCCAGCGGCACGGCCAGGGCCAGCGCGGGAAACAGGTAACGCTCGTGGACCCGCGTCGGCAGAGCGAAGAAGCCGACCGCCAGCAGCAGTGTGGCGAGCAGCACCCCGCGCGCGTCATCGCGCCGCCACACCTGCCACAGTGCAAGGACGGCGACGGTGGCGAACAGCAACAGACCGATCAGCTGCCAGGTCACGGGAGCGCCACCCAGCAGGAAAGCGACGCCGCCCTGGCAGCCGCTGTCCCCGGCAGCCGGCGCGTCGCAGCCCCACAGGTTCGTGTCCCCCAGTCCGCTCCACGGGTTGCGCCACAGGTTGAACGCGTTGATCGACAGGCCGTGATAGGTGTTGGCCGCGTCCAGGAACTTGCCGATGAGGCTGTGGACGCGGTCGTTCGGCGCCCAGACCGACAGGTTGAAGGGCGCGATCAGGACCACCAGTGAGCCCACCCCCGCCGCCAGGGAGGTGAGGACGCGCACCGCGTCCGGCCGACCGTCGAGCGCCGGGTCCGAGGAGCGCCCGAACAGGTGGCGCCGGATGCCCACGATCGCCACGATCGGGATCAGGAAGCCGTACTGGAACTTGATCAGCAGCGCAACGATGGCGCCAACGGCGGCTGCCTCCGTCCAGCCGCGCAGCAGCAGGTAGACGGTCGCCAGCAGGGCGAGCGCGCCGACCGAGTCGACCTGGCCCCACACTGCCGAGTTGAAGATGGGACCCGGGTTAAACAGGTACAGCGCGGCCGCGGCCAGGCCGAGCGTGTCGCCGCTGAACCCGAAGCGGCCGTGCATGAAGCGGCGCGTGAGGGCGAAGAGGAGTGCCGCCACCCCCGCATCGGCCAGGACGCCGGGAATCTTGACCAGGCCGGGGGTGACGTCCATGCCGGCGAACCCGGAAAGCAGCTCACCCAGCTTCCCGACCGCCCACAGCACGTAGAGGTAGCCCGGGGGATAATCGCTGAAATAGTCGGGTGCGTAGAATGCGCCCGGTCCGCCGCTTGCGAGCCGATGCGCCCAGGCGGAGAAGTCGCCGATATCGATCCGAAAGCCGCTCTGCGGCATGACCACCCCGGCGATGAACGCCCGCAGGAGCAGACCGAGAGCGATGAGGATGACGAGCAGCGAGACGGCGCGCCGCGTCACCGGGGCCGGCGCCCCCGTCACGGGCGCCGTGGGGTATCGAGCGCCAAGGTGGCGGTGAGTATACATCGGGCCTCAGACGGCGCCGTCGCCGGTACCGGTCCCCGCGCGCGCCAGCTGCGCCTGCCGCGCTGGCGCATCGGTCAGTCCGTCATTCCGTATGCATCCGCCGAGGTTGCCTGGACCGCCGCGGTGGTGGCGCTGTTCGCGTTCGGGATCTACCTGCGCACGCTGATGCCCTCGATCGGCTTCTGGGACACCGCCGAGGCGCAGACCGTGCCGCACACCCTGTCGATCTTCCACCCGACCGGCTTCCCGACGTACGCCATGCTCGGCTGGCTGTGGAGCCAGCTGCCGATCGGCGAAGTGGCCTACCGCATGAACCTGCTCTCGGCCGTGTGCCTGTCGCTCGCCGCCGGGCTGGTGGTGCTGATCGCCGCGCAGCTCATGGCCGAGCGACATCGGTTGCTCGTCGCCGTCTCGGCGGGGATCGCCGGCCTGGCCTTCGCCTTTGCCGACGAGGCGTGGCAGAACGCGGTGCGTGCCGATGTCCATGCGCTGCACATCTTCTTCGCGGCGCTGATCATCTGGCTGCTGCTGGCCTGGGGAAGCGCCGAGCGCAGCGGAGCGCATCGGCCCGGGAAATGGCTGCTGATCGCGGCCCTCGTGTTCGGGATCAGCATGGGCAACCATCCACTCACCGGGCTGCTGGCGGTTGGCATCGCGCCGTGGCTGTTCATGGTCGATCCGGGCATCTGGCGACGCTGGCGCCTCATCGCCGGCTGTGCCGGGCTGCTCGTGGTCGGCCTGCTCACCTACCTCTACATCCCGATTCGGGCGCTCACGCCGCCCGAGCCGCCGCTCTTCTACGCCCGACCGACGACGCTCGACCGGATCAAGTACCTGATCTTCGCCGAGCAGTTCCACGGCCTGTTCGACAACTTCCAGACGCCCCTCGATTTCTTCGGCTTCAAGTGGCAGAAGGCCGAGGACGTGCTGGGCCGCCAGTTCATCGGTCCCGGCTGGCTGGTGGTCGCCATGGGTGCCGCCACGCTCGCCGTACGCCGCTTCGGCGCGTTCGTCTTCCTGGGCCTGATCGTGGTCGCCAACGTCTTCTACTCGATGAACTTCCAGGACGGCGACATCGACCGCTACTACCTGACGACCGTGCTCGTCGCCGCCGCCCTGCTGGGCGTGGCCGTCGCCTTCCTGGGCGCGACCTGTGCGCGAGCCGTAGCCGAGGCGAGCCGGCGGGCGACCGACATCGCGGGTCGCCGCCGCATGGCGACCGTGGCGGGCGCGCTGGTGCTGGCGCTGGCCGCCATCTTTCCGACCGCCTCACTGGTGACCGGCTACGAGCGCAACGACAAGAGCCAGGACCGCGACGCCGACCGCTGGGTCCAGAGCGTCTACGAGGCGTTGCCGCAGGACGCGGTGATCATCAGCTGGTGGAGCTACAGCACCCCGCTCTGGTACCACCGGTGGGTCGACGGCGACCGTCCGGACGTCAAGATCATCGACGAGCGCAACATCCTCGACGACGGGTACGGGACGATCGATGCCGCCATCGCCGCCTTCATCGGCCGGCGGCCGGTCTACGTGGTGCCCACCGCCTGGGAGGTTGACCGCCTGCGCCTCGACTATGACACGGAGGACGTCGATACCTTGCCCGGCTACACTGCGCTCCTCCACATCCAGGAGCCTCCTTCGTGACCGATGCAGCGGCGACCCCTCGTCCGCGGCTGACCTTCTTCTTTCCTGCCTTCAACGAGGAGGAGAACGTCGAGACCACGGTGCATCGTGCGCTGGACGAGATCGGGCCGGTGGTCGACTCGATCGAGGTGCTGATCGTCGACGACGGCTCGACCGACCGCACCCCCGAGCTGGCCGATGCGCTGGTGGCGGCCGATCCACGCGTCCGCGTCGTGCATCAGCCGAACCGCGGTTACGGCGGCGCCCTGCAGGCCGGATTCGCCCACGCCCGCGGCGAGCTGATCGGCTTCTCGGACGGCGACCTGCAGTTCGACCTGCGCGAGATGGGACGCCTGCTCGAGCGCCTGGCCGACGGTTCGCGGCCGGTGGATGCGGTGATCGGCTACCGGTTGCGCCGTCGCGATCCGATTCACCGCATCGTGATCGCCAAGACGTACAACGCCATCGTGTCGGCGCTCTTCGGCCTCCGCGTCCGCGACATCGACTGTGCCATGAAGCTCTTCCGGCGCGAGGTCTTCGACGGCCTGCGCCTCGATTCGGAGGGCCCGTTCCTGTCGGCCGAGCTGCTCATCAAGCTCCGGGCGCGGGGCGTACGGATGGCGCAGGTCGGCGTGACCCACTACCCGCGCGCGGCGGGCACGAATACCGGTGCCAGCTTCGTGAAGATCCTGCGTACGTTCCGCGACATCGGGAAGCTACGCCTGGCGCTGTGGCTCAACCGTGACGGTGTGCTCGGGGAGCGGCCGGCCACCGCCTGAGACCGTGACGTCGTGAGCGCGACGTCGCGAGCGACTCCGCGAGCGACCCCGCGAGCGCGACGTCACAGGACGGCTCTAACAGCGAAGCAGGGCGACCGCCTGGGGCTGTGACGTCGCCAGCGCCACACGACGGCTCTAACAGCGAAGCAGGCGGGCGCGGCCAGCGGTCAGGGGTGGCGGTAGCCACGGAGTGGCTCCAACAGCGAAACAGGCGTCGCTGGCCAGGCACACGTCCGCCGTCACCGGTCACGTGGGCGGATGCTATTCGTTGTTAGAGCCACAGCGTGGCTCCCCAGGTCGACGTGGAGCGAGAAGCGACGGCAGCGACCGCTGCGCGCCTAGCCCTCCTCCTCGGTGGGTGGGCCCTTCTCGCCGCCGCCCAGGTCGACGTCGAGCGAGTTGACGAACTCGCGGAAGACGGCCAGCTTTTCGTCGCCCTCCTCGCCGCCCTCGTCCCGATCCGGCTCGACGCCGGCCTCGTCCATCACCCGCTCGTCCACGTAGATCGTCGATCCGGTGCGCACCGCCAGCGCGATCGCGTCCGAGGTGCGCGAGTCGATCTCGCTCTCGCCGCCGTCCGACATCTCGAGGTACAGCCGGGCGTGGAAGGTGCCATCGGTCACATGCGTGACCACGGCGCGGCTCAGGCGCGAGCCGAGGGCCTCGAGGATGTTGACCAGCAGATCGTGGGTCAGCGGGCGCTCGGCGGACAGGCCCTGCAGCTTCATGGCGATGGCATTGGCCTCCGCCGGACCGATCCAGATGGGGAGGTATCGGTCCTTTTCCGTCTCCTTGAGGATGACGACGTGCTGGCTCGACAGCATGTGGACCCGCACGCTTTCCACCACGACCTCGATCAGCCGCACCCGCCCGAAAGGCTGCTCGCCCATGAGCCGATTCTAGACCGCCGGCTCGGAGCCTATTCGAGGACGACGCGGACGACCCGATCGGGCGTGACCAGGAAGGCGGCCGGTGGACCGTCGGCGGCCGATGTCACCTCCAGGCCGATGACGTCGTCGAGCAGATGCTCGTCGGCGCCGTGACGCGGCGCCATCCACTGCCGCACGAAGGCGCCGTCGGCATAGCCGAAGGCGATGATGCGAGCGTTGGCCGCGTCGTACACGTACAGGTAGTCGACGTCGCCAACCGTCGCGGAGTCGAGCAGCCGATAGTCGAGCGTGGGCCGCACCTCGCCATCGGGTGGCGGGTCGAGCGAGTAGTCCTCTTGAGCCAGCGGCGAGCCGAAGTTGACCCGCGTCACGGTGTCCTGCTGGAGGAGCCACAGGTTGACGTCGACGCGCAGGTCGCGCGCCTTCGCGGCCGGGAGGTCCGGTTTGTCCGACAGGAACGGCTGCGGCGAGCTGGGAAAGGTGACCGGCAGCGTGCTCTGGGGCGACCATTTGAGGACCTGGCCGCTCTTGGCGTCGACCGCGTACAGGTTGAAGATCTCGAGCGGCGGCCGATGCTGGAGCGCGGCCAGCAGATGACTGTCCGAGTCGAGCCGGTCGATGCCGCGCAGCGACATGCGATGCGGCTGCTGCTCGCGGAGATCCATCCGCCACGCATGGCGCTGCCGGTCGATGACGACCACGTCGGTCGCCGCCGTCGCGATCAGCCACGGATCGCCGACCGTGTCGCCGCCGATCGCCTGGCCGGCTCGCATGACGACCTTGGTGCGGCCCTTGGCCGGATCGACCCGGATGATGCGGCCGCGGCTCGACTCGGCGATCCACAGCGACCCGTCGCTGGCGGCGACCATCCGGAACGGCTTGACGCCGGCAACGGCGGAGGCGAGGTCGGCGACGGTCGTCGCGTCGGAAAGACGTGCCACGCGATACAGCGCATCCAGGCCGCGATCGACCCGCGCCCGCAGCGGCTCGAGCTCGGCCGCCGCCACGCCCGCTCCCTCGGCGAGCCGCAGCGCCGCGAACGCATCGTTGAGCAGATCCTTGGCCTGTCCCGGCGAGCGGTCGACGAGATCCTCGCCGCCGACACGATGGTCGACGGTGGCGATAATCTCCTGCGCTGAGGCGATCGCGTCGCGCGCCACCGCGGCGCGCGGGATGGCTTCGGTCGGTCGCGGATTGGGAAGCGACGCGACGCTGGCGCCGGCGGCCAGCAGGCCGGCGACCGCCACCATGCCCACCATGCCCAGCCGCCGGCGCCGTCCCGCCTCGCGGATCGAGGTACGCGCCACCGCGCTCGGGTACTTCGGCCGGCGCCGCGGGACGAAAGCCAGGATCCAGGCCATCAGATGGAGGAGGAATCGGGCGAGCAGCGACTGCATGGCGTCCAGCGCATCGGCGCAGCGGTGCAGGAAGCGACCGAGCGCATCGGCCAGGGGAACCGGGCTCTGGTCCGGCAGTCCGGCCAGCGGCTCCGCGGGCCGCACCGGCTCGAGGTGGTGGGTGCTGGTGGTCGGTTCCAGCTCGAGCACTTCGATCGCCAACACGCCGTCCGAGCCGCGTCCACCGCGGATGCCGAACAGCTGTTGGAGGTGCTCCACCGCGGCCGCGGGCCGCAGGGTGGCGAGCGCCTGCTTGAGCTCGTCGACCCCGACAACCTGGGCCAGGTTGCGGCTGACGAGCGCGACCCGGTCGCCCGCCGCCAGCTCGCCCTGCCAGGTGTAGGGCTCGATCTCGAGTGCCTCGCCGAGGGTCGCCGCCACCCGGCGCTGCCGGACGCGCGGGTCCTCCTCTGCCACCGCCGGCGGCGGCGGCAGCTCGTACATGCGCCCCTCGCGCACGATGACCGCGGCCGCCGGGCCGAGCTTGGCAACCGAGAGTTCCTGCCCGTGGATGGCGACTGCGATGACGCTCACCGCCGAGCGCCTGGGAATGCCCAGCCGGCCCCGCGCGTGGTAGAGGCGACGGTTGGCGGTGGCCAGCGCCTTGGCGAGCACCACGATCACGCCGGCAGACAGGTCGTAGTAGTAGTCGTGCTCCAGCGCCTCCAGCGCCTCGCGGGTGGCTCGCTGGAGCGCTGCGCCACCGCCGGTGAGCTGGGCCAGCAGGAAGAGGCTGCCCTTGGTCCGTGCCTCGGCGCCGACGGTCGGCTCACGGAACCGAACGACGTCGCGGGCGTCGGCGGCGCGCTCCTCGGGGACGAGCATGCCGATCCGGGTTGCGAGACGCTTGCTCATCGTATGAAGCTCGGTCCTGGCGGCTGGCAGCGGGTCTCGCGGCCGATTATAGGTCCGACCTCCCGCGCCCACGACCAACCGATACGGCCAGTCGCCGCAACACGATGGTCGCCCCCGGGCGGCCCCGCATTCGCTCGTTGACGCCCCATACCAGGGCGTCAGCGCGCAGTCCGATCTCCTGCGCCAGGATCGGCTCCGAGGCCTCGATGCGTGCCATGCCGTTCGTCTCGGAGACGACCCGGCTGGAGAGCGTTTCGCGTTCGAGGCCGGCCGATTCGACCGTCTCTTGCCAGGCGATGCGCAGCTGGGCGAGTGCCAGCTGCTCGGCCGCATCGGGCCCCAGTTGGTCGACCAGGGAGCGACCAATCGCGCCCGCGCGCTCCTCCCGGTTCACCAGGCAATCCTCAGGCGACGCGCGGCGTGAGGCTCAGGCGCCCGTCGCCGACCTGCCAGATCGGGACACCGCGTCGTCGCGCCGCCGGGATGACGCCGATGTCCGCTGTGGTGACCAGCACCTGGCCGCGCTCGAGGAGCAGTTCCAGCGCCCGCTGCGACCGTTCCGGGTCGAGCTCGCTGAACACGTCATCCAGCAGGACGATCGGCCGCGGCGCGTCGCCCTCGGCCAGCAGCTCGGTCTCGGCCAGCTTGAGCGCCAGGATGATGGTGCGTTGCTGACCGCGGCTGGCGTGCTCGGCAACGTCGCGACCGCCGAGCTCGACGCGAAGGTCATCGCGCTGCGGACCGGCGAGCGAGACGCCGTTCCAGAGCTCCTTCTGCCGGATGGCGGCCAGTCGTGCGCGAAAAGGCCCGACCAGCTCGTCGTCGCTCGGGATGCCACCGCGCTCCGCCCAGGCATCTTTCAGCGAGTCGACGTAGTGCAGCCGAACCGAGTCGCCACTCTCCTCGGGTGGCGCCACCACGCCATGCAGTGGGCCGAGACGATCCTGAAGCTCGGCCACCAGCGCCAGCCGCGCGGCCAGCACCCGCGATCCGAGCTGCACCAGCTGCTCATCCCAGAAGCCGAGGCCCTCGGTGGTCGCCTCTTCGCGCCGGATGGCGCGCAGCAGGGCGTTGCGCTGGGCGAGGACCCGCGCCAGCTCGACCAGGTCGCGCGCCAGGCGGCGGTCGCGCTGAGCCAGGATTCCATCCAGGAAGTGACGTCGCTCGGATGGCGAGCCGACCAGCAGCAGCATCTCCTCGGGCCGGAACAGGACCGCGCGCGCCGTCTCGGACAGCGTCGAGAACCGCCGCGCCACGCCGTTGACCGTGACCCGCTTCCGCAGTCCCGGTGGTGGCTCGACCCCGGGCAGCAGCAGGTCGACGCGCGCCGGCGCAACGTCCTCCGCGGCAAGATCGAGGCGCACGCGTGCCCATGCGGCGCCGTGCTGCACCAGCTCGTGGTCGGCGCCGGCGCGGTGCGACCGTCCCGTGATGGCGACGAAGATCGCCTCGAGCAGGTTGGTCTTGCCGGCACCGTTGGGCCCGGCCACGATGGTCAGCCCCGGCTCGAGCAGGAGCTCGGCCGACGGGTAGCTGCGAAACGATTCGAGGACCAGGCGGGTCAGGCGCACGAGCGAGCCACCGGCCGGCTCAGCCAGGACACGACGCGGACACCGGAGCTGTCGATGAATCGGTCACGAGGCGGTGCGGACCGGCATGATGACGTGCACGTAGTCCTCGCGGCCCACGCCGCGCACCACGCCCGGCGCCAGTGGTCCGGAGAGCTCCAGCGCGGCCTGCTCGGTGCCCAGGTTGGCCAGCACGTCGAGCAGGTAGCGGGCGTTGAAGGCGATGGTCGTCGGCGATCCCTCGACCGCGGCCTCCAGCGCGTCCGCGTTGTCGCCGACGTCCGCGGCATGCGCGGTGATCGAGACGCCCTCACCGTCCGAAGTCTCCCCGCCGAATTCGATCTTCACGATGTTGGCACTGTCCCGGGCGAAGATCTGCGCCCGCCGCGCGCCCGACAGGAAGGCCTCGCGGTCGAGCACGGCACGTGACGCGTGCGACTGCGGGATGACCGGCTCGTAGTTCGGGAACTGGCCCTCGATCAGGCGGCTCACCAGGTCGATCCCCTCGACGTGGAACAGCACCTGGCTCTTGTTGGGCGTGACGGTGATCTCGATGGGCGCCTCGGCGTCGGGCAGGATGCGCATCAGCTCGGCATACGAGCGGGCGGGCACCACGATGCTCATCTCCGGCGAAACCGGCCGCTCGAGCTTCAGGGTGCGCACCGCGATCCTGTAGTTGTCGGCCGCGGCCAGGGTCATGGTGTCGCCGGTCAGCTTGGTCAGCACGCCGGTCAGGATCGGGCGGCTCTCATCGCTGGCCGCCGCGAAGACGACCTGCTGCAGCGCGTCGCGCAGGGCCCGGGCGTCGACCGAGGTGGCCGGCGTCTCACCGATGGCGGCCACCACCGGGAACTCGTCGGCATCGATGCCCTTGATCGACGACCGGCTCCCGCCGCACGACACCTTCAGGGTGCGGTCCTTGGCCGACAGCTGCAGGTCGATGCGTTGGTTCGGCAGCGACGCCACCAGGTCGGTCAGCAGGCGGGCCGGAACGGTGATCTCGCCCTGCACCTCGACCTTGCCCGGGACCCAGCAGTTGATCCCGATCTCTAGGTTGGTGGCGGTGAGCTTGAGTCCCGACTCCTCGGTCTTGAGCAGCACGTTGGCGAGCACCGGCAGGGTGGCCCGGCTGCTCACGGCCCGGCTGACCACTCCGAGCCCGCGCGCCAGGTTCTCCTGCATGACCGATACGTTCATCGCCAACCTCGTCCTACCGAATACAGATGAGAGAAGAATACCTGTCCGTCGCCGTCTCTAGTGGGGCTGTGGACGGTGTGGACGGCCCCGTCGATTCGTGCTCAGTTCGTGCTCGCCGTCGCCTGTCGAAAACCCGCCTGGGCTCGGTGCACGAGCGCCCCCACCGATGGCGACCGACGGTTCACGAAGCGGCCCTGGCTGTTGATGGACCGATCCCCGCCGTCGCATCGGTCCGGTTGGTTCTCCACAACGGCGACGCGAAATCCACCAATGACGGCACGTTATCCACGGCCAGGCGAGTCACTCGGAGTAGATCATCTCCCGCACCGCGCTGATCTCACGACGCATCTCGTCGTTGTCGTTCATCTCGCGCGCGATCTTGTCGCAGGCGTGCAGCACCGTCGAATGGTCGCGTCCGCCCAGCTCGGCACCGATGCGCAGCAGACTGATGTCGGTCTCCTCGCGGATCAGGAACATGGCGATCTGGCGCGGCACCACGATCGCCCGATCGCGCTTCGACGAGCGCAGCTGATCGAGGTTGACCCCGTAGTAGTCGGCCACGGCCCGCACGATGCGCTGCGGGGTGATCGACCGCTTCTTGGGGTTGTACATCACGTTGCTCAGCACCGCCGAGGCCAGCTCGTTGTTGATGGGCATGCCGGACATCGACGCGTAGGCGATGACCCGGTTGAGCGCGCCCTCCAGCTCGCGGACGTTGCTGACCACCTTGCGGGCGATGAAATCGATCACCTCGGATGGGATCAGGTTGAGCTGCTCATCGGCCTTGCTGCGCAGGATGGCGATGCGGGTCTCGAGGTCCGGCGGGGTCAGGTCGGCGATCAGGCCCCACTCGAAGCGGCTGCGCAGCCGCTCTTCGAGGGTGGTGATGGCCTTCGGCGGCCGGTCCGACGACAGCACGATCTGCTTGCCGGCCTCGTGGATGGTGTTGAACGTATGGAAGAACTCTTCCTGCGTCCGCTCGCGCTCGGCGATGAACTGGATGTCGTCGATCAGCAGCAGGTCGATGCGCCGGTATCGGTTCCGGAAGTCCTCCATCTTCTGCTCGCGGATGGAGTTGATGAAGTCGTTGGTGAACTTCTCGCTGGTGGCGTACAGGATCCGCTTGCGTGGGAACTTGGCGGCAACCGCGTTGCCGATGGCGTGCATCAGGTGCGTCTTGCCGAGCCCCACTCCGCCGTACAGGAACAGCGGGTTGTAGGCATGTCCCGGCCGCTCGGCGACGCTCAGTGCGGCGGCATGCGCCAGGCGATTGGCCGACCCCACGATGAAGTTGCTGAAGGTGTAGCGGTTGTTGAGGTTGACGGTGTTTCCGCCGGCCGATACGGGCGGCAGCGGAAGGGTCTCCTCGTCGGCCTGAGTCGGCACCGGACCGGGTGCATCGGCCACCACGAACTCGACCTGGACGGAGCCGCCGACCACGCGGGCCAGCGTCTGGCTGATCAGGGTCCGGTAGCGGTTGTCGAGCCAGTCACGCGCAAACCCGTTGGGAGCCGAGATGCGAAACCGGTTCTCGTCGACCTCGACGAGCGACGTGTCCTTCAGCCAGGTCTCGAAGTTGGCCGGCGAGAGGCTGACCTGCAGCTCGCCGAGGACGGCACGCCATACCTGTTTCGCATCCATCAACAGCCGTCTCCCAATCGTCGATCAGGTAGCGCCGGGGGTGGTCCATCGTACTGGTCCTGGCCGCTCGGAGCCCGGCGATTTCGGGGGACCCGGCCGCGGAGGTCGGGCCACTATAGCAGCGGCCTTCGCGGCGCCGCAACGCGTTTGACACCCCGCGTCGTGCGTCGCTAGAATCGCCGCCTAGGAGCGAGACGGGCCACCGTTTGCGGCGCATCAGGCTGGCTTCACGGCCAGCCGTTCGTGTGTTCAGGACCGTTTCTCGCCGCACCACCAAGAGGACGCAAGGCAGCCAGCCATGAAGAGGACCTACCAGCCCAAGAAGCGCGCCCGCAAGCGGGAGCATGGCTTCCTGGGACGCATGGCCACCAAGGCCGGACGCCGCGTGCTTGCCCGTCGACGGGCGAAGGGACGCTCGAAGCTGACGGTCTGACGCTCACACCGTGAGCGCGCTCCCCATGCTGCGGCACCGCGCCGATTTCGACGCCGTCAGCCGCCGGGGATCGACGCGTTCAGGCCGCCTGCTGGTCCTGCGAACGCTACGGACCGAGGGGCCGGTGACGCGGATCGGCATTTCGACGCCTCGCCGGTTGGGGGGAGCGGTCGAACGCAATCGGGTGCGGCGAAGGATTCGCGAGCTGATGCGCGAACGGTACGCTGAGATGGCAAGCGGCTTTGACCTGCTGGTGATCGCCAGGCCCGGTTCGACCAGCGCGGCGTTTGCGGAGCTGCGAACGGAGATGGCCTCGCTCCTCGAGCGATCGGGAATCACGTCATGAGGAAGATCGGGCTGGGACTGATCATCGCGTACCAGAAGCTGACCTTCTGGATGCCGCCCACCTGCCGTTACACGCCGAGCTGCTCGCGCTACACGTACGAGGCGATCGAGCGCTACGGGCTGCTGCGCGGTTCGTGGATGGGGATGCGCCGCATCGCTCGCTGCAATCCGCTGCATCCGGGCGGTCACGACCCGGTCCCCACCCGCTAGAGCGCAGTCCGTGCCGACCATCTTCGCCGCCGGGTTCCTGGGGATCGAGCATTTCACGCCGCCCTGGGACGTCTTCTTCCTTCCCCTCTTCAACCTCCTGATCTGGCTGTACCAGGTCCTGTTCAGCGACTTCGCCCTCGCGATCATCATCTTCACCGTCCTGATCCGGACCGTGCTCGCGCCGCTCTTCATCCGGCAGATCCGCTCGCAGAAGGAGATGCAGCGGATGCAGCCGCTCATCCGCGAGGTGCAGCGCAAGCACAAGGGCAACCGCCAGAAGGTCAGCGAGGAGACCATGGCGCTGTACCGCGAGCACGGGGTCAACCCGGCCGCCGGCTGCCTGCCGGTGGTCATCCAGCTGCCGATCCTGTTCGCGCTGTACCAGGCGCTGATCCGCGCCTCGAACGTCGTGACGTTGACGAGTCAGCAGGTCGCGGATCCGGCGTTCGCCTCGCTCAAGGCGGCGTTGCCGGGGATCAGCCAGATTCCGGGCCAGGCGACCCAGTTCACGGCGCCGATCACCGGCGCCTGCAACCTGTCGCAGTTCGACAGCGGCGCCTACACCCATTTCCTCCCGCTCAACTGCCAGCTGATCAACGGCATCGATCTGCAGCAGCCGATCAACACGGTGGTGAGCTGGCTCTTCAACCCGTTCACCGGGCAGCATCTCGACCTGGCTCGGGTCGACCATGTGTTCGGGTTCGCCCTCGGCGGCCAGGGCGGGTTCGCGCTTTCACTGTTGGCGGTGCTCGCCGCGCTGCTGCAGTTCGTCCAGGTCAAGATGACGACCCCGCCGCGCAACCCCGACGATCCGACGTCGGGCGCGACGAGCACGATGACCTACCTCTTCCCGCTGATGACCATCTTCTGGGGTGGCATCTTCCCGAGCGGCCTGATCCTGTACTGGATCGTGTACACGGCCTACCTGGTCGTGCAGCAGTTCCTGATCATGGGCTGGGGCAACCTCTTCCCGATCTTCGGCTGGCGACCGTCATTCGCGCCGGAGACCGGGCTTGTCAGCGCGCCACCACGCGGTTCGATGGCGGCTGACACGAAGGAGCGCACGTCGACCGGCCCACCACCCACCACGCGCCCCGTTACCGCGCCCGCCGGCAGCAGCCGTCCGGCGAAGCAGCGCTCGGGGCAGAAACGACGAGGACGCAAGCGATGACATTTCGCGAATTCACCGGCAAGAACGTCGAGGAGGCCATCCGCGGCGCCATGAAGGAGTACGGCGCCGACCTGTCGGAGCTCGACATCGAGATCCTGTCCCAGGGCAGCCGGGGCATCCTGGGCGTCGGCGGCGAGGAGGCCCGCATCCTGGCGGCGCCCCGCTCGGCGGTGGCACAGGCTCCCAGCGTGCGCGCATCCGGGACCGATGCAGAGGCGCCAACCAGCTCCGCCGCTGAACCGGCTGGCGCCGAGGCGGCCGAAATGACCGAGCCTCCCGAGACGGTCGAGGAACCGCGTCGCACGCGCGGTGGCCGCGGTCGCGGCCGCAATAGCCGCGAGCGCTCTGAGCGGCCGTCCCGATCCTCGCGCGAGGAGCGAACTCCGCGTCCGCCACGTGAGTCCCGCGAGTCGCGCGAACCGCGCGAGCAGCGAGAACCACGCGAACCGCGCGAGCAGCGAGAACCGGCCCCCTTCATTCCGGCCAAGCCGATGGAGGAGCTCACCGATGAGCAGCGCCACGTCCTGCAGGAGGCCAAGTCGGTCCTGGAGGAGGTGCTGCGCCTGATGGACGTCGATGCCGCCGTCGAGGTCGCGCTTGGCGCCGAAACGGCCAAGCTCAACGTCAAGGGCAGCGAGCTCGGCGTGCTCATCGGCCGGCGCGGGGAGAAGCTGGCCAGCCTGCAGCACATCGTCAACCTGATCGTGGCCAAGCGCGAGGGGCAATGGACCCGCGTCGCGGTGGACGTCGAGAACTACCGCGGCAGGCGCGAGGATCAGCTGCGCGAGGTCGCGGATCGCGCCGCCAAGCGCGTCATCCAGACCGGCAAGATCATCCAGCTCGAGGCGATGCCGGCCGTCGAGCGGCGTGTCGTGCACGTCATGCTGGCCGAGAACCCGAAGATCCGGACCCAGAGCGTGGGGGTCGAGCCGAACCGCCGGATCGTGATCCTGCCCGCATCGAAGATCGAGGCATAGCGCCGGAGATCGGCGCGGTGGCCGACGCATCGGTCTTCGCGATCGGACGGCTGGCTGCCGGCGGTGCCTGGGTGGGACTCGCGCGCGTCGCTGAGGCGTATCGGCTCATCTTCGGCACCGACGGCTCGGCAGAGATCAGCGCGCCTGCCAGTCGTGCCGAGCTGCTCGCCGTGGCGATCGGCTATTTCGAGGAATCGGTCGACGATGCGCCACCCGATCTCGAGGCGACGCATCACGACATCGCCGAGCTCCTGCGCTGGCTGCATGAGAGCGCGGAGCCGGCCGATGGAGGCTTGCTGCTGGACGTGGTCGAGGGGATCGACGACGGTGTCGCCGGCGACGTGATGGTGCAGCGCCTGTCGCGGGCCTACGACGCCTGCCGGGATGCCAACGAGCAGGTCGCTCCCCTCGACCTGCTCGCCGAACGCTATCGGGCGCTCAGTGCCTGAGCGCGGCGGGGTGAGCTAGAGGCGCGAATCCTCATCGCGCGGCGCCTCGGCCGGAGGCTCCATTGGGGTCGGCGTAGCCGCAGGCGGCGGCGCGGCAGGCGGCGGCGCTGATGTCGTCCCGGCGGAGGCGTTGCCAACCTGGAACTTGCCACCCTCAGACTGGAACTCCTGCCAGCCGGCCCAGCCCATCAGGAAGCCGCCGATCACGCTCAGCACCAGGCCGATGAGATACCCGGCGAGGAATCCCGCGTACACGGCGAACGCGCCGAATACCGTCAGCAACGCGAGGAGACCAAGGAGTGCGCCGAGGGCTGCGATCCCGCCCACGATCAGCATGAGTGTGCCCTTGCTTCCCGGCAGCGTGGTCTGCGGCGACCACTGGGGAAGGAAGACGAGGACGATCATGGCCACGCCGAGGATCAGAATCAGCCACTGTCCACCGATCAGGCCGCCGATGATGCCCGCGATCGCACCGTAGGTCGCGAGTTTCTCGTTCCCGTCGAGTTTGGAGAAGTCCATGAGTCGAGGCGCCTCCGTATGAGTGCAGCGGGTAGCGATCCCGCGGCGCGCACGTTAGCACAGCATCGGCGCCCTTCATAGGGCTGTGAAGGGCGAAGAAGAAGCGGCCCGGCTGCACCAGGGCCGCAGAGATGAATGCTGGTGGAGATGGGGGAGAATCGAACTCCCCGTCCAGAACCGAGTCGCCGGGAACTTCCTACAAGCATTTCCGGCCTACTTGCGCTTCGCGATGCGGGCCCCCGACCGGCGGGGTGCTCCGCGCGCTATCCGGTGCACCTTTCGGCTCTTTGACGTCGCTCACCGGAGTCGGCGACGCCGCACCTTCCCTGATGACGTCTCGACAGCCCGGGAAGGGAAGGCCATCTCGACGCTCGTCGCTATTTAGGCGGCGAGGGCGTAACTGTTGTTGCCAGTTACTGGCGTTGCTCGCTTTTTTACGAGGCCTACGAGCATCCTCGGCTTGCGATCCCCGGTCCCTGAGCCCTGTCGAAACCTGACATCCCCACGAACCGAGCCCCGATTCTAGCACGCCGCCGCAAGATTGTGAACGCATGTTCTGTTCGGAGGGCAGTCGGTTGCGTATCGACTGCCGTCACCGTCGGTATCACGCCCCGGTTGCCCAGAGGCGCTGATTCGGACCGATACGGGCTGCGCTCACCGTCGCTGTCACGCCTCGGTTGCCGAGACGCGCGGATCCGGACCGATACGGGCTGCCGTCGCCGTCGCAATCCCCGCCTCGGGGTCTGATGCTCGCGAATTCGGACCGTATCGGCTGCCCTTGCAGTCGCTCTCACACCCCGGGGCCTCAGAGGCGCTGATTCGGGCCGATACCGGCTGTGCTCACAGTCGCTAACACGCCGCGAGGCCCTAGTGGCGCTGATTCGGGCCGATACGGGCTGCCGTCACCGTCGGTATCACGCCTCGGTTGCCGAGACGCGCGGATCCGGACCGATACCCGCTGTGCTCGCACTCCGTACCCGGCCGGATGCACGGCCGACAACCGTTCGCCGGGGGCCGCCTCCCGTCTAGAGCTTGATGCGCGCCTTCGTCTGCCGCTCCAGCTCGCGCCGCATGTCGCGCTCCGCGATGGTGCGTCGCTTGTCGTGCGTCTTCTTGCCGCGCGCCAGTCCCAGCTCCAACTTCGCACGGCCGTCGCGCAGATAGAGGCGCAGCGGCACCAGGGTCTGGCCCTTGGCCTGCGTCCGGCCCACCAGCTCGGCGATCTGGTCCCGATGCAGCAGCAGCTTGCGGGTCCGCGTCGGCTCGTGGTTGTTCCGATTCCCCTGCTCGTACGGCGCGATATGGGCCCCGATCAGCCACGCCTCGCCGCGCTCGATGCGCGCGTAGGCCTCGGCCAGGTTGACGCGCCCGGCACGGATCGACTTGATCTCGGTCCCGGTCAGCACGAGTCCCGCCTCGAGGGTCTGCTCGATGGCGTAGTCGTGGCGCGCGCGGCGGTTGACGGCGACGGTGTGCTCAGGCATCGGTGTGCATCGGTCAGGACAAAGCGAAGCAGGAAGCGGACATGGAAAGAGCCGGCCGTATCAGCCGGCTCTCACCTTCGCTACCACGCGAGAGGTGTCTAATTCAGCCCCTCGGTGGTGGCGTGACAGGAACTACTCACTGCACACCACCTCCTTTCGTTGGCGAGATCCTAGCACGCGCTTCGACGATCGCACAATGCCCGGCGCTCGGCCACCAATACCGGCCGCACGCTCAGGCGGTCGCGGTCGCCAGCCACGAGTTGTCATAGCTCGTCGCACCCGAGGCGCCGGCGGATGGCGCGGCGGACGAGGCAGCCGATGGCTGGGCTGATGCGCCGGGGCCCTCGCCGACCGCACGGCGCGAGAGGTACTGCTCGGCGCGCTCGAGCACGAGATCCTGCTCGGGCGGCGTCCCCTTCGGCACGTCCACCACGATGTCCGGCTGGACACCATCGGGATGGACGCTATGGTGGTCGGGGGTGAACCAGCGCGAGATGGTGATCCGGACCCCGCCATCGTTCTCGAGCGGCGCCCAGACCTGGACGGTGTTCTTGCCGAACGTGTGCTGGCCCATGATCGTCGCCCGGCCCAGCTCCTTGAGCGCGGCGCTCACGATTTCCGAGGCCGATGCGCTGCCATTGTTCACCAGCACCACGAGCGGGATGGACCTGCCGGTCGCCACGCCGTAGCCGGGCAGCGCCTCCCAGGTGGTGTCGTCGTCGCCCGACGATTCCTGCGTGAAGACGACGCCCGAGTCGACGAACTCGCTGGCGATCTTGCGAGCCGCCTCGATGTAGCCGCCCGGGTTGCCGCGCAGGTCGAAGATGATCTTGCGGGCACCATCGTCGATCAGCGACTTGAGCTCCTGGTGGAACTGGTCCGGGCTCGACTCGCTGAAGCCATGCAGCGCGATATAGCCGACACCGTCGTGAAGCATCCGCGAGTCGACCTCGCGCAGCGTGATCTCGGCGCGGGTGATGGTGACGTCGAACGTCTCACTGTCGCGCTTGATCGAGAGCTTGACGTCGGTGCCGGCCTTGCCGCGCACCTTGGCGATCTCATCGGCCATGGTCGAGCCCGTCACGGATGTGCCGTCGACCGCCGTCACGATGTCGCCGGCCTGGATCCCGGCCTTCTCGGCTGGCGAGCCCTTGATGGGAGTGACGACCACCAGGACGCAGCTGTCCGAGAGCTCGGTGCACGCCTCGAGGTTGGCGGGGTCGTCGAGGTTCTTGAGGGCCATTTCGGCACCAATGCCCTCGAACTTTCCCGACAGGTCGCCCAGCGCCTGGTTGTACTGCTGCGGCGGCATGTACCCGCTGAAGGGGTCCTGTACGCCGTACTGGAACATGCCCTGGATGGCACCCTCGGCCAGCTTCGTGTCGTCGAGCTGGTCGACATACTCCTTCTTCAGCTTGTCGTATGCCTCGCAGAACGCCTGGAACGCCGTGGTCGGGGCGGCACAGCTGCCGCCACCCGCTCCGGCGGCGAGGTAGCCGCCGGCGAACAGCAGCGCGCCGACCACGGCGGCCAGCGCCAGCGACACGACCCAGGCCGCGCTGGAACCGACCGGATGGCGAGCCGGGGCAGGATCGGGAGGCGGTGGAGCGCCCGGAGCAGGCGGCGGCGCCGGCGAGGAGGATGGAAGGCGTTCAGTCATCGAAGGGTCGGGCGAGTGTACACCGCCTACTGTCCGTTGCCGGTTACGGCGCCATTACGTTTCGCTTACCGCGGCCGACTCGCTCAGGCAGCCGACGAGAGGTAGCTGCGCACGCTGATCCAGCTGCCGAGCGCGCCCACGCCCAGCCCCACCGCGAAGAGCAGCGCCGAGAGGGTGGCCAGGAACTGGGAGCCGACCGCGAAGGGCAGCTTGAAGACGTTGAACATGATCGGCTGAATCGGATCCCAGACGATCGCGACCAGCACCAGCGCCACGATCGCCCCGATCAGGCCGCACATCACGCCTTCCAGGATGAAGGGCCAGCGGATGAATGAGTCGCTGGCGCCCACCAGGCGCATGATCTCGATCTCGTTGGCGCGCGAGTAGACCGCGATGCGGATGGTGTTGACGATCATGAACAGCACCGTCAGTCCCACCAGGCCGATGGCCACCAGGCCAGCGGTTCGGATCACGTTGATGATTCCGAGCAGCTTGTCGATCTGCTCCTGCTGCGTCGTGATCTTCGTGATCTGCGAACGCTCCCCGAGGGCATCGCCGACCGATGAGGCGAAGGACGGATTGGCGAGCTCGATCTCCAGCGTCGCCTGCAGCTGGATGTTGGCCCCGCCGGTCTCGAGCGTCTTGCCCTGACTGGCGAACGACTCCTGCAGCCGGCGGAATGCCTCCTCCGGCGAGACATACGTCACCTTGGTGACCCCGGGCAGCTCCTGGATGCCGGCCACCAATGCATCGCGCGACGTGATGGGCAGGTTGTCGACCAGCTCGGCGGTGACACCGACCTTGCTCTCGATGAACTGGATGCCCGAGTTGAGACCGGTCAGCACGATGAACAGCCCGGACAGCAGAACCAGCATCAGCACCACGGTCGCGGTGGCGGCCAGGCTCATCATCGCGTTGCGCCAGAAGCCCTGCCAGGCACGCACCACGCTGAAGCCGATGAAGCGGACGAAGGGCACGGCTAGTACTCGCGCTCGTACGCGGCGCCGACCTCGTCCCGCACCAGCGTGCCGTGCTCGAGTGCCAGCACCCGGCGGCGCATGGCGTTCACAATCTCCTGGTTGTGGGTCGCCATCAGCACGGTGGTGCCGAGGTCGTTGATCTGGATCAGCAGCTGGATGATCTCCCACGAGGTGACCGGGTCGAGATTGCCGGTCGGCTCGTCGGCGATCAGGATCGCCGGGTCGTGAACCAGCGCGCGTGCGATGGCCACGCGCTGCTGCTCGCCGCCCGACAGCTGGGTAGTGAGGTGCTGCTCGTGCTCCTGGAGCCCGACCAGGTTGAGGAGCTGGGGAACGCGGCGGCGGATGGTCGCGGTCGCCGCCCCGGTCACCTCCAGGGCGAAGGCCACGTTCTCGAACACCGTCTTGTTGGGCAGCAGCCGGAAGTCCTGGAAGACGATTCCGATCCGCCGCCGCAGCTGGGGAACCTGTCCGCGTCGCAGACGCGATACGTCGCGACCGGCCACCACCACTCGGCCGGCGGTTGGCAGCTGTTGCCGGATCAGCAGGCGGATGAAGGTCGACTTGCCGGCGCCGGACGGGCCGACCAGGAAGACGAAATCACCGGCCGGGATGGTGACGTTCACATCGGTCAGGGCGACCTTGCCGTTGGGATAGGTCATGCCCACGTCGACCATGCTGATGACCGGCTCGGTGGCCACGGCACCGGCCTCCGGCCGGCTCAACAGGGTGGTCATATCGGATCGGGCGCCATGCTAGCACCCGCTCGGCCGATCCTCAGGACCGCGCTCAGCCGGCGGCCCCGCTGGTCTCCCCGATGCGCGACCTCAGGTACGCGTCGATGAACGCGTCAAGGTCGCCGTCGAGCACGCCGGTCGGATTGCTCGTCTCGAAATTGGTACGCAGGTCCTTGACCATGGTGTACGGCTGCAGCACGTACGATCGGATCTGGTTGCCCCAGCCGGCCTCGACGTGCTCGCCGCGCAGGCGGGCCATCTCGGCCTCGTGTTCTTCCATCTTGCGTTCGACCAGCTTGGCTCGCAGCACCGCCATGGCTCGCTCGCGGTTCTGGGCCTGGCTGCGCTCGTTCTGGCAGGTGACGACGATGCCGGTGGGCAGGTGTGTGAGCCGCACGGCCGAATCGGTCTTGTTGACGTGCTGGCCGCCGGCGCCGCTGGCGCGGTAGGTGTCGACCCGCAGGTCCTTCTCGTCGATCTCGACCTCCACGTCCTCGGTCACCTCAGGCATGACCTCGACCAGCGCGAAGCTCGTGTGGCGCCGCTTCTGTGAGTCGAACGGGCTGATCCGCACCAGCCGGTGGACGCCACGTTCGGACTTCAGCTGGCCGTACGCCCAGCGACCGTCGATGCCCACCGTCACGCTCTTGAGCCCGGCCTCCTCGCCCTCGGTCTGCTCCAGGATCTCGGTCTTGAACCGATGCTGCTCTGCCCAGCGCAGGTACATGCGCAGCAGCATCTCGGCCCAGTCCTGGCTCTCGGTGCCTCCCGCTCCGGCATGGACCGATACGATCGCCGGCCGGTCGTCGTATGGCTCCGACAGGAGGAGCCGCGACTCCATGCGGGTCCAGTCGCTCTGCAGCGAGGCGAGATCGCGCTCCAGGTCCGGGAGCAGCGATTCGGCGCCGTCGCCGTCCGCCTCGGCCAGCTCGGCGATCTCAACAAGGCCCCGCGCGCGAGCCTCGAGACCGCGCCAGGCGCCGATCTCCTCGCGCAGCTCATCGGCGCGTCGCAGGATCCTTTGAGCCTGTGTGGGGTCGTTCCACAGTCCCGCATCGGACGACTGCTCGGTCAGGCCGGCGAGCTCGTTCTCCTTGGCAGCCAGGTCAAAGGCGCACCGCCGTGTCGGCCACGAGGTCGGCCAGGCGGCGCGCCTCGTCCTTAATTGCGTCCAACGACGTTCACCACCGTGAGCTCCATGTCCAGGCGCAGGTTCTTGGAGCGCACCTTGGCCGGGTTGACGCACGGGCAGTACGACTGGCGCGGACAGGAGCCGCAATTGCCGTCGCAGTCGAGCGTCACCGCGTAGCTGCAGCGCATGCAGTCACGCTCGCACTGGATGAGGTCTTCGTAGGGAAGGTCCGGGTCCCGGAACCGGGTCACCGGAGAGAGGGTGGGAGGAGGAGCTGAGGAGATCTCGATGGGGGCGGAAGCTCGATCGGGTGCCGTCAGCTGCTTCACATAGCTCTCCACTGCGAGACATGGAGCAACGAACTCACCGTGTTCCGCCCTCCTGCTCGGACCTCATCCTACCCGCTCGAAAGCGCCGCGCCAAGAGGGTTGTTCAGGCTCCGTGGCAGCGCTTGAATTTCTTGCCCGAGCCGCACCAGCACGGGTCGTTGCGACCGATCTTGACCGCCGCCTTGACCGGCTGCTGGGGCTGCGCGTTCCCGTTACCGGCCGCCGCTGCCGCGCTGACGCCATCCGCGACGACGCCGGCGGCCACCTCGGGGCGGCTCTCGGTCATCTGCCGCGGCGCCGCCGCCTGCATCGGCTCACGGGTGACGGTCACCCGGAAGATGGTGTGGGTGACGTCGTGGCGGATGGTCGTGGTGAGCTCCTCGAACATCCGGAACGCCTCGATCTTGAATTCGTTCAGCGGCTCACGCTGGCTGTAGGCCCGCAGGCCGATGCCGCGCCGCATGTCGTCGACCGCCGTCAGGTGCTCGACCCACAGCGAATCGATGACCCGTAGCAGGACGAGGCGTTCGAGCACGGCCATGCCGTCCTCACCGACCTGCCGACGCTTCTCGTCGTACTCCCGCGCGGTGAGTTCGAGCAGGTAGGCGGTCATGGCCTCCGCATCGGTGAAGTCTTCGAGCGCCTTCAGGTCGGCCGGCTGGAGGGTGGGAATGATGGCCTGCAGCCGCGTCGAGAGCCCGGCGATGTTCCAGTCGCCGACGTACTCCGGCTCGGTGTGCTCCTCGACCAGCCCGTGCAGCTCATCCTCGAACATGGCCATCAGCGTCGGCGACAGGTCATCGCTGCGCAGGATCCGCTCCCGCTCGTGGTAGATCGTCTCGCGCTGGCGATTGATGACGTCGTCGTACTCGACCACGTGCTTGCGGGTATCGAAGTTGAAGCCCTCGACCCGCGTCTGCGCGCCTTCGATGGTGCGGCTCACCATCTTCGACTCCAGGGCGGTGTCGTCGTTGAAGCCAAGCCGCTGCATGATCGACTGCACGCGGTCCGATGCGAACCGCTTCATGAGGTCGTCCTGCAGCGACAGGTAGAAGCGGGTGCTGCCCGGATCGCCCTGCCGGCCGGCGCGACCGCGCAGCTGGTTGTCGATGCGCCGCGCGTCGTGACGCTCGGTTCCGATGATGTGCAGTCCACCCGCGGCGAGCACTTTCTCGCGGTCCTCGGCACACACCTGGTCGGCCTCGGCCAGGGCCGCTGCGCGCTGTTCGGGTGTCGCCTCGATCATGTTGGTGCCCTGCTTGTGGAGGAGCTCGGCGGCGAGCATGTCGGGGTTGCCGCCGAGCAGGATGTCGGTGCCGCGGCCGGCCATGTTGGTCGCGATGGTGACCGCGCCCGAGCGGCCGGCCTGGGCCACGATCTCGGCTTCCTTCTCGTGGAACTTGGCGTTCAGCACGCTGTGCTTGACGCCGCGGCGGCGCAGCATGTCGCCCAGCATCTCGCTGACCTCGACGCTGACCGTGCCGACCAGCACCGGCCGCCCCTTGTCGTGCTCTTCGGCGATCTCGTCGACCACCGCCCGCCACTTCCCGTCGCGGCTGGAGTAGACGAGATCGGCGAAGTCGTCGCGCACCATGGGCCGGTTGGTGGGGATGACGACCACCTCGAGGTCGTAGATCTTGGCGAACTCCTCCGCCTCGGTCTCGGCCGTGCCGGTCATGCCCGACAGCTTGTCGTACATCCGGAAGTAGTTCTGGAAGGTGATGGTCGCCAGCGTCCGCGACTCGTTCTGGATCTTGACCCCTTCCTTGGCCTCGACCGCCTGGTGCAGCCCCTCGCTCCAGCGGCGGCCCGGCATCAGGCGTCCGGTGAACTCGTCGACGATGACCACCTCGTCGTCCTTGACGACGTAATCGCGATCGCGGTGGTAGAGAACCTCGGCTTTCAGCGCCTGCTCGAGGTGGCGCGCCAGGCTGAAGTCGTTGTCGAACATGTTGTCGACACCCAGCCAGCGCTCCATCTTGTCCGTCCCGGCCTCGGTGATCGCCACCTGCCGGAACTTCTCGTCGATGATGTAGTCCTCTTCGGCTTGGAGCCGCGGCACGAGGCGCGCGAACTGGATGTACTTCTCGGCCGATTCCTCCGCCGGGCCGGAGATGATGAGCGGCGTGCGGGCCTCGTCGATCAGGATGTTGTCGACCTCGTCGACGATCGCGAAGAAATGCCCGCGCTGCACGCGCTGCGTCAGGTCGACCACCAGGTTGTCGCGCAGATAGTCGAAGCCGAACTCGTTGTTGGTGCCGTAGGTGACGTCGGCCGCGTAGGCGTCGGCGCGCGGCACGGGTCGCAGGTCGCGCAACCGCTCATCGGTCGCCGGAAAGTCGGGATCGAAGACGAAGGCAGCGTCGTGCTGGATGCTGCCGACGCTCATCCCCAGCCGCCAGAACACCTGGCCGATCCACTGCGCATCGCGTTTGGCCAGGTAGTCGTTGACGGTCACCACGTGAACGCCGCGACCGGTCAACGCGTTGAGGTAGGCCGCCAGCGGGGCGACGAAGGTCTTCCCCTCGCCGGTCTTCATCTCCGCGATCTGCCCGCGATGCAGTACCGCACCGCCGATGAGCTGCACGTCGTAGTGCCGCTTGCCCAGCGCCCGGCGCATGGCCTCGCGGACGGCGGCGAAGGCCTCGGGCAGGATCTCGTCGAGCGCCCCGTTGATCGTCTTCAGCTCCCGCTTTCGACGCTCCTTGCGCTGCTCGGCCAGCAGGCCGGGGTTGACGCTGCCGGCCAGCTGCGTCTCGACCTCGTCAGCCTCCTCGTCGTCCGGCGTCTGGCGCAGCTCGATTGGTGTCAGCAGCTCGCCGAGCTCGTCGCGCAGGCGAGTGCGGAACCCGTCGGATTTCGCGCGCAGGGCATCGTCGGAGAGCGCGGTGTACTCGGGCTCGAGCTCGTTGATCCGCGCGACCATCGGCTCGAAGCGGCGGATCTCGCGCTCGTTGGAGTCCACCAACCTGGAGAACAGTTTCAGCATCGGGGCGAAGAGTATAGACCGATGCGGTTCAGGCTCCCCGTGCGGGTCTTGGCGCTCAACCGCCGACCGGCTGGTCGCCCACGGTGTCGGGGAGGTAGGGCGGGACGGCTCCCGCGTCGAGCGCGCCGATGCGGACGGTACGCACCGGCGAAGCGACGAGGATGATCGCGCCGGCCAGCGCCCCGAGCGGCCCGAGGATGGCCGCCGCCCGCAGCCCGACCGCCTCGGCCAGCAGGCCGGCGGCGATGGTCCCCGCCAGTTGCGCCGAGACCGATGCCACCCGGAAGGTGGAGCTGGCACGCCCCAGCAGCCGGTTGTCGATCGTCGCCTGGCGCACCGACTGCTCGGTCACGTCGTAAGCGGTCACTCCCCCGTCACCGATCACCTGCTGGCCCACCAGGAAGGCTGCGGCCAGCAGCGGCGCGCCGGCCGGCGCCAGCGGGATGAGGGCGTTGCCGGCCGCGGCTGCCAGCATGGCGCAGATGGCGGTGGGCCCGATCCCGAAGCGCCGGATCGAGGGACCCACGACCAGCGCCCCGAGCAGCGATCCGGCACCGCCCGCGCCGGTGACCACGCCGATCGCGGCCGGCCCCAGACCCAGCTCCTCGAACGCGTAGATGAGGTAGACGGCGCCGAACACGCCCCACATCACCGCCTGGCTCATCTGCGTCAGCAGCAGGGCGCGCAGCACCGGGTCGTTGCTCACGATGGCCGCTCCCTCGCGGATCTCGGTCAGCATCGGTTGACGGTCGCCGACGGGGACGCGACGCTCGGCATGGCGGATGCCGCCCAGCAGCACGGCCGAGACGATGAAGCTGGCAGCGTCGATGGCGATCGCGATCGGCGCGGTCAAGAGCTGGATCAGGAAGCCGCTGATGCCGAAGGCCGTCACCTCGGCCGTCGAGGCACTCGCGGTCAGCGCCGAGTTGGCCTCGACCAGCTCCCCCGGCGCGACGATCGACGGCAGGTAGGCCGTGTCGGCCGCATCGAAGAAGGCGGTCAGCATGGCGGTCAGCGCCGAGACGGCGAACACCTGCCAGAGCGTCAGCATGTCCGCGATAAAGGCCGCCGGGATACTCAGGAGCAGCAGCGCACGGGCGACATCGGTCCAGATCAGGACCGGCCGCCGACGCAGGCGGTCCACCCAGGCGCCGGCCACCAGACCGACGCTCAGCGCCGCGATCAGGTCAAGCGAGCGGAGGACGGCGACCTCGATCGGGCCGGCGTTGAGCAGCAGGATGGCGACGAACGGCAGCGCCAGCCGGGTGATGAACGAGCCGAAGATCGAGATCGAGGCGGCAACCCAGACTCGCACGAACGCAGCGTTGCGCCAGAGCGGCGAGCTGAACGGACGTTGCACGGGCGGGAGTGTACGGTCCCTCGTCGGGCGTCCACTGGCCGCTGCGCGCCGGACGCCGCATGCGCCTGCTGCATGCACCTCGGCGCGAGGCCCGGTTCATGCTCGGACGCATGCCCCCCGCGTCATGCGATCCCGCACGAACGCGGCTTCACGCGGGTCAGCATGCGCCCGACGCATCCCGCCCGCCCGCTGCGAGCGGTGCGTCAGC
Source organism: Steroidobacteraceae bacterium (assembly GCA_025935615.1). Classification (GTDB taxonomy): domain Bacteria; phylum Chloroflexota; class Limnocylindria; order QHBO01; family QHBO01; genus JAICUY01. Next base: position 38,357 of record JAICUY010000009.1, read on the forward strand.
GCTCGACGGGAATGGGCGCCGGAGCGTCCGCCGGGTCGGAGTCCGCCGCGTGCTCGTCCCAGAAGGTCATGTTCTCGATCAGCGCCGCGTCCGAGGTGAAGAGGGCACCGACGCTCTCACCGCGGTGAATGCGCTTGATCGCCTCCCCGAACAGGGGAGCCACGCTCAGCACGGTGATCCGGTCACGATTCGCTTCTGCGGGGAGCGGGATCGTATCGGTCACGATCACCTCGCGCAGTGCGGACGCCTCGATGCGCTCCATGGCCGGCGTCGAGAAGACGCCGTGCGTGGCGCAGGCATAGATCTCGTGCACGCCGTCGCGCTCGAGGGCGTCGACCGTTTCGATCAGCGTGCCCGCGGTGTTGATCTCGTCGTCGACGATGATGGCCCGCCGCCCGCGCACGTCGCCGATGACGTTCATCAGCTCGGCGCGATCGAGATTGCCGATGCGCCGCTTCTCGACGATCGCCAGCGGCGCGTTGAGCAGCTCGGCGAAGGCACGGGCCCGCTTGGCGAACCCCAGGTCGGTGACCACCACCAGGTCGTCGAGGTGCTTGGCCTTGATGGCCTCGGCCAGGATGTTGACAGCGGTCAGCTCGTCGACCGGGCTCGAGAAGAAGCCCTGGATCTGGCCCTGGTGCAGGTCA
>JAICUY010000014.1 GCA_025935615.1 Steroidobacteraceae bacterium
ACGCCCCACGGCAGGCTCACCAGCCAGTCGACGTAGGTGCGGATGACGCCCTGCTCCGGCGAGGCGCTGGGGATCCGCGACAGGCGGTCGACTTCCTTGGTGGCCTTTTCCTTGACCTCGGGCGGCATGGCCGACTGCTCGACGCGCTCGCGCAGCTCGTTGGCTTCGGCGACCGCCGGATCGTCCTCGCCCAGCTCCTTCTGGATGGCCTTCATCTGCTCGCGCAGGATGTACTCGCGCTGGGTCTTGTCCATCTCGGACTTGACCTCGGACTGGATGCGGCCCTTGAGCTCCAGCACCTCGATCTGCTTGGCGAGGAAGCTGCTCACCTTGCGAAGCCGCTCGGCAACGTCGAGCGTCTCGAGCAGGTCCTGGCGCAGGTCGGTATCCATGTCCGGCGAGTAGGCGACCATGTCGGCCAGCAGCCCACCGTCGGTGATGTTGCGCGCGGCGACCGCGACCTCCGGCGGAACGCTTGCGCCCGAGCTGACGTAGGACTCGATCTGGGCCTGGACCGATGCCATCAGCGCCTCGATCTCGAGGTTCTTGCCCTCGCTCTCGTCCTCCACCTCCTGGACGCGAGCCTCGAGGTATGGATCGGTCTGGAGGACGTCGAGCAGCCTGATGCGATGCTGGCCCTGCACGATGGCGCGAATGGTTCCGTCCTGCAGGCGGATCACCTGGGCGATCTTGGCCAGCGTGCCGATCGGGTACAGCTCGTCGATGCCCTGCACCTCCTCCGTCTCCGCGCTGCGCTGGGTCACCAGCGCAACCGGGGTGTTGGTGCGGACGGCACGGTCGAGGGCCTTGACGCTGCGGTCGCGGCCGACGGTGAGCGGCACGATCATCTCCGGGAAGATGACGGTGTCGCGCAGGGCGACCAGCGGCAGCACGCGGATCTGCTCCGCCGCGTCCGCCACGTCCGCCTCGTCCTGTGGCTCGTCGTTGTGGTTGTTGTTGTCGCGGATCTCGGATGACACTCTTGTCACAATTCCCTTCGGTCTGGGTCGGTATCGTCGCCGATACCGCCCTCCACGAATCGTTCGACATCGTCGGCATCGAACAGGTCGTAGACGCGGATCTTGCCCAACGCTTCGAGCTGCAGGATGACCTTGACGCCCGCCAGGTTGACCCCCTGGCGACGGGTCAGAAAGCGGATGACGCGCACCCGCCGGATATCGGCCTCTGAGTAGAGACGCAGGTTGTTACGCCGTTGCGGGCAGAGGAGTCCCTCCTCCTCGTAGATGCGCAGCGTCCGCGGATGCACATCGGCGAGCTCCGCAGCGATGCTGATGAAATAGCGCGGTCGATGCGGATCGCGGAGGGAGCTCACCGGCTCCACTCCGCGCTGGTGCAGGTCGTGTGCCCCCTCGGGGCGCTGGCTGCGATTCCGTACCGGCGCCGCGTCACGCGGTCGCGCCGCCATCATTCTGGGCCTTGGCAGTCACCGGCCGGATCTCGATCTGGCGCGGCTTGACCTCCTCAGCCTTGGGAATGGTCAGGGTCAGCACGCCGTTCTCGAACTCGGCGCTGGCTGCCTCGCCCTTGACCCGGACCGGAAGCTCCAGCTGGCGGCTGAACGAGCCGAAGCGGCGCTCGCGATACAGGTAGCGGTCGCGATCGCGCGACTCATCGGCCTTGAACTCGCCGCGTAGCTGCAGGGTTTGCCCGGTGATGGTGATGCTGACGTCCTCGGGCTTGAGGCCCGGAAGCGCCGTGGTGAGCACGAGGTCGTCATCGGTCTCGTGCACGTCGATGGGCGGCGTGAGCGTGCTGCCGGCCGTCAGGCTGCGCAGGCTGGCGGGGCTCACGACGCTGTCCTCGAAGAGCCGATCCATCGCCTGGCGAAGGGTCAGCATCTCGCGGAACGGGTCGAATCGTGTGATGTTTGCCATGTCTCTCGATCTGCTCCTGTGGTGGTGCAGTGGATGGGTACTTGGGCTTTTGCGGTACCTTATGTCCTGACAACACCATTGTCAAGAGTGCTGGCAGAACCGATGCGACGGGCGGTGTCGGGCCAGCGCTGTGGCGCGTTTTCCAGCTGCTCGTCAGCGGGAGGCGGAGGCCACCTGCCAGCGGCGAGCGCCGAGCTCGATGCCGAACGGACCCGCGACGGGAGTGGCGGTCAGCTGCAGCTGCAGGACGGTGTCGCGCGCGACGGGCACGAGTTCGGTGCCGTTGAAGACGAGCAGCACCCGCGTCGGGCGTTGAACGTAGTCGACCGATTCGGCGACGGCGGTGGCGGCCGTATCGGTCTGGGAAACGATGCGGAGGCGAACGTCGTGCAGCAGGTTGGCGGGCGCCGTGGCGCAGTCCGCCGTCAGGTTGCCGGCGCGGCACTCGTCGGCGAGGTCGCCGAGGGCCGTCCGGGCAGCCGGCGTCACCGCGGCGGGGTCGCTGACCAGGCCGCTTGGCCAAGCCACCTGGCCCGACGCCAGCCGGGGCCAGTCGCTGACGAACCGGTCGAGGATGCCGCCCGGCGAGGCACCTTCCGCACCGATCAGCCAGAAGCCGGCGCCCCACAGCAGCAGCGGAACGGTGAGCCAGGCCACGACCGCAGCGGGCGAGCCGCGGGGCGTCGGAGGGCGTGCCGCTTGGCGCCGCTCGGCTCTGCGGTAGGCATCAATCGCCTGGAATGCCCACAGACCGATGAACAGCGTCCCGAGCAGGAACGGGACGAGATACCAGGTCGAGTTGGCCAGGCTGACGGTGGCAAGCAGCACGAGCACGATGCCCACGGCCTCGGCGATGAGCCAGGCGCCGGCTGCCGCCGTCTCGCCCAGGGAGCGATGGCCGAGGCCCCAGGCCAGGAGGGCCAGCCGCAGGGCACGGCCGGGGGTCGCCGCCGACACGCGAGGCGCGCCGACGCGCGCGGTCACTCGCCGATGAGCAGGGTGCGGAGCTCTCCCTCGCGGTCGGCAGAGGTCACGGCGAGCAGCTTGTCACCGGGGAGCAACCGCGTCTCGGGTCGCGTCGGGATGGCATGCGCGTCACGGATCAGGACGGCCAGGCTGCTGCCGGCCGGCAAGTCGAGGTTGCGGAGCTCGGTGCCGATCACCGGCGACTCCTCGGTGAGCTGGGCCTCGACGATCTGCAGCTCGCCGCCTTCCAGCTCGGCGAGGTGCAGCAGGTCGTGGACCGGGATCTCGTGCTCGATGACGCCCAGGATGGTGCGTGTCGGGCTAACCGTGTCGTCGATCGCCAGCTGACGGAAGAGCTGCTCGTTCTTCGGATTGTTCACGCGCGCGATGGCGCGCGGCACGCTGAAGCGCATCTTGGCGACCTGGCAGGCGGCCAGGTTGACGGCGTCGTCGCCGGTCACCGCCGCCACCACGTCGGCGCGGCCCATGCCGGCCTCGGCCTGGTAGCGTCCCTCGCAGCCGTCGTTGGCGACGACGATGCTGCCGAGCTCGTCCGCGATCTCGCGAGCCCGATGCGGATCGTCCTCGATGATCACGACCTCGTGCCCGGCGGCCAGCAGCTCGCGAGTCAGGTAGAAGCCGACGGTACCGCCGCCGATGACGACCACGTACATCAGGCGTCCTCCTCCGGCCGTTCCTGCGCCGGGATGACCTGGGCGGCCTCGCCGGATTCGGGTTCGTCGGTCAACGCGAGACGCGCCTCCGCCTCGGCCAGCGAACCGGCAGCAGGGGCGCCGCGCAGCGGTTCGGCGGTCGGCTCGTTGACGAAGGGCGTTGCGCCTGCGCCGTCGACCGCGGCACTCACCAGTGCGTCGGAGAGCATCACGGTCCGGCAGATCGTCTCCAGGCCGAGAGCACGGTACGCATCGGCGCGCAGCGGGTCGTTGATCTTGGCCACGACCCTCGGAATGCCGAACTGGTGCTTGCCGAGCTGCGCGGCGAGGGCGTTGCGGTTATCGCCCTCGGTCAGGGCCATGAGAATGTCGGACAGCTCCGCCCCCGCGCCCCGCAGCACGTCCTCGTCGGTCCCGCTGCCACGGATCGTGGTGCCGCCGAAGGACGACGGCAGCCGGCTGAACGCGCGCTGGTCGTTGTCGATCACCGTCACGCTCTCCCCGCGCCGGTCGAGCTCCGCCGCGGTCCGCGCGCCGACGCGGCCACAGCCGATGATCATGACCTTCATGGTGTCTGGGCGAGCTCCTTGGTCTCGATGCGCAGGCACCACACGGGGGTGACCGAGTTGCGCATCACATACGGAACGGTGCGCCCGGCGTCCCACTGGCCGCCGAAGCGCTTCTTATAGCGTAGCCCCATCACGATCAGGTCGGCGTTGCGCTCGACCGAGTCGTCGACGATCGCAGCCCCGGCGGCACGCGCCTGCACCACCGCGGTCTCGACGCGCACTTCCTGTTCGGTGAGGAATGCTTCGCCGCGGCCCAGGACCTCGTCGGCAAACGCGATCGCCTCGGTGTCCTCGTCATCGAGCTGCCGGTCGAACGGGACCTCGATGACGTGCAGCAGATGCGCCTCGCCGTCGGTGCCGCCCAGCAGGGCGACCGCCAGGCGGAGGGCCGTCTCATCGGCCTCGGTTCCGCCCATCGGCACCAGGATGCGTTCGTAGTGCAGCAGTCGAGGGCGCCGTTCCGGGCGCCGGCCGAAGATCATGGCCGACCTATCCTACGGCGCGCTGTCCGCGGCAGGGACGGCGATCGTGCCCTCGACGATGAATTCGTCGCTCACGGTGTCGTCGGCGCTCACCTTCAGGTCGCCAACCGGCAACGACGCGCGATCGACCGCGACGCACTGCGCCGGATGGGAGACCGATGTGTCACCCGCGCGCGGCGGGCGCTCGGCAGCGGCGACGTGCAGGGCCCCGTCCTCCAGCGTCAGCGCGTTGATGGCAAAGCCCCAGCGCCCGGTCCGCTCCCCGAGGTAGAGGCATAACACGCCCTGCCTGTCGAAGTCGACGGCGGACACGTCGTCGAGCAGCGAGCTCGCCGACTGCGCGTCGAAGGCGGCTTCGACCGATGCGTCGTTCCGGCTGGCCGGCGTGGCCTCGAGCGCCTCGAACCCGATGCCGCCGGTTCCCAGCGGCACGCTCGGCGACGGCGGTGCGTCGGACGTTCCAGGTGTCGTTGCCCCGCATCCAGCCAGCACGAGCGCAGCGACGGCAGCGGTGAGCGTCCTCATCGGCCCCATGAGAGTCGCTCGACGAGTCTTAGCGGCAGGTCGACATCACGCATCAGGCGCTGGGTCACGCCGACGTCGTAGGCGACGCGGCGGAAGATGGCGGTCTGCGCATCGGTATCCAGCAGCAGGTAGGAGCTTGCCGGATTGCCGTCGCGCGGCTGCCCGACGCTGCCAGGGTTGAGCAGCAGCCGTGCGGCACCGAGCGAGATCGGCTCGTCGGGGATCGCCGCCAGCGCGGTGCCCTGGCCGTCCTGGCTGGCGAACACGATCGGCAGGTGCGTGTGGCCGAAGAGGCACAGCCGCGTCTCGAACGCCTCGAGGTTGGCCATGGCGATCGAGGTGCTGGTGATGTACTCCCAGATCGGGTCGCGCGGCGAGCCGTGGACCCCGGTCAGGTCGCCCTCGGTCCGGACCTCGGGAAGCGTGGCCAGGTACGCCCGCGCGTTGTCGTCCAAGACCGATGCGGTCCACCGTATGGCCGCGGCCGCGTCCGGGTTGAAGTCGTGCGGGTCGACCGTCCCGATCGCCGCGCCGTCGTGGTTGCCGAGCACGCTGCGCGCCCCCATCTCCTGCAGCGCGGCGATCACCTCGTTGGGCTGCGGACCGTAGCCGACGATGTCGCCGAGGACCCACAGCTCGTCGATCTCGGGCAGGTCGGCACGCACGGCGTCGAGCGCGGCGAGATTGGAATGGATGTCCGACAGGACGGCAATGCGCATGGGCGCGCCGAGTATACCGATGGGCTTCGTGCCGTCCGCTGCCTCGGAACGTCGTCCCCGGCCGTTTTGCCACCAGCTGGCAATACCGGACATCGAGGGCCGTCCTGTCGGCCGATCGAGGCAGTTTCCTCGCCGCTTCTGCCACCCGCTGGCAAGGACGGCGAACGACGGACCGTTTTCGGTGGTTCCTTCGCCGGTACTTCCACCAGGTGGCAAAACCACTATCGAGCGGGCGCGGGCGCGATGGCCGATGCTCAGCCGAGCGGGTGCCTGGAGGGCTCGCCCGGCCGCCGCGGGAAGCGGGACGGCGTGGGAGCAACCTTCGGGACGATCACGAACGTGTGGCCGCCGAGCTCAGCGGCGCCAGCTGGCGCGATCCGCAGCTTCCCGCCGCCCAGCTGCCCGATGGCGACGCGACCGCGACGCACCTCGTCGTCGGTATCGCTGAGCGGTCCCTTCCAGGCGATCAGCTCACCCCCGGGTCGCAGCAGCGGCAGGGCCAGCTCGGCCAGGACCGGCAGCGGGGCACAGGCGCGCGCCGTTGCCAGGTCGAACCGCTCGCGGAGGACCGGGTTGCGGCCGAGCGCCTCGGCGCGGTCGGCGATCACCTCGACGTTGGCCAGGGACAGGGCGGAGACGAACGAGCGGAGGGCCGCGGCCTTCTTGCCGACCGACTCGACGAGCGTCCAGCGGATCGCCGGTCGCGCGATGGCCAGCGGGATCGCCGGGACGCCGCCGCCCGACCCGAGGTCCACTGCAAGCGACGGCGAGGCGGCGTCGAGGAGCGGCAGGGCGGCGAGCGCATCGAGCAGGTGCAGGCGGGCGACGTCGGCCGGCTCGATCAGGCGCGTCAGGTTCAGCCGCTCGTTGGCAGAGAGCAGCAGCGCGACGTAGTGCTCGAGCGCGTCGAGCGCGTTCGCCGGCAGGGGCAGCCGCGCATCGAGGAGCGAGGCAAGCGCTGCGCGAGCGGCAGCGGCCGCATCGGTCTCGGACAAGAGAAATGCTCCCTCGGCAGCGTTTCAGTCTTCCCGGATCACGGCGGTGGGGAGGCCAGCTTGCGCATCGGCCCCGCCGTCACCCGGTTACCGTACTCGGCCACCGGCGGAAGCAGGAGGGCGACCGTACCAGCCCGCATCGGTCAGGGACAACCGGCTTATCCACCATCTGCGCGGTAATCCACCGTTTTGTGGATAAGTCGCACGCGTATACTCGAATCCGATGCTGACCGAAGCGCGCCGGACCGCTAGGATCGAGGGCGAGTGGCGGCGGGTCTGAGCGACGACTCGCAGCCGCGATTCGCTCACCAGAGCGAGGCGGAGCTGGCGAGAATCCTCGACTACTACGGTGTCGCGTGGCGATACGAACCGGTCACCTTCCCCATCTCCTGGAACGCAGACGGCGCGGTCGTCGAGTCGTTCGCGCCAGATTTCTACCTGCCCGAGATCGACCTGTTCATCGAGCTGACGACGCTCAAGCAGTCGCTGGTGCGCAAGAAGAATCGCAAGCTGCGCCACCTGCGTCAGCTCTATCCGGAGATTCGGGTGAAGCTCTTCTACGCGCGTGACTTCAAGGCGCTGATGCTCAAATACGGCCGCCTCTCCTTCCTGACCGATGTCGCCGCCGCGAACGGCGGCTCCAGCTCGCTGCTGGAGGCCGGCTGATGCACTCGGCACCGATGCGGACCATCCACGACGACGTCGAGGAGGTTCTCCTGTCGGCCGATGCGCTCGCCGATCGCGTCGCCCAGCTCGGCGCCCAGCTGAGCGCCGATTACGCCGGACGGGATCCCGTGCTGGTGTCGGTGCTGAAGGGGTCGATCGTGTTCCTGGCCGACCTGATTCGCGCCATGGAGATCCCGCTGTCGGTCGACCTGATGGAGGTCTCGTCCTACGGATCGGGCACCGAGACGAGCGGCCAGGTGCGGATCCTGAAGGACCTGTCAGCCTCGATCGAGGGCCGCGAGGTGATCGTGGTCGAGGACATCATCGACACCGGGCTGACGCTGAACTACCTGCTGCGCTACCTGTGGGAGCGCAACCCGGCTTCGATGCGCATCTGCTGCCTGCTCGACAAGCCGGCACGCCGCCTGGCCGAGATCGAGATCGACTACACCGGCTTCACCATCCCGGACCGATTCGTCATCGGGTATGGGCTCGACTACGACGAGCGCTACCGCAACCTGCCGTACGTCGGAGTGCTGCGACCCTCGGTCTACTCCTCGCCCAGCGAGGAGTAGACGCTCGTGAGCGAGCGCACGGGCGGCCGCTTCCGCTTCCTGGTCCTGCTCGGCTGCCTGCTGATGATCGTCGCCGGCTTCCTTCCGTGGTGGCACGCCGGCGGGGAGTCGGTCGATGGGGTGGCGGTGCCCGCCTCGTCGGGGATCGGGCTGGAGGGACCGGGCCTGGTGATCTACGGCGCGGCCATCGCCGCGCTGGTGTTGCTCGACATCGGCTACATGCGTGGCCGATGGGGATTCATCCTCGATGCGCCGTGGGTCTACCTGCTGCTCGGCCTGGTGGCGGGTGCGGCACTCGGCTATCGAGCTTGGGAGCTGTGGTCGGTGGGCTACCTGCCGTTGCCGCAGCGCTCCCCGGGGTTGGCGGTGGCGGCCGTCGGCGTTGCCCTGGTCCTCTACGGGGCAGGGACCGGCTTCGGGACGCGCCGCGCGTAGGGCCTTCCGCCTCGGCTCGACGGGATATCAGTCCCGCTCCTTCATCGGCCGCAATTGGGGGCCGAATGCCGCTGGTGGAGCAGTCCGGCTTATATCGGTGCGGCATCTGGCCGCACAGCGCGCCGATGTAGCAGCCCCACGTATTCCGAGGTGTCGTGCGACCAGGTCGTGGCGGCGTGGGTGTCGGGCCAGCCGGTCGAGCCAACCGCGACCAGCTTCCCGTTACCCAGGGTGACGGCATGCATGCCGCCGCCCGAGAAGCCCGGCTCGTCCGGCTCGCGCGTCCAGGTCACGCCGTCGGTCGAGGTCCACACCACCGCGGCGCCGTTGCCGCTCGAGTTCCAGCCGACCGCGACCAGCCGAGTGCGGGCGACCGTCACGTCGCTCATCTCCGCGTGCGGGGCGTACCTGCTGCGGCTGTGGAACGAGGCCTGCGACGGCGCCCGCGTCCAGGTCAGGCCGTCGTCCGAGGTCCAGGCTGCGGCCTCTTCGCCCGAAGCGGTCGTCCCCACCGCCACCCACCGCGCTCCGAAGGGCGTGACCGACAGCATGAGCGCCCCGTCGAGCGACGCCTGTACCGGCGACCGCTCCCAATGGACGCCGTCATCCGATGCCCAGCTGGCGGCGCCGTCGTCCGAGCTGGCACGGCCGACCGCGACGAGGCGCGAAGCGGTCGCGGCGAGCGCGGCAACGCGCGACTCGCGATGCGGGATGTCGACCGGCGTCCAGTGTGTGCCGTCGGGCGATCGCCAGATCGCCGCACCGGCCGGGCCGAACTCCGGGCCGAGGTAGCCGCCGGCGATGAAGCCGTCGTCGGTGGCGGTCACCGCAGTCATGCGTCCCTGGCCACGTGGCACCGTGGCGCGAGTCCAGCCGTCACCGTCGTCGACCCAGATCGCGGGGTCCGGACCGATGCTTCCCACCACAACGGTCCGCTGCCCAATCGCAACGGCCTCGAGCCGCGCGCCGGCCGCATCGGGGAGCGGCTCAGCGAGGGTCCACGAACGGCCGTCCGCTGACCGCCACAGCGTCCCGGTCGCCGGCGTCCGCGACCCAATCGCCAGGAAGCCGTCGTCGAGCGCGGCCACGTCGCGCAGCTCGGTGATCACCGCCGGGTGGCACGGCGCGCAGTACGCGGGGGTCGAACTGGGCTCCGCCGTGACTGCATCGGGCTGCTCGACCTCCCCACGCGGCCAGGTGTCGGCCGACGGCGGTACCGGGCCGCAGGCGGTCAGCAGCACGACCGCGATGGCCGCCAGCGGCCGCATCGGTCTTAGGCGGGCGGCAGGACGAGCGGGCTGAGGAACAACCAGGCCAGCACCACCACGATGATCAGGACCACCAGGATCAGCATCGGACGCAGGTCGGGGCGGTAGTCGCGCGGCTGGCGGGGAGGCGGCTGCGACCGCATCGGTCTATGGAGGCCCCGCGATCAGATCTCGCCGAGGTACGCCTGGCGGACCTGCTCATTGGCGGCGAGATTGGCGGCGGTGTCGGCCAGGATGATGTTGCCGGTCTGCAGGACGTAGCCCCGGTTGGCGACCTTGAGCGCCTGCAGCGCGTTCTGCTCGACCAGCAGGATGGTGGTGCCCTGCTGGTTGATCTCGGCGATGATCGAGAAGATCTGCTGCACCAGGATCGGCGCCAGGCCGAGCGACGGCTCGTCGAGCAGCAGCACGCGCGGCCGCGACATCAGCGCGCGCCCGATGGCCAGCATCTGCTGCTCGCCACCGGACAGGGTGCCGCCCTTCTGGTGCTGGCGCTCCTTGAGCCGCGGGAAGAGCTCCATCACCCGGCCCAGGTCCTCGCGGATCTCGCTGCTGTTGCGGGTGAAGCCGCCCATCTGCAGGTTCTCGAGCACCGTCAGGCGCGAGAAGATGCGCCGCCCCTCGGGCGCATGACCGATCCCGCGCGCCACCAGCTCGTGCGCGCTGACGGTCGAGATGTCGTCGCCATCGAAGACGACGCTGCCCACACGCGCGCGGAGCAGGCCGCTGATCGTCTTCAGCGTCGTCGTCTTGCCGGCGCCATTGGAGCCGATGAGGGTGACGATCTCCTGACGGCCAACCGTCAGGCTGATTCCCTTCAGCGCGTGAATGTGGCCGTAGTAGGTATGGACGTTCTCGAGCCGGAGCAGCGCTTGGCCGCCAGCATCGCCGGCCTGCGTCGGGGTGGCCTGCGCCGTGGTGCCGGTGGCAGCCGTATCGGTCGTCTGGGTCGCGTCGGTCGTCTGCGTCGCGTCAGTCGTCACTCGGGGGCTCCCAGGTACGCCTCGATGACCTTCGGATTGCGCCGGATCTCCTCCGGCGTGCCCTCGGCAATCTGCTCGCCGTGGTCCAGCACGGTGATCCGGTCGCTGATGCCCATGACCACGTGCATGTCGTGCTCGATGAGGAGGATGCCGACGCCAAGCTCGCGGCGGAGCCGCCCGATCAGGGCGGTCATCTCGGCCGTCTCGTTGGGATTCATGCCGGCCGTCGGCTCGTCGAGCAGCAACAGCTTCGGATCGTTGGCCAGCGCGCGGGCAAGCTCCAGACGGCGCTGGTCGCCGTACGGCAGGTTGCGGGCGAGCTCGTCCTCGCGTCCGGGCAGCCCGACCATCCGCATCAGCTCGCCGGCGCGGACCCGCGACGCCTCCTCCTCGCGCTCCTGACGGCGCGACGAGATCAGGGCATCGACCGGCGTCGACTCGAGCTTGAGGTGCATGCCGACCTGCACGTTCTCGAGCGCGGTCATGTTCTGGAACAGCCGGATGTTCTGGAAGGTGCGGCCGATGCCGGCGCGCACCATGTGGTGCGGCTGGGCGCTCTTGAATATCCCCAGCCGGCCGATGGCACGGCGGTACCACGGCGGCCGGATGATGGCGAGCAGCAGCGAGATGATCAGGACGCCGAGGCCGACCAGGATGCCGATCTCGAACCACACCGCGCCGCCGCTCACCGCCTCGGCGGCCGTCTGGGGCCGGCCCTGGGGCGCGGTGGGCGTGCCGGTCGCCAGGTTCAGCAGCCAGCCGATGAGCACGATCAGCAGCGCAGGCCCAACCCAGATGATGGGTTCCAGCCAAGCGCGCAACGGCGGGCCGATCAGCGGCGTGCCATCCACCCGAATCGTTCCGCGCGTCGGCTCGAAGATGCCGGCCACGATGTTGAAGAAGGTGGTCTTGCCGGCGCCGTTAGGGCCGATCAGGCTGACGATGCCGCCGGCCGGGATCTGCAGGTCGACGTTGCGCAGCGCTGCCAGGCCGCCGAACTGCTTGCTGATCCCCACGGCCGCGAGGACAAGGTCGTCGCGGCGCTCGGCCGTCGTCGCGCCGCCAGTCAATCGCTGGGCGGCCGGCTGGGTGCTCTGAGCCGTCACTGGAGCGCTCCGCCCGCTTCCTGCGCCGGCGTTGCGGCTGCGTCGTCACCGGGTGCTGCCGTATGCAGCTCTCGGCGTCGCCGCTTCGAGGGAAAGAGGCCTTCCGGGCGGAGCAGCATCATGGACACGAGCGCGAGACCATAGAGCAGGAACTGGTACTGAACGAAGTCAATATCGCTCAGGATCGGCACGGGGACGGCGTCGAAGAACTGGTTGAGTCCTTTCAACAGCACGCTCTGGATCATGTACAGGATGAAGGCGCCCAGCGCCACGCCCCAGATGTTGCCCATGCCGCCCAGGACGACCATGGCCAGCACCGTGAACGACACCGTGAACAGGAATTGGTCGGGGCCGGTGAAGGTGAGCTTGGCCGACGAGAAGACTCCGGCTAGCCCGGCGGTCGACGCACCCAGGGCGAAGGCCAGCAGCTTGGTGGTGACGGTGTTGATGCCGTTGCTGGCGGCAGCCAGCTCGTCCTCGCGAATCGCCATCCAGGAGCGGCCCAGCCGCGATTCCTGCAAACGGTAGATCAGGATCATGGCCAGCGTGACCAGCAGCAGCATGACGATGTAGAAGGGCAGGATCTCGATCGTCGAGAAGCGATACCCCAAGAGGTCGGGCGGATAGAGGCTGCTGATGCCGTTCGTGCCGCGCGTGTAGGTGTCCGAGTTCTTGAACACAATCGGCACGATCTCGCCGAAGCCCAGCGTGACGATGGCCAGGTAGTCACCGCGCAGCCGCAGGGTAGGTGCGCCGAGGAGCACGCCGAAGATGGCGGCCATGAGGGCTCCGATCAGGAGCATCGGCCAGAAGGGGATGTGCAGGCCCGAGAAGGGTGATGCGCCGAAGGCGTAGGTGTATGAGCCGATCGCGAAGAAGGCCGCGTAGCCGAGGTCGAGCAGGCCCGCCAGGCCGACCACGATGTTGAGGCCGAGCGCGAGCAGGATGTAGACGCCAGCCAGGGTGAAATTGTTCATCCAGGCGGCGCCCGCCTGGAACGTGCTGAATGGCGGCAGCATCACGACCAGCGGCAGCGCCAGGCCGACCAGCGCCATCCCGACGATGACCGAGATAGACCGATGCGCCTCGAAAAATCCGCGCACCGGCGCCAGTCCCCCGGGCATCCGGTCCCCGGAGCTGAGGTCCCGCCGCTCGGCGTCATCCTGGATGGTCATGCCCGCTCCGTGAGGGGCTGTCCGAGCAGGCCGGACGGCCGGAAGACGAGGACGAGGATCAGCACCGCGAAGACGAGTGCTTCGGACCAGCGGAAGAGGCCGAACTGGCCGGAATAGACCTCAACGAATCCGATGAAAAAGCCACCCAGCGCGGCACCGGTGGTGTTCCCGATGCCGCCCAGGACCGCCGCGGTGAACGCCTTCAAGCCGGCGCTGAAGCCGATGGTGAAGCCGATCTGGCCGAAATGGAGGCCGTAGACCACGCCACCCGCGCCGGCCAGCGCCGATCCGATGAAGAAGGTGATGGCGATGGTGCGGTTGATGTTGACGCCCATCAGCTGTGCCGCCTCGCGGTCCTGCGCCGTGGAGCGCATGGCGCGTCCGAGGCGGGTGCGACCGACGAACGCCTGCAGCGCGAAGATTAGTCCGAGGGCCAGCAGGAAGATGAAGACGCCGCGGAACGAGATGGAGGCACCCAGCAGGTCGAAGCGGGCGTCGTTGCCAAAGATCTGCGGCGTGCGGCGCGGCGACGAACCGAAGACGACCTGGATGATGTTCTGAAGGATGAACGAGACGCCGATGGCGGTCAGTAGTGGCGCCAGGCGCGGCGCATTCCGCAGCGGCCGGTAGGCGAAGCGCTCGATCACCACGCCGACGATGCCCATGAACACCATCACCACGGTGAAGATGAGGAGCAGGATCCCGGCAAGCAGCACGGGATTGTCGACCGATCCGTGCAGCGCGAGTGGGACCGTCAGCAGCCAGAAGGCGGTGAAGGCGCCGACCATGAAGACATCGCCATGGGCGAAGTTGATGAGCTCGATGATGCCGTACACCATCGTGTAGCCAAGCGCGATCAGCGCGTAGATCGAACCGAGTGTCAGCGCGTTGAAGAACTGCTGGACCAGGACCGAGAGTTCCACTCGACGGTCTCCGTGAACGCGGTTACGGACGCTGGATGAAGGAGAGGGGTCGGAACGTGCGTTCCGACCCCTCTACACAGGGCTTGGTTGAAAGCCTACTTCTGCGACAGGTCGATCTGCTGGTCGAAGACCCAGTCGCCCGCGGAGGTATCGGCCTTGTACATCGAGATGATCTTCTGGCTCGTGTCACCGTTCTCGTCGAAGCTGACCGGACCGAGGACCGTGTCGAAGCTGTTGCCGCCGTCGGCGACATAGGCACGCACCTTTGCGCGCAGGTCCTTCATGTCGGTGGCGCCGCTGGCCGAGGCCTCCAGCGCCTTCAGGATGATCTGCGTGCAGGCGTAGGCCGGCGCGCTGTAGGCACCCGGGTCCTCGTTGTACTCCGTCTTGTACTTGTTGGCGAAGCCCTCAGGGTCGGGGATGTCATGGATGGCCGCGACGCTGCCGAACGAGTTGGCGGCGTTCTCGCCGGCCAGGTTCAGGTAGCTGCCGTCGGTCTGCGCGCTGCCGTCGACGATGCCGTCGCCGCCGATGTAGGGCAGGTCGCCCATGCCGACGTCGGCCATCTGGTTGCGCAGCTTGCCGCCGCCAGTGGTCGTCACGCCGCCGTACATCACCGCCTCGGGATTGTCACCCTTGGCAGCGGTCAGGACGCTGGTGTAGTCGGCCGACCCGTCGGAGTTCGGGACGCCCTGGCGACCGGTGACGGTCCCCCCAAGCTCCTCGAACTTCTTGACGAACTCGTCCGCCAGGCCCTTGCCGTAGGTCTCGGTGTCGTCGACCACGAAGACGGTGTTCTTCTTGAGGATGTCGTGCAGGTACACCGCGAGCGCGGGGCCCTGGAAGTCATCGCTGGCGGCGACCCGAACGTAGCTCACCTTGTTGTCGCCGCGGAGGAGCTTGCCCTCGGCGTCGGGCTTGGTGAGGCTGATGGCGGTGTTGGCCGGGCTGCACTGCAGCAGGCCCGCCGGGGCGGTGATCGGAATCTCGGCGGCGCCGACATTCGAGTTGTACGGGCCGACCATGGCGATCACGTTCTCGTTGCTCACCAGCTCGGTCACGTTGGTCGCGCCCTGGTCCGGGTTGTGGACGCCGTTGACCGCGTCGTCCTTGATGCTCAGCTCGATCTGGTAGCCACCCACGCCACCGTTGGCGTTGGCCTCCTTGACCGCCAGCTGAACGCCCTTGACGGTCGGCTCGCCGTTGGGCGCTTCGCCGCCCGAGAGCGGAAGGTCCACGCCGATAGTGACCTTCTTGCCGCTGCCGGCGCTTCCGCCGCTGGCGTTGTTGCCGTTGCCGGTCCCCGAGCAGGCGGCCAGGATCAAGGCCACTGCGGCTAGGGGTGCGGCAAACCGCACGTGTCTCTGCATCCGGTCTCTCCTCCAGGAATGCTCGGTGGGCGCGCAAAGGCACGGCCCGTATCTAAAGGTGCGCGGCATGATAGGCGCGCTCCACTCGTCAACGCAAGCATTTTTCGCCTGCTAGGTGACTAGCCGTGCGGCTGCCGATTGGTTCAGGCCGATGCAGCGTGGTATCCTGCGTGGGGTACGTCATGCAGCGTCTGCGCTGTGTCTCGCTCCCGAGAGGCTCCCTTGGAGTACCACGTCCGCATCGCGCGTCTCACCGACGTCGAGCCAGCCATGCGCATCCTGCATGGCGGCACAGAGGTCCACGAGGAGGCGCGACGCGACGATTCCGACCGGCTCCGCAGCCTGCTCTTCGTTCCGTCCGCGACCGTCGTCGTGGCCGAATCGGAGCGGCGCGTGATCGGTCTGGGGGTCCTCTCGATCCGTCCCTCGGTGCAGTCCGGGCCGTTCGTCGGCGTGATCGACGAGCTGGCCACCACGGCCGATGACGTGAGCGAGCCATCCGCGGACGACGCCGACGCCCCGCGCCGGGTTCGCATCGGTTGCTCGATCGTCGAGCACCTCATCAGCTCGGCGCGGAACAAGGGTTGCACGCGCGTGGAGGTCACCGATCCCCTCGCATCCGCAGAACCGTCGCTCCTGGAGCAGGCCGGGTTCGCGAAGCGAGGAGTGCTGCTGAGCCGCGCCGTCGGCTGAACGTCGACGGCGCGCCGGGCCGGGGCACCAGGCGCCAACCACATCCATTCATCAGGAGACAGCTCACTTGAGCAAGAACGTGGCGATCTTCATTGACGTCGCCAACCTCTATTACTCCGCCCGCGGGCAGGACGTTGACGTGGACTACGTCGCCCTGCTGAAGGCGGCAACCAAAGGGCGCGATCTGATTCGCGCCTATGCCTACTCGGGACTCGATCCCGAGAACGAGAACCAGCGCAAGTTCATCGACTTCCTCACCAAGAACGGCTACAAGGTCGTTCACAAGGACATTCGCAAGTTCGGCGACGGGCGCGTCAAGGCCAACCTCGACATTGAGCTGGTCGTCGACCTGTTCCGGTTGCAGGACCGCATGGACATTGCTGTCATCGTCTCCGGCGACGGCGACTTCGCTCCCGCCATCCGAGCGCTGCAGGACGTCGGCGTCCGATGCGAGGTCATCAGCTTCCGGCCGAACACCAGCTCCGACCTCTTCGCGGTGGCCGATGAGTTCATCGACATCATGAAGATCGCCAGCATCGCGCGCGGAAAGGAAGCGGCCAAGGGGATGAGCGCCCCGCCGATGCCCGCCAAGGAAGTCGAACCCGAGTTCGGGTTCCGGGACGCGTCCCCCGGCGTGGCGGCAGCCGCGCTCGCCGCGATTCGTGGTGGAGACTCGGGCCGTGGCCGCGGCCGTGGCCGGAACGGCCGACGCCGCGAGGAGCCCGCTGCGGAGGAAGCCGCGGCAGAAACCGCCACAACGGCCGTCGAGGTGCCCGCCGAAAACGGGCACGAGAACGGCGAGCATCGACGTCGTCGGCGCCGCGGTGGCCGCGGACGTGGCCGCGGTCGTGGCCACTCCGAGTCCGAGGTGGCGGTGAACGAGCCGGCGGCCGCCGGCGAGGAGGTCGCCTGGCAGGAGTTCGACGACATCAGCCAGCTGGGCGAGCTGGACGAGGATCGGACCTACAGCTTCGAAGAGGCCGATGCGGAGACGCTGGCTGAGCTCGGGCTGCTGGACGAGCCACCGGTCGAGCCGGCGGCCGAGGTGGCCGCCGAGGCTGTCGATGCGCCCGCGGAGAAGCCGAAGCGGTCCCGGGCTCGCAGGACCCCGGCGAAGGCCGAGACGGTGCCGTCCGCCGAGGAGCCGACAGCAAAGCCGAAGCGGACGCGGGCGCCCAAGACGGCCGCGACCGAAACGACGGCTGACGAGAAGCCTGCGCGCCGAACCCGATCGCGAAAGGCCACCGAGCCGGAAGCTGGCGTCGGGGCGGCGGAGACTGCGAAGCCGAAGCGCACGCGCTCGCGCAAGCCAAAGGCGGAGTCGCCCGAGGCCGATTCCGGGGCGTCAGGCGAGGCGATGGCTGCCGAGGGCGAGCCGCAGGGGATCTGGGGCCGCTTCCGCTCGGCCCGCACCACCCGTCAGTAAGGGTCGGCTCATCGGTCAGATTGCGCCGGGTATCGGCTGGCGTTCCGCGGGCTGGAACGTTTGACGGCGAGGTGAGGGCGCGCCGGTCGAACGTGCTCATCCAGCGGAACGTCCGACGATGATCGCGCCGCGCTGAGCACTGGAGTCACCTGCTGGCGGTCATTCGTTCCGCCGGTTGAGACGCCGCGGCCGAAGCTGTCAAGCCGCGGCCAACCGACCGGCAGGCGCGCTAGATGGTCTCGTCGGCCTCGGGTGTGATCCCCGGAAGCTCCGGCTCGATCGGCGCGGTCGCGGGCGCGGACGGAGCCGTCGGCGTCACCGGCGTCGTCGTGGCTGACGTCGACTCTCCCAGTTCGCCGAGGGTCGCGTTGCCATTGCGGGGCTCGCGCTCGAACAGCGGCACCCATTCCGGGACGTTGTCAGCAGCCTCTCGGGCCCGCTCGGCGAGCTCGTCGCGCATCTCGCGCCCCGGCTTCGGGGCGGTCAGCAACGCGACGGCAGCGCCGGCCACGGCACCGATGATGAGGCCAAGGAAGAATGCGCCCCAATGGCGCTCCTCCCGCCGCTTGAGGTTCAGGCGGACGGCGGCGGCGTCGACCAGCTCGCGGCCCGCGGGAACGGCAGCGCCCGCAGCGGTGACGGCCACGGCGCGGCGCTTCCACAGGTCGCGCAACTGAGGCTGCACCTCCTTCGCCCAGGTGCGGCGGCTCCACTTGCCTGCATCGCGTGAGCTGCGCGCAAGGTGGCGCGATGCATCGCGGCGCACGGGCGCGGAATCCCGCCATGCCCGCTGGGCGCGATCGGCCGCGGATTCGGTGGCGTCGGTCAGCGCTGCGGCGATCTCCTTGCCACGCTGAGCGATCGTATCGGTCACGTCCGCTTCGAGCACCCTGTCGACGATCGACCTGACGCCCGCGGAGAGATCATCGGCGGCCCTGGTGGCTCCGCTGGCCATGCTGCACCTCCTTGAGACTCGGGCTGTAACCGGGTGCACGAAGTATGCCACCGGAAGACCGATTCGCCGCTCGGCGGCACCCTCGCCTCAGCGCCGATAGACTCCGATACCGTGATCGAGGTGACCGCCCAACCCGGCTTCCTGGGACTCGGCCAGCCGACGGCGCGCGCCATCGCCACTCGCGCCGCCGTCGGCGGCCGCCTCCAGCGCACGCTGCTCGTCCACGGGCCGGCCGGAGCAGGCAAGGACGCCTTCGTGGATGACCTGCTGGGGCTGCTGTTCTGCACCGATGCGGAAGGCTCCAGGCGACCATGCAACGCCTGCCGTGGCTGCCGGCTGGCTCGCGCTCGCAGCCACCCGGACCTGGTGATCGGCTCGCCGGAACGGTGGCGGGAGGAGAGGGCGCAGGGCGAGAGCATCGTCGGCGCCGCCCGGCGCTGGCTGTTGAACACGGCCGGCGCTCCGGTGGCGGCGGAGCGGCGGGTGATCGTCATCGAGCATGCCGATCTCGCCAACGAGCAGGCACAGAACGTCCTGCTGAAGGTGCTCGAGGAGCCGGGCGAGCGACACATGTTCGTGCTGGTCGCGGATGAGCCGAGCCGCCTGCTGCCGACCATCCGGTCGCGGGCACAGCCGCTGCGGATCGGGCCTGTTCCACGGGACGAGCTGGTCGCATGGCTCGTCGACCGCGAGCGTCTCCCGGCCGATCAGGCCGATGCACTGGCCCGCATATCGGGCGGTCTGTCGGGCACGGCCGTGAGCTTTGCACGCGACGCGCGGCTCGTCGACTGGCGACGGACGGCGCAGCAGCAGCTGCTCGACCTGCTGTCCAGGGGAACGGCGGATCGGTTCGGGGCCGTCCGGGACCTGCTCGACGCGGCCGCCTCACTGGCATTGGAGGCGCCACCGGCCGATGACGACCAGCTGTCGAGCGCCGCGCAGCGCGCCGCGGCGCTGATGGTCGTGGATGCCTGGCTGGACCTCGGCCGCGACCTCCTGGTCGTGCGCGCCGGACGTCCCGCCTTCGCTCCGTCTCGTGAGCTGCTGAGCGGCGTCGAGGCGGCCGCGGGGCGTATCGGTCAGGCGGAGCTGATGCGATGCATGCGCCGCCTGGAGCAGATCCGCGATGCCCTCCTCCAGAATGCCGCACCACGGCTGGCGATGGAGGTCGCCATGCTGGCCTGGCCATCCGTTCATGGCTGACCAGGGGCGCCTGGTGGCGACGGTGATCGGTCGCGTGCAGGGGGTCGGATTCCGCTGGTGGACGCGGCGCCAGGCAGCACAGCTGGGGCTCACCGGCTGGGTCCGAAACGACGACGACGAGCGGACGGTCGAGGTGCTGGCCGAGGGCGCCACCGAGCGGCTGCAGGAGCTCGAGCGGCAACTGCGGCGAGGCCCGCACGGCGCACGTGTCGAGACGGTCGAAGCGCGCTGGGAACCAGCCAGCGGCGAGTTCAGCTCATTCGAGATCGGACGGTGAACTGGCGCGCAGGCGGCTGCCTGGTCGTGGGCGTGGTGCTGTTCGTCGGCATCGGGCTGCTGGGACTGTGGCGCGCCACCGGGCAGACCGGCTGCTTCGCCGAGCTCCACACGGCTGATGGCGTCTACCGCGCAGCCGGCACACCCGCGCCCAACCCGCAGCTCAGCAGCGGTGAGCGGGCGGTCGAGGTCGGAACGACGCTCGTCGGGCTAGCAACCCGTCGGGTCTACGCGCCGGCAGGCACGGATCCGCACGATCCGGCAGCGCCACGTCCGGCGCAGGTGGCGGTCGAGTGCGGCGATGGGACGTTCCAGGCCTACGTGCTCGGCCCGGGACCATCGCCGTCATGAGCCGGCGCGCGATCCTGCTCCTCGTCAATCCGGCCGCCGGAGGCAAAGTCGGCTCGGGACCTGATCTGGCCAAGGACCCTGCCAAGCTCGAGCCTGAGGCGCTCGTCCGGACCCTCCGTGAGCGCGAGCTCGAGGTGGAGCTGCGCACCCTCACCGAGGACGACGACGTCGAGGCGCTTGCGCGTCAGGCCGCAGCCGACCGCGACGTGGTTGTCGCCGGCGGCGACGGAACGGTGGCCCTGGCTGCCGCCGGCCTGGCCGGGACCGATGCGATCCTCGGCATCCTGGCGCGCGGCAGCTTCAACAATGTGGCGCACGGCTTCAACGTCCCGCTGTCGCTGGATGCCGCGGTCGAGGTCATCGCCCGCGGCACGTGGACGGCGATGGACATGGGCGTGGCCCGCCACGGCGTCGACGGCGCCGACGATGCCGAGGAGCATCCGTTCTTCGAAGCGGCGGGCGTCGGGCTCGACGCCGCCGGCTTCGGCGCGGTGGAGCTGTCCGAGCGCCGCGGCTGGTGGCGCGGCCTTCGGGTGGTCCTGCGGGCGCTGCGGCAGCGCCGCCGCGCCATGCGCCTCACGATCGACGACCGGAGCTACCACACGCGTGCGCCGGCGGTCACCGTATGCAATGGCCCGTACCTGGGCATGGGGTTCACGGTTGCCGCGGACGCCGATCCGACCGATGGCCAGCTGGACGTGGCGCTCTTCTCGCACATGAGCCGCTGGGAGGTGCTGGCGCACTTCGCCCGCGTCGCGCGCGGCGTCCGACGGCGCGAGCCGCGTATCACGCGTCGCCTGGCGCGCGAGGTGACGGTCGAGGCGGTGAATGGCGTGCTGCCGGCGCATGCCGATGGCCGGTCGATCGGGACCACGCCGGTGACCTTCACGGTCCGCCCGGGAGCTCTTCGCGTCTTCCGATAGCGAGTTATGCGGCTGGCGAATCGGCAGGCCTATGACGCGAAGAGGCGCTCGTGGGTCATGAGGGCGTATCGGTCTGTCATACCGGCGATGTAGTCGGCGACCTGCACCGGGAGCGGCGCATCGGTATCGCGATAGGTCGCCGGGATCTGGTCGGGGTGGGACAGGTGGTGGTCGACCAGGTCGCGGATGAGGCGGACCGCCCTGGTCTGCTCGGCGAGCTGGCTGGGCGCCTGATAGACGCGCTCGAACATGAAGTCACGCAGCTCGTTCATGACCTCCAGCGTCGCATGGTCCATCTCGACGCGACCGACGCCCAGCGAGTGCTCGATCACCGCGTCGATCATCTCGCCGATCCAGGCGCGCCCCGGCTTGCCGAAACGCTCGCGCACGCGCCGCGGGAAGGCCGCCACGTCCAGCACCCCAGCGCGCATGGCGTCGAGCGCGTCATGGCTGAGGTAGGCGATGCGGTCCGCGAACCGCACGCAGATGGCCTCGCAGGTGGCGGGCGGCGGCTCGATCTTCCAGGAGTGGGCGCGGATGCCGTCGCGCACCTCCCAGGTCAGGTTGAGCGGCTCGAGTGCCTCGAAGATGCGGACGCTCTGCGCGGCGTGGTGCCAGCCGTCAGGCGGGAAGTAGGGCGAGAGCGCGTCCTCGCCGGTGTGGCCGAACGGCGAGTGGCCGACGTCGTGCCCCAGCGCGATCGCCTCGGCCAGCGGCTCGTTGAGGCTCAATGCGGCCGCCAGCGCCCGCGCAATCTGCGTCACCTGCAGGGTGTGAGTCAGGCGCGTGACGAAGTGGTCCCCTTCGGGATTGATGAAGACCTGTGTCTTGTGCTTGAGGCGGCGGAACGCCTTGGAGTGCAGGATCCGGTCGCGGTCGCGCTCGAAGGCGGTGCGGAACTCGTCGGGCGGTTCCGGGCGTTCGCGACCCCGGCTGCCGGTCGATCGGGTCGCCAGCGGCGAGAGGCGCTCCTCCTCGGCCTCACGTGCGGGCCGATCGCGCCTGATCAGGTTGTCCACGCACCGATGATGCCCGATGCGGGCCGGGCAGTCCGATCGAGACGAGCGCAATGGCCACGCCGACGACGGCCAGGACACCGAATCCGAGTGAGATACCGGCGGCCGTCACCTGCTCGCCGACCACCATTCCGGCCAGGCTGGCGCCCAGCACGCCCCCGAAGTAGCGGCCGGTGAAATAGGTCCCGGCCGCCATGCCGACCTCGTCGGCGCCGACCGCCTCCAGCGCTGCGGCCTGGCGCGGTGACCCGGCGAGCCCGAAACCGATGCCAACCAGCCCCAGCAACACGGCCACACCGAGGACGCCGGGCGCGATCAGCCACAGCCCCACCAGGCCGACGCTCATCACCAGCGCGCCGGCCACGGCCGGCGTTCGGCGTCCGAGGCGGTCCGAGAGGCGGCCGCCGATGGGAGCGGTCACCGCCGACAGCCCCGACAGGCCGAGCAGGACGATGCCGGCGGTCGCCGCCGAGGCGAGCAGCAGGCGCTCGGTCAGCAGGGGGACGAGGATGAAGCTGGCGTGCAGCACGACCGTGGCGCCCAGCACGCCCGCAACGGCCGCCGTGTATGCCGCACGCGAGAAGAGGCGTGGATCGACCGCCGGATGCCGTGCGCGCATCTCATAGGCGACGAATGCGACGAGCAGCAGCGGAGCAGCGACCGCCGCGGCGATTCCGGCGGGGCTCGCGAAGGCGAGCAGCGCGACGAGCAGCGCAACCAGGAAGAGCGCTGCGAGCATGAGGCCCGGCAGGTCGACCGGCCTCGGTTCGGCCGCTGGCGCGTCGTTCCACTGGCCGAAGCCGACGATGACCGCGGCGACCACCGCAATCGGCACCGAGATCAGGAAGATGGCGTGCCAGCCGAACGCGCCGACCAGCAGGCCGCCCAGGAACGGTCCGATCGCCGCGCTGGTGGAGACGAGCATGTCAAAGAAGCCGAACGCGGCACCTCGTTGGCCGGCGGGCGCTGCCGCTCGCACGAGGGCGACCGCACCGGTTGAAACCAACGAGCCGGTCACGGCCTGAAGGACGCGCGACGCGATCAACAGCGCGAATGCGGAGGTGACGACCGCGAGGACCGATGCGATCGCGAAGCCAACGACGCCTGCCAGGAAGATGCGCCGATGTCCGAACCGGTCACCCAGCGTGCCGCTGACCGGCAGCGCGACGACGACCGAGGCGAGATAGATGGTGACCAGCGTCGCCACCGTCCGGGGATCGACGCCGAACTCTTCCATGATGCTCGGCAGCGCCACGGCCAGCATGGTCGAGTTGAGCGGCACCAGGATCGCGCCGCTGGCGAGGCCGGCGATGCGGGGACTGACGAGCGACGGCGGGGCCTCGGCTCGGGCGCCGGTCACAGCAACCGGACGGATCCGGTCGTGCCGTCGATCTCGATCAACCGGCCGTCGGGGATGCGCAGCGTCGCGTCGCCGGTCCCGACCACGGCAGGCAGCGCGAACTCGCGTGCCACGACAGCGGCATGTGACAGCACGCCACCGGTGTTGGTGACGAGGCCGGCTGCGACCGCGAAGAGCGGGACCCAGGACGGATTCGACGACGGGCAGACGATGATGTCGCCGGGCTGAATGCGGTCGAAGTCGGCCGGGGAGAGGGTGACCCGCGCGGCGCCACGGACCACGCCGGCCGACGCGCCGACGCCACGAATCTCGTTCTCCGACGGCTGCTCGAGGCGCGGCCCGTCGAAGCGGCCGGGGCCGCCCGTTTCCGCTGGCGCGCCGACGACCCGTGGCGGCCGGATCGCGGCCTGTCGCTGGTGCGTTTCCCGGCGGTCGTGCACCAGGTGGCGCACGTCGGCGGCGTCGCGGATCAGCGCCGGCAGCTCGGTGCGATGGAGGTAGAAGATGTCGGCCGGCTCATCGATCACGCCGTCGCGCGCCAGTCGCGCACCAACGCGCACCACGAAACGTCGCAGACGCGACTGCGCCATGCGATCGATCCAGTAGTTGTGCCCCTCGGTCAGCGGCCCGATCTGGCGGGCATGCGCCAGCGTCTCGTCGAAGCGGCGCAGCGTGGCGGGTTCGGATGCCAAACGCTCGCGCACGTCGGCGAGGAGCGCCGCGGCCTCGCGTTGCATCTCATCGCGACGCTGGGCTGCGTTGCTCGAGCGGCCGGCGCGCTTGCCCAGCTCGGCCAGCAGGAGCGCCGGCTCTTCGATCCACGAGGCCAGCGTCAGATCGTCGAAGCTCTGGCCGAGGTGACCGTGGCGTTCGAGGAACGCGTCGAGGGCTGCCTGGAATGCCGCGGGCAACGCCTGCCCGCCGCGCAGGGCGTCCGCAACGTCCGGGTCGGCGACGCGGACCGCCAGCCGGTCGAGCTCCTCCTCGACCGAGCGCAGCTCCTCCACGAGCCCCTGGACCAGGCGCAGCGCTTCGCCGGGCGTGGCGTCCGGCTTGGCGGCTTCGTACGCATCGGCCAGGTCGTCGAGCACCTGGTACGGGCCGGTGATCGCATAGAAGTGGATACGCCAGCACCGTTCGATGCGATGCCAGGCCTCGTCCCACGCGCCGGCCAGTTCCGCCGCCGGCATCGACTCAACGGGTACGGCATCGACCCAGGCGTACGCCGCCTTGAGGTCGGGCAGCGCCTGATCGCGCCAGTAGGCGGCGGCGATCGGCACCTGCTCGCGCCGGCGCGCGATCATGCGCGCGTAGAAGTCGTCGTCACTCTCCCCATCGGCCAACGAACGGCGGGACGCGAAATAGGCGTACCCGTTCCAGACGCGAGCGAGCACCTCGAACGGCATCTCGAGGCGAACGTATCGGTATGCGAAGCCCTGCTCGACGACGTGTGCGTAGTCCTGCGCCAGCGGGGCGAGCGCATTCGGCATGTGCATGTCGTCCCACTCCCAGCTGAGCTCGGCATCACCGGGCTCGCGCCAGGTAACCGGGAAGTCGGAGGTCTCGGTCGCCATCGGTTCTCAGGTGGTAATGGGTCGCGCCTGCAGGATGTACCAACGGTCGGCAGCCAGCGCGGCCTCGAGGTCCACGGGCTGTCCGAAGCTTCGCTCGAGCTCCAGGCCGATGCCGGCCAGCCGCAGCAGCGCGTCGCGCGTCAGCGCGTCACCGTCCTCCTCTTCGAGCGTGAGCGAGGCCTTGTCGAGGACCGCCATGTGCGGCGTCACCTCCCCGCTGACCAGTGCCTCGCCAAAGCCTCGCACGGCGTTGACGACGATCCTGTCGTCGCGCCC
The DNA here is from genome assembly GCA_025935615.1 of Steroidobacteraceae bacterium. Taxonomy (GTDB): domain Bacteria; phylum Chloroflexota; class Limnocylindria; order QHBO01; family QHBO01; genus JAICUY01. Next base: position 25,380 of record JAICUY010000014.1, read on the forward strand.
GGTGACCGGATGTCGGGTGAAGACGACGGCCGCTGCCTCCGCCGGAACCAGGAGCTGCACGACCACCGCCATCGAGGCATCCGCCATCGACAGGCCCCGGATGCGCCGGTACCCGACCGCTCGCTCGCTGAGCAGCGAGGCCCAGCAGCGGCGCACCGCGGCGTCGACCTGGTCGGCACTGAGGCCAAGCTCGGTCTCGTGGATGCCCGCGAACGAGGCGCTGCGCCCGTCCTCGCCGACCGCCGAGGAGCGGACCGCCAGCGCGGCGTCGCCGGAACCGAGCGCGACCAGCTGCGCAACGGCTGCCGCGAGCTCGTCGCCCAACGGCGGGCGGAGCGGCGCCGACAGCGCGGCCAGCAATCGCTCGCGTTCGGCGGGCTCGTCGGCGCGCGCCACCCGTGCTGCTTCTTCGCCGAGCTGGTACGCGAATGCCTCCGTCGTCAGGCAGAAGCCGGGCGGCGTGTCGGCGCCCAGCCGGATCAGCTGGTCGAGGCCGGCGCCCTTGCCGCCCAGCAGGGCTGAACCGCCCGATGCCCGGCCCAGCCAGGCGATGCGCGCCGGAACGTCCTCGTGGAGCTGACCCATGCGACTGCTCGTGCTCGGAATGAGCGGAGAGTGTAGTCCGTGCTACCGTTGCCGGCTTTGACTGAACCGATGCATGCTGCCCAGCGCTCGGGCCGCGCCCACCTCGTGGCGGTCGGCCAGGGGTTGCTGGTCACGTTCCTGTGGTCGACCTCGTGGGTGCTCATCAAGATCGGCCTCGACGATCTGCACCTGGCGCCGCTCTCGTTCGCCGGGCTGCGCTACGTCCTGGCGGCCGCCATCCTGCTGCCCTTCGGCGTCCGCGCTCTCCGCCGCGCGGCGGTTCGGCCCGATGCCCGCCTCACGCGGCGCGTGGCGGTCTACGGTCTGCTGTTCGTGGCCGTGGCCCAGGGAGCGCAGTTCGCGGCGCTCGGGCTGCTGCCGGCAACGGCCGTCAATCTGGTCCTGTCCGCCACGCCGGCAGCGGTCGTCGCCATCGCCCTGCTGCGCCGGGAGGAGGCACCGTCGTCCACGCAGCTCGCCGGCGTGGCGTTGCTGGTCCTCGGAGCCGTCCTCTATTTCGGCCCGTTCGCCATCGGTGCCGACCAAGCGCTGGGGATCGGGGTCGCGCTGGTGTGCCTGCTGGCAGCGGCCGTATCGGCCCACCTGGGGAGAGGGCTGGCGCGCGATGCCATCGGTCGGGTCGGCGGCGCCATCGGTCTGACATCGGTCAGCATGGGAATCGGCGCCATTGCCCTGCTGGTGGCCGGCGTGGCGCTCGAGGGCTGGCCGGCGCTCAATCTCGAGGGCTGGCTGATCGTGGCCTGGCTGGCGGCGGTGAACACCGCCTTCGCGTTCACGATCTGGAACCACACCCTGCGCACGCTGACGGCGGTCGAGTCGAGCGTGGTGAACAACACCATGACCATCCAGATCGCGATCCTGGCGGTCGTCTTCCTCGGCGAGCGGCTGGGCGCCGCGCAGGTCGCCGGGCTGCTGTGCGCCTCGGCCGGGGCGCTGGTGGTGCAGGTCGCGCCGATCATGGCCAGGCGCGCCGCGTTACGGCTGGGCACGAATGGCTGAGTGGTGCCGCCGCCGTTCCGCGTCGTGGAACGTTTGACGCCGCAACGTCGTCGCGGGACTGGCGCCGCTGCTATCAGCGTCGGTTGTCCCGGCTGGTGATCACAAGCGACCTCTGAGGCGTCGGTTCAGGGCTGCCGCTCGGTCGACGCCCGTCAAATGTTCCATCCGGTGGAACGCCGCGGCGGCGGGACGCCCAGCCGACTGCCTAGCTGACCACCTCGGTGGCGAACTCGGGCTGCTCCAGCATCTCGCCCCGTGACGGCTTGTCACCGCCCTCGATGATCCGGCGCCGCACCCGTCCCGACAGCGTATCGATGACGATGACCGTCAGCACGATCACGATCAGCGCCATGCCGGCCTTCTCGTAGCGCTGGTAGTTGATGGTGTTCACCAGCGAAACGCCGATGCCGCCGGCACCCACCACGCCCAGGATCGCCGACTCTCGGATGTTGATCTCGAAGCGGTAGATCCAGAAGGCGACGATCTCGGGCAGCACCTGCGGCAGCACGCCCCAGCGCAGGACCTGCGACTGCCGCGCGCCGGTCGCGCGGCTGGCCTCCACCGGCCCGCCGTCGATGCCTTCGATCAGCTCGGCGGTCAGCTTCCCGAGCGTGCCGGTCGAGTGCACGCCGATGGCCATGGCGCCCGTGAACGCGCCGAGGCCGAAGAGCGGAATGAACAGGATCGCCAGGATCAGCGTTGGGAAGGCCCGAATGGCATTGAGGACCTGCCGGATCACGTTGCTGACGATCGAGCCCGAGACGTTCTTCGCCCCCAGGAAGCCGAGCGGGAACGAAAGGATGGCGCCCACGATGGTGCCGAACCACGCCATCTGGATCGACTGGACCATGCCGCCCCAGGCGGTTGGGAAGTACTCCCACTCCGGAAAGAAGAGCATCTTCCCGAAGATGTTTCCCAGCGTCGCTGGGAGTCCCAGCAGACGGTCGAGCCGCAAGTCGGTGGTGACCAGCGCCCATGCCAACAGGGCCGCGAGCCCGACGAGGAGCAATGTCCGACCCATGCGCGAGGGGCGCGCCGGACGAGCGAGACGTGCGTCTGCGACCGTGGCCATCGGCTACGTCAGCCTCCGGCGCAACCGCTCCGAGATGAACTCGATGACGACGACCATCAGGAACAGCTCGAGGACGACCAGCGCAACGCGGTCGTAGTTGAAGAAGCGACGCTGCGTCTCGAGCAGGAGGCCGATCCCGCCGGCGCCAACGAATCCGACGACCGCGGACGCGCGGACATTGAGCTCGAACGTATACAGGGCGTATGCGACGTAATTGGGCAGCACCTGCGGCAGGACGCCGCTGGCGACCACCTGGGTATGCCGTGCGCCGGTCGCGCGCGCCGCCTCGATCGGCCCTCGGTCGACGCCGTCGACCGTTTCGGACAGCAGCTTGGCGACGACGCCAACGCTGAACAAGATCAGGGCCAGGACCCCCGGCAGTGGTCCGACCGACAGGGCAGCCACGAAGATGAGCGCGTAGAGCACGTCCGGAATCGAACGAACGACGCTCAACACCGATCGGTCGATCCAGAAGACGACGGCATTCGGTGCGGACACGCGAGACGCCAGGAAGGCGACCGGCAGTGCGATGCCGCAGCCGATCACCGAGGCGATGACTGCCATCTGGAAGGTTTCGATGATCGGATCGATCGTCCGGTCGAAGAACGAGAACTGCGGTGGCCAGAACTCCGAGAAGATCTCGCCGGCCTGGCCGAGGTTGGCGATGGTCCGTTCGAAATCGGGCGCCAGGCCGAGAACGACCCACACGGTGATGGCCACGAACGCGAGAAACGAGATCGCCAGCCACGGAGTGCGTGGCGGTTTCGCGGGTCGTGCGCTCGGCGCGGTCATGAGAGGACGGCAGTCATACGACGACGGCGGTCATGGGACCATGGCAGTCATCAGACCGCGGCGGTCTCCAGCACGTCGTCGGCGGTCAGCGAGCGGCCGTAGATGTCGCGGAAGACGTTCTCGTCCGCCTCGTGCCCCGGTCCGTCGAAGACGACCTCGCCGTTGCGCATGCCGATCAGCCGATCGCCGTACTGCCGCGCCAGATCCAGGAAGTGCAGGTTCGTGATCGTGGTGATGTGAAGCTCACGATTGATGCGCTGCAGGTCACGCATCACCACGTGACTGGTCGGCGGGTCGAGGCTGGCCACCGGCTCGTCGGCCAGGATGATCTTCGGCTGCTGGGCCAGCGCCCTGGCGATCCCGACGCGCTGCTGCTGGCCGCCCGACAGGTTGCTGGCGCGGACGTAGGCCTTGTCCACGATGCCGACGCGCTCGAGCGACTGCATGGCGAGCTCGACGTCGCCAGCCGCATACATGCCGACCAGCGAGCGCCAGGTCGACGTGGCGTGCAGGCGGCCCATCAGCACGTTGTTCAGTACGCTCGTGCGCTTCACGAGGTTGAAGGTCTGGAAGATCATGCCGATCTTCGAGCGGATTTCGCGCATCTGTCCCGGGCTCGCCTTGCGGACGCTGACGCCGTCAATGGTGACGTCGCCGCCGGTCAGCGGCACGAGGCCGTTGATGGCGCGAATGAGGGTTGACTTGCCGGCGCCGGAGAGACCGACGATGACGATCATCTCGCCATCCGGAATCTCGAGCGTCAGGTTCTTGAGGGCATGGACGCCGCCGGGGTAGGTGACCGACGCGTTCTCGAATCGAATCATGGTGGGGATGAGAAAAGAGGCGGGCCCGTGACGGGCCCGCCTCCCTCGCGTCGACTAGCCTTCGAAGCCGAGCTCGTCCACCGCCTGGCGGACCAGGTCGAGCGCATCGAGGTTCGGCTCGGTGAACGCCGTGATCTGGTAGATCGAGTCGAGCACCTCGGCGCCCTCGTCGGTCTCCGAGTAGTCGATCAGGGCCTGCTTGATCTGCTCCTTGAGATCATCGGGCAGGTCGCCCGAGACCGCCACCCCGTCGTTCGGGATCTCCGGCCCGTAGGCGAACACCACCACCTCGTTCGCCACGTCGCAGTCGGTCGTGGCGACGGTGCGGGCATCGTCGAAGCTCACGCCCACTTCCGCGTCACCCTCGCAGACCGCGATGACGGAGCCATCGTGGCTGCCCGGGAAGATCGGTTCGACGTCGTTCTCCGGGTCGATGCCGTTGGTGATCAGCACGGTGGCCGGGAAGATGTAGCCCGAGGCCGAGGTCTGCTCCACGAACGACATCGTGGTGCCCGGCTCGAGGTTCTCGAGCGCCTCGAGTCCGATCGGGCCCTCCGGGGTCTCGTCGTTCTCGCGCGCGGTGCCATTGCAGTTGAGGTAGGTCACGTCCGCATCATCGACGACGCGCGTGTTCTCCTCGGGATCCGAGATGGTGCAGTACTTGTCCGGGTTGTTGGTGAAGAACTGGGTGTGATAGGTGCCGGAACCGAAGCGCTCCGACTGCAGAATGACTTCTGCGTTCGCACGATCCATCGCCTGCAGCAGGCCGAATGGCGGAAGGGCCGCGATCTGCGCCTGGCCGGTCTCCATGGCGGTGACGAGGCCGGTGTAGTCGTTGGTGACGGTGCCCTCGACCGGGATGCCGAGCTGCTCGCTCAGGTAGTCCGCCAGCGGCTGGATGTCCTCGACCAGCTGCCCCGCCTCGCTCGAAGGCACGAAGCCGATGGTGAGCTTGTCCGGCGTCTCGGCCGCCTCGGACTCGGCCGGCTGGCTCTCCGCGGCCTGGCTGGCGGGCGCTTCGCTTTCCTCATCGGCGCTCGGGGATGCCCCGCCGCCGGCGCATGCCGTCGCGATGAGCATCATCGTGACGAGCACTGCAAGAAGTCGCAGGTGCTTCAATGTTCCTCCTCCATGGCCGCGCGGTGATTCATCGCGGCAGCAGTCTGGGCCGTCCATCGGGGCTCCCCCGGACCCGCTCAAATCGGCGGCGGTGGCGGCGCAAGTCGGCGCCATCATAGCGTCGGACCTGAAATACCGAAGAGGGCTGGCGCGCCGGACAGGATTCGAACCTGCGACCTTCGGCTCCGGAGGCCGACGCTCTATCCACTGAGCTACCGGCGCCAGTTGTCTTGGCCGGTCGACGATGCTGGCCGACCCCGACCGGCCCATCGTACCCGAGGCGCAGCCGATGCGGGCGGTGCTGGACAGGCGATGGAAAGTCGAAGGCCCCCGCGGAAGCGGGGGCCTTCATTGCTGCCGGATTCGCTAATCGCAAGGGCATCTTTCACGCACGGTTTCCCGCACTACCCTAACCCTAACCTACCCATGGCCTTGCGACCAGTAGTGAATCGCTGTGCGAACAGCATCCAGAGAATAGACCACGCGTTCCCTTTAGACAAGGTTTTCGAGGTTTAGATTCCTTTACAAAGCAAAGCGGTTCCGCAGGCGAGCGGCTACTCCTCGGCGGCGGAAATCGTGATCGACTCGATCGTCACCGGCGTGAGCGGGACGCCGATCTGCGGGTCGTTCACCGGGACGGCGGCGATCTCGTCGATGACATCGGTGCCGGAGGTGACCTGGCCGAAGATCGTGTAGGACGGTGGTAGGCCCGCGCTCAGATCGGCGAGGGCGATGAAGAACTGGCTGCCGTTGGTGCGCGTGTCGTTGGCCATCGACACCGAATACGGCTCATACGTCAGGCCGCTGGCCGGCGGCTCGATCTCGAACTCGTAGCCTGGACCGCCCGTGCCGATGCCCTGGAAGTCGCCCTCATGCTCCTTCGTGCCCGGATCGCCAGCCTGGATGACGAAGCCGGCCAGCACGCGGTGGAACTTGATGCCGTCGTAGAAGCCGCAGCGAGCCAAGGCGACGAAGTTGGCCGTCGCGATCGGTGCCTCATCGCCGTGCAGGTCGAAGGCGAACTCGCCCTCGACCGCGCCCGAGAGGCGGATGGTCGCCACGGCCGCGTTCTCGAGCGTCGCCTGGGCCGAGACCGATGTCGGCGCCTCGGTCGGGCACTCGGGCGCCGGCGTCGGCGTCGCGCCGGCGGTGCAGGCGGTGAGCAGCAGGACTGCGAAGAGGAGCGTGAGGCGCTTCATCGGCCGTTCAGCTCGAACAGCCGACGCGCGTAGCTGACGGGCATGGTGCCGGCGTACATGAGCGTGTCGTGGAAGCGGCGAAGGTCGAAGTCCGCGCCCTGCGCGCGCCGGACGTCGTCGCGCAGCCGTTCGATCATGTGGCGGCCGAAGAGGTAGGAGAGCTGGTAGGTCGGGGTGGAGGTGTAGCGCTTGACCTCCGCCACGGCGGCGGGCCGCTCGAAGCCCGTCTCACTGATCAGCCGCTCGACGGCCTCGTCGAAGCCGATGAGCCCGCGATGCAGCTTGACGTCGAGGATGATGCGAGTCGCGCGCCAAATGGCATCGGTGTGGACGATGTACCAGCCCTTCGGCGTGTCGTCGAAGCCTGCCTCCTTCATCATCCGCTCGCAGTAGAACGCCCAGCCCTCGGTGAACTCGGGCGCGCCGGAGAACAGCCGGACCAGGCTCGGGTTTGTGATTGCCGCGGAGAGCTGGAGGTGGTGCCCGGGGTAGGCCTCGTGGACCGAGGTGTTGCTGATCGAGGCGCGATTGTGCTCGCGCATCATGTCGGGCGAGCTTGGCGGCGTGACGATGTACGTGCCGACCGGCGTCGGATCGAACTTGGCGGGGTCGTAGTAGGCAGCGAACGGGATCAGGTGCCGGATGAAGGACGGCGTCTCGATGACGTTGAGGTGGTCCTCCTCCGGCGGCGTCGCCAGGCCGTTCGCGACCACGAAAACGCGCGCTCCGTCCATCGACTCCCGGTACTCGTTGAGCGCCTCCGCGAACG
>JAICUY010000007.1 GCA_025935615.1 Steroidobacteraceae bacterium
CCCGACTTCGTCGACCGGGTGATGGGCGCCGTCGAGCAGGCTCCGCCGCCGAGGCGTGGACTGCTCGGCGGACTGCTCGCGCTCCCGGGCGCCTGGCAACGGCCGCTGCAGGCGGTGGCGATGATCGTCGTGCTGGTGGCCGGTGTTGCCGGTGCCCTCGCTGCCGGCGAGCTGCTGATCTCGTTCCGCAACGTCGGCAGCTCGCCGTCACCTTCGGTCGCTCCGACGACCATGCCGCCCAGCCCTACGCCGTCGCTCAGCCCATCGCCCAGCCCCGAACCGTCAGACAGCGACACGCCGAAGCCGTCGGCGTCCGAAACGTCGCGCGCCAGCGAACGTGAAACGCCCGAGCCGAGCGAGACCGAACGAGATACACCGGATCCGAGCGAGACGCCGGAGGCCAGCGACGACAACAGCGGTCCCGGGGGTGGTGGAGGCGGTGGCGATGACAACAGCGGTCCCGGTGGCGGTGGAGGCGGTGGCGACGACAACAGCGGTCATCGCTGAGGTCCGCATCGGTCATTCGTCCGGAAGGCCGACATTCGCGAGCGTTGCGCTGTCGACACGCGGCAGACCCAGGCGGTCCGAGAGCCAACTGCAGCGCGCCCGTGTCGCCTCGGCGTCGAGCGCATGGCCGGCATCGAAGCGCTGCGTGGTGGTGCCGGCCGGCGCGGCCGTGATCAGCTGGCGCGCGACCTTCGGCGGGACGACGTCATCGTCGTTGCCGTATTGCAGCAGCAGCGACGGACCGTCGACGCTACCGATGACCGGCAGCGCATCGAACGGTTGCATGGTGCGGATGTAGGCGTCCCAGTATTTCGCGTACGCCTCGCGTTTGGAGACCGCGAACGGGTCGTTGCTCTCGAGAAAGCCGGTCCACGACGGCCTTGGCGACAGCAGCGCCCATGCGCGCGCGCGATGATCGACCGATGCGACCACCGCCCCGAGCGACGCACCCCAGCTGTGGCCGACGAATGCCAGACGGTGGGGATCGACGTCGGATCGGGCAGCGAGGACGTCGAACGCGCGCCGGATGTCGACGCCTGCCTGCGCCGTCATGTCGCGCTCCTTGTCCGGCTCGACGTAGCTCTGCAGGTACGGCCGGATGGAGCCCTCGCCGCGGGCGAACGGCGCGTCGAGCACGAGGGACACCGCTCCGGCGTGCGCCATGGCCACCGCCTCGTCGAGCAGGTCGTCGCGATTGGTCTCGGAGCCGTGGAGGTAGACGAGTCCTGCATGCGGCCCCTGGACCGATGCGGGCGGCTCGACCAGCCAGGCGCTCACCCGACCGTACGAGCTCGCGTAGCTGACGTCGGTGACGGTGACGCCGTCCGCTCGGACCTGCGGTGCGGCATCCTGGCGGAAATCGGGATCGACGGATGCGTCATACGCCAGGAAATCGGCTGTCGTGACCGGCGACGGCCTGGGCGTGGTCGACACCGATGGCGGCGAGGCAGCGCCGGCGCAGGCGGTGAGGGCGAGGAGCGCCGCGGTTGCCAGGATGGGGCGTATCGGTCTGCGGGAAGGACACCGATGATGGATCATGCGCTGGAACATAATCCAGTACTGGAGAAAAGTCCATAACTACGCGGACGAAGAGCGCGGAGCCGCCGGTGCGAGACGCAACGCCGGAAGAGATGAAGGCGCTGGCCAACCCGCTGCGGCTGCGGATCCTGCGGCTGTGCATCGACGAGGCGCTGACCAACCAGCAGCTGTCGGAACGGCTGGGGCGTGACCCCGGGACGATCCTGTTCCACGTTCGGGTGCTCGAACGCGCCGGCTTCCTGCGGGCAGAGGAGCCGAGGCGCGGGAAGCGGGGCGCCAGCGAGCGACCGTATCGGATCACCGGGAAGTCGTGGACGTTGCGTACGCGACCGGATGCCGGCCATTCGGCGGCGGTGCTCGAGGCGGTGCGCGACGAGGTGGTCGAGGCCGGCGACGACGCCGTGCTGGCCATGGTCCGCCTCGGCGTGCGACTCAATGCCTCCGACCGTCTGGAGCTGCGGCGGCGCATTCGCGAGCTGGGCGACGAGTTCGCAGCACGCGACGATCCGAACGGCGAAGCGGCGGGGTTGCTGCTGCTGGCGCATCGACGCAGAGCCCGGCAGTAGGGCAGGCAGCCGGCTTGCGATACTCCGGCCCAATGATGCCGAGCGGTGATTCGGTCGTATCTCCGGCAGTGGTCGATCAGGCTGCGCTGCCCGACGCTGCACTGGATCGGCGATTGGTGGCCAGGATCAAGCACGGAGATCGCGATGCGCTCGGTGAGCTCTATGACCGGTATGCCTCCCTGGCCCTCGGCGTGGCGCTGCGCGTCGTTCGCGATCGCGACGCCGGCGAGGATGTCGTGCACGACGCGTTCGTGGCCGCTTGGCGCCGGATCAACAGCTTTGATCCCGAGCGCGGCAGCGTTCGGTCCTGGTTGCTGACCATCGTGCGCAATCGAGCCATCGACCGTGTGCGCGGCCTCCGTCCTTCGATGGACCTGACCGATGCGGACGAGCAGGCGCTGCTTCGCACCGAGGCAGACCCGACGCTGACCGATGCGATCGAGAGGATGGGCAACGACGCGCTGCGCGCGGCGATCGAGCAGCTGCCCGACGAGCAGCGGCAGGCGATCGAGCTCGCCTATTTCCAGGGCCACACCTATCGCGAGATCGCAACGCTCACCAGTGTTCCGACGGGCACCGCGAACGGGCGGCTGCGCCTGGCGCTCGCCAAGCTGCGAGCTGCGCTGCGCAGCTCCGATGCCGCGCCGGCGGGGAGCGGCTCCACTCTGGCCTCGAGCTCGCTGGTGACCAGCGATGAATGAGCTGAGCTGCGCACAGGCTGACGAGCTCGCCGGGGCCGCCGCGCTCGGTGCGGTCGACGCCGACGAGGCCCAGGCCCTCCTCCGGCACTTGCGCAGCTGCCCGGAACCCCACACCGAAACGCGGGGGCTGCTCGCTGCGGCAGAGGCTGTCTCCGCGGCGGTTGCGCCGATCGCACCGCGGCCCGAGCTGCGCGAGCGCCTGATGGCGACCGTCGAGCGCACGCCGCAGGGCGTCCCAGCTGCTGCGGCGCCGGCACCGCGCGTCGAACGGCGGCAGTCGCGCGATTGGCTCGGCTGGCTCCGACCGGGCTGGGCGCGCGGCATCGCAGTCGTGGCCGTGCCGCTGGTCGTGATCCTTGCCGTGCTCGCGGTGCGCTTGCAGTCAGACGTCTCGGCGCGGGACGCGACGCTGCGCCAGGTGGCCGATGCGCTGTCGCGCGGCGACCAGGTCGTCGCGGTCGGTGGAAGCGCCGGAGCAGGCTACCTCGTGCACGACGCCGATCGAGCCACGTTCATCGTGGCGGACCTTCCCGCACCGGCGGCGGGCGGGCTGTACGAGATGTGGCTGATCGACCCCGACGGGCACGCCGCTCCTGCCGGCACCCTCAGCGGAGGCGGTGACCTCTCGGTGGCGCAGGTCGACGGTAGCATCGGTCAGGCGGCGACATTCGCGGTGACGGTCGAGCCGCACCGTGTCGAGCAGCCAACCTCCGACCCGATCCTGGTGGCCGATCTCAGCCAGTAGCTCCTCGCGCCACATGGGCGAGTGATGCGCGTCTGCCGGTTGTCCGTATCTCTGCCATGCGGGTGCTTCGCCCGCATCGGTCTTGAGCGGACGCACCGAGCGCAGCCGTGGGCCGACTCTTCACCCAAGGGAGTTCACGCATGCGCAGGCTCTTCATCTCATTCGTGGCGGCGAGCGCCACGGTCGGCACCTTCGTCGTGCCGGCATTCGCAGCCCACGGCGGCGACCCGGAAGTGGTCGTCATGCAGCACCTCTGCAACGCCGACATCCAGAGCGAGGCCGACTTCAAGGCGGTCGAGGACAAGGGCGCCGGCGGCGAGCCGGGCGGCGAGGGCACACTGCCGGGCCTGGTCGCGACGGTCCTGGCCTGTCCTACGATCGTCATGAGCGGCCAGCAGCCGACGAATGGCGTCAGCGGCGGCCAGAAGGACTTCGGCTACACCCTCACCGACTCGACCGATACCACCTTCAACCTGTCCGATGGCATGTTCATGCCGGCCAAGCTGTGCGAGTCGGACATCGGTCTCGACGTCGACGGCGACGGGACCAAGTCGGACAAGACGTGCCTCGACGTGAGCATGACCGGCGTCTCGCCCATTGCAGAGGGCGGCGTGACGCTGCAGCAACAGGCGCCTGCCGGAACGAGGTTCGGAACGATTCGCACAACCCCTGGAAGCACCGACGACATGACCGTCGTGCGCGCCAGCGACGGGACGATCCGGCTCAACACGCGCCGGGACACCCAGGTCGACAGCCCGCCGCTCCCGCTGGCCGAGTACAACGATGACGTGGTCACGATCCACGTCTACAACTTCCAGAACCCGGCCGAGATGTCCGATACGGCGGTCGGTCAGCCCGCTCCGACGAGCCCGCTGCCGCTGCTGGTGGTCGTGCTCGCTGGTCTGCTGACCGCGGGCGCCGCGGCCTACGCGGTCGCGCGCCGGCGGATCTAGCTGGTCTGCGACAACGGTCGAGGCCCGGGATCCGTCCCGGGCCTCGTGCTACATCGACCCCACGATTCCGCGTCCTACCAATAAGTTGGTGGCATGCGGAACGCTGCCCCGAATCGCCAGGCAATCAGCGGTCCACCACGCTTGCATGAGCGTGGATTTCCCCGATCGACCGTCAGATGTGCTCCGCCTTCCGCTTATCACCAACGCAGCTGGTATCCAGCGGAAATGGCCCACGCCGTGGTGGCGTTGCGGCCCAAGGTGGTGGAGCGGGAGACGGGACTCGAACCCGCGACATTCTGCTTGGGAAGCAGACACTCTACCAGCTGAGTTACTCCCGCCCGGGAGCGGCGTCATGATAGCCGCGAGGGTGACCGGTCACAACACGTCGTGAACTGCTGACGCCTCCGCGCGGTAGTTCTTACCGATGCAGCTGCGATCGGCGTGGCGCCTTCTCCTGGCGGCATCGCTGGCTGCGATGGTGGCGGGCTGTGGATCGGTGCAGGCGCTTCCCGCGGAGACGCCACGCACGAGCGTCCCGCCGCGTGTCCAGTTTCCGCCACTCGACGTATCGGTCCAGGCCGATGCGCTGCGCGGACACCTCGAAGCCCTGCAGGCGATCGCCGACGAGCACGACGGCATCCGAGCGGCGGGAACCGCTGGCTACGAGGCGTCGGTCGATTACGTTGCCGCGCAGATGCGCGAGCTCGGATTCCGGGTCGAGACGCCCCAGGTTGCGTTCACCGGCTTCCGCGAGACCGGCGAGAACTTCCTGGCAGTCGACGGCAGGACCTTCACCAGCGGTGACATTCATCCGGTCATCTATTCGGCGCCGGGCGACGTCCACGGAGCGCCGTACCGGGTCGCCGGAACGGGCTGCGGCAGTGCCGACTTCAACGGCATGCCGGCTGGGGCCGTGGCGGTGGTCGCGGGCGGGCCATGCCTGCGGCGCGACCAGGTCGTCAATGCCGAGCAGGCGGGGGCGGTGGGCGCCGTGCTCATCTATCGCGACCGTGAGGCCGGGCAGGTGCTGCGGCCGACGCTCCTGTCGCCGGACGGGATCGACATTCCGGTGATTTCGGCCTCGAAGGCCGTCGACGAGGCGATCGACGGTTCGGTTTCCGAGCTTCACCTCAAGGCCGAGGTCGAGCGCGGGTCAGCGACGCTGCGCAACGTCATCGCCGAGCTGGGCGACGGGCCGCGGGAGGTGATGTTGGGCGCGCACCTCGATTCGGTGCTCGACGGGCCAGGAATCAACGACAACGGCAGCGGTGTGGCGTCGCTGATCGAGATTGCGCGAGCGGTGGCACGACACGGGCTGCCGGCAGAGACGAAGCTGCGGATCGCGTTCTGGGGCGGCGAGGAGTTCGGCGACGTCGGCTCGGGCGACTACGTGAAGGGGCTCGACGAGGCAGGGCGTGCCGCGATCGCGGCGTACCTCAACCTCGACATGGTCGGCTCGCCGAACGGCATCAATTTCATCTACGCCGATCCGGAGGCACCGCGCGGCTCGGGCGAGATCACCATCGACTTCGAGGTGTATTTCGCCTCGCGCAAGCAGCCGGCGGAGCGGGAAAACCTGAACGGCGCATCGGACCACTATTGGTTCAGCGCGGTGGGCATCCCGGTCGGTGGCCTGTTCAGCGGCGCGCGCGAGGTGAAGACGGCCGAGCAGGCCGCGGCGTACGGCGGTGAGGCGAACGCGCCGACCGACCCGTGCTACCACCTCGCCTGCGACCGGGTGGAAAACGTCGACTTCGACCGCGCGACGACGCTGGCGAACGCGGCGCTGGCGGAAACGGTCCGGCTCGTCACGGCGGTTGACAGGTGACGGCCGACGCTCGACGGAGCTAAGGACGCAGAGCTGAGCGGTAGCACCGTCGCGCACCTCGGAGCTCAGACGCAGTCGATATCAGGATCGGTTCCGGGATGCACGATGACCTGGCAGCCGGCCTTCACCGAGCTGAGATGCGCGTCGGCGGTGTGGACGGGAATCGACAGCGAGCCGATGCCGATGCTTCCGGCGGCGACGGCATCGACCATGGTGTCGTTGTCGTGGCTGTTGACCACCGCCAGGCCAGGGAACCGGACGTGAATGTGACTCGGGTCCCGCGTTGCGCGGCCGGTGCTGATCCAGCTGAGGTCGAGCATGGCCGTTGCATCGGCGCCGCTGACGTCGTCGTGGACGGGCAGGGCGGCCCGGATCCAGGCGCGGTCGAACTGGGGTGACGACGCGAGGGCGACCATCGCCTGGCCCTGCCAGACGGCGAGCACCGGATAGCCTTTGCCCACCGGCTCTCCGCACAGGTCGGAGACGATGACGAGCAGGTCGGTCGGGCCTTCCTGCTTGTTGACGCGGCCGGGCCGCGCGCCGTACGTGGCGGCGGTGCTGCCGAAGTACACCTCGGTCTGGATGCAGCCGTCGACGGTCGAGAAGGCACCATCGGCGTGGCGGTACGTGATGACGCGGTAGCCGTCGGGGACGGCAGCCAGGCCGGTCACGGGAATCGCGGCGAGCAGCAGGGCGATCAGGGGAGCGACGAACGGGCGACGCACGGCGTGACATCCTCCGGTGGGGTATGGGTGTCGCCGAGGACGCGAGGCGAGCTGGGGCTGTTACGCGCAGCGGCTCGTTACGTGGTGGCCAGCATCCGCCGGTAGGAGTCGTAGCGGTACGGCGAAATCTCCCCGTCGTCGACGCCGCGGCGCACGGCACAGCGCGGCTCGTCGAGGTGGCGGCAGTCGTTGAAGCCGCAGCTGCCCAGGAAGGGCCGGAACTCCGGGAAGCACCACGGCAGCTCGTCCCCCTCGATCCGCCACAGGCCGAGCTCGCGCAGCCCCGGAGTGTCGGCGACGTAGCCGCTCCCGCCGTCGACCGGGTGCAGCTCGGCGACGGTCGTGGTGTGGCGTCCCTTGTGGAGCGCCTCGCTGACGTCGCCGGTCGCCAGTCGCAGTCCCGGCTGCACGGCATTCAGGAGCGTGGACTTCCCGACGCCTGATGGCCCGGTGAAGATGCTGATCCTGCCGGCCAACCGCTGGCGCATCGCGTCGACCCCGGCGCCCTCCCGAGCGCTGGCGTAGACGACCGGGTAACCGATACGCGTGTATCGGTCGAAGATCGTCCGAACCTCGCGGTCGTCGCACAGGTCGACCTTGTTCACCACGATCAGCGCCTCGACGTCATTGGCCTCGGCCACGACCAGGAAGCGGTCGACCAGGCGCGGATTGGGCATGGGGTCGGCACAGGCGAACACGATCACCACCTGGTCGAGGTTGGCGACCATGACGTCTTCGCGCGCCGTGCCACCCGGCCCGGGCTGGCGCCGGCTGAACTTCGCGTGCCGTGGCTCGACCTGCTCGATGACGCCGGTCGCCTCGGTCAGGCGGGTGAGCTTGACGCGGTCGCCGATGACGGCCAGATCGCCTTCGCGTGGTCCGCGCTTGGCACGGCCGCGCAGGCGGCATTCGAGGATGCCGTCATCGGTCCGGATGTAGTAGAAGCCGCTCTGCGCACGCAGGATGGTGCCGTCGAGCAGCGGGGGAGCCGAGATCAAGGGTGCGTCTCCAGTTCGGGTGCCGGGTGGGCTGGAGCGCGCCCGCGTGCGAGGCGACGGGTTCGGCCGTTGGGTCAGATGACGGGCCGGGCCTCGGGCAGGCGAGCGCGCGACGTGGCGACGACGTATCGGGCAGTCATCGGGGTCGCTCCTTTCGCCTGCGGGTGGTCGTCGGACGGTACCGATGCGGTGCCGGCACGTCAAGCGCGGCTAGCATGAGGCCGATGCCAGTCGAGCACCGCGTCGACGTGTTGTTGATCGGTGGTGGGGTGGCTTCGGTCCGCTGCGCGCGCACGCTGCGCCGCCGCAAGTTCGCAGGCTCGATCCTGATCGTCGGCGACGAGGCCGTCCTGCCCTACAACCGGCCGCCGCTTTCCAAGGAGCTGCTGCGGGGCGACGTCGGCCTCGAGCTGATCGCCGCAGAACCGGCGTCGTGGTACGAACGCCAGCGCGTCGACCTTCTGACCGATGCGCCCGTCGCGTCGCTCGATCCTGACGCTCGCCTGGCGACCATGGGCGATGGCTCGACCATCCGTTTCTCGCAGTGCCTGCTGGCCACCGGCGCGGAGCCGCGGCGCCTGACGATCCCCGGCGCCGAGCACGCACTGACGCTCCGCACCTTCGCCGATGCGGAGGCGATCCGTCGAGCGGCGGCCAGTGGGCGGCGGGCGGTCGTGGTGGGCGGCGGGTTCATCGGCGTCGAGGTGGCGGCGTCGCTCGCCGCACTCGGCGTGGAGGTGACCGTCCACGAGCTCGCGCCCGCACTGTGGGGCGGCGTGCTGGGCACGACACTTTCGGCGTGGGCGGTCGGCGTGCTGAACGAATCGGGCATCACCGTTCGGCTCGGCGAGGCCGTCTCGTCGCTCGACGATGTTCGCGCCGATCTCATGGTCACCGGCGTCGGGGTGACGCCGCGGGTGGCGCTGGCCGAGGCGGCCGGCCTGGCCGTCGATGACGGCGTCGTGGCCGACGCGGGGCGCCGGACGTCGGCGCCGGGAATCTTCGCCGCCGGCGACGTGGCGCGTGTCGACGGGCGTCGCGTCGAGCACTGGCATGCGGCGCGGGAGGGCGGCGAGGCGGCGGCGCTGGCGATGTTGGGCGAGTTGCTGCCGGAGCCTCGCGCCCCGTGGGTCTACTCGGAGTTCGCCGGGCACCTGCTCGACGTGGTCGGCTGGGCGCCGACCTTCGACGACGAGCTCCCGCTGTTGGGCGGCCATGTCGTTGCCTATCTTGTCGGCCGACGGGTCGAGCAGCTGGCGATCATCGACTCAGCGGTTTCGGTCGACGCGGCGCGGACGCTGGTCGCGGGGTCGCCGTCGCCGGCGGATGTGGAACGGCTCGCATCCTGACGTGGTGGGCCTGGCCCAGCCATTCGTAACGGCCGCCGTTACGAATGGCCGGGGAGCCGTCGGGGGCTTCCCGCGCTTGACACGCGCGGCATGGGAGGCGCTCGGGACGCCGGATCGGTGTCCTTGCGCCGGGAGACGTCATGCGCGACAATGAGCCCCAACACCGACCAAATCAGTCGGGATTCGCGCCGTCAGCGACGCCCAGACCACCGACGAGGAACCATGGCCCTTCCCAACCCTGCCCTCAGCCAGATCCCGGACAGCTACAAGTACGGCTGGCACGACGAAGAGATGAAGCCCCTGCATGTGATGAAGAAGGGGCTCAACGCACAGGTCGTCGAAGAGATCAGCCGCATCAAGCACGAGCCGGAGTGGATGACGAAGCTGCGGCTGAAGGCGTATCGCCATTTCGAGGCGCGTCCGCTGCCGATGTGGGGCGGCGACCTGTCGGCGATCGACTTCCAGGACATCTACTACTACGTCACCGCCACCGACAAGGCGGTCCAGTCGTGGGACGACGTGCCGGACTACATCCGCCGCACGTACGACAAGCTCGGGATTCCCGAGGCAGAGAAGAAGTACCTCGCGGGCGTCGGTGGGCAGTACGACTCCGAGGTCGTCTACCACAACATCCGCGAGGATCTCGAGAAGCAGGGCGTTCTCTTCCTGGGGACCGATGAGGGCCTGCAGCGCTACCCGGAGATCTTCCGCGAGTACTTCGGCACGGTCATTCCCGCCAACGACAACAAGCTGGCGGCGCTGAACACCGCCGTCTGGTCGGGTGGCAGCTTCATCTATGTCCCGAAGGGCGTCCACGTCGAGCTTCCGCTGCAGGCCTACTTCCGCATCAACACCGAGAACATGGGCCAGTTCGAGCGGACCCTGATCATCGCCGACGAAGGCAGCAGCGTGCACTACGTCGAGGGCTGCACCGCGCCGACCTACTCGACCGCCAGCCTGCACAGCGCGGTGGTCGAGATCATCGTCAAGAAGGGTGCGCGCGTCCGCTACACGACCATCCAGAACTGGTCGGCGAACGTCTACAACCTCGTCACCAAGCGGTCCACCGTCGAAGGGGACGGGGTGATGGAGTGGGTCGACTGCAACCTCGGCTCGAAGCTGACCATGAAGTACCCGTCGATCTACCTACTCGGCGAGCGGGCGCACGGCGAGGTGCTGTCGATCGCCTTCGCGGCCGACGGCCAGCACCAAGACGCCGGCGGCAAGATCATCCACGCCGCGCCCAACACCACCTCCCTGATCACCTCGAAGTCGATCTCGCAGGGCGAGGGCCGCACCAGCTACCGCGGCCTGGTGAAGGTCTACCCCGGCTGCAAGAAGGCGAAGTCGACGGTCCGATGCGACGCGCTGCTCCTCTCCGACGAGGCGCGATCGGACACGTACCCCTACATGGAGATCGACGAGGAGGACGTCACCATCGGACACGAGGCGACCGTCTCGAAGGTCGGCTCGGAGCAGCTCTTCTACCTGATGAGCCGCGGCCTGTCCGAGGCCGAGGCTGCAGGCATGATCGTCAACGGCTTCATCGAGCCGATCGTCAAGGAGCTGCCGATGGAGTACGCGGTCGAGATGAACCGCCTCATCCAGCTCTCGATGGAAGGTGCGGTCGGTTGAACCGATGACCGTCCTGGCTCCCAGCATCGGGTTCGGTGCGTCGACGATCGAGGCCATCAGCGACGCGAACGACGAGCCGGCGTGGCTGCGTGACCGCCGCCGCACATGGTTCGAGCGCGCCGAGGCGACTCCCTGGCCCAGCGGCCAGGAGGAGGAGTGGCGTCGGACGTCGCTCGACCGCCTGCCGCGCGACGTCGAGCTGCTCCTCGACCCGCCGCGGGTCCGCTGCGAGCTGGATGCGGAGCTGGCTGGCGCCGGCGTCGTGTTCAGCGACCTGCGTGCCGCGGTGCGCGAGCATCCGGACCTGGTGCGCCGCGCCCTCGAGGAGGGGGACACCCCCGCGGTTCCCGCGCCTGAGGTCGGTCCCGCTGGTGCCGCGCCCCTCCAGCCGGTCGGTTCGGGGGAGTGGGGTCCCGGCGTCACCGAGTTCGACTCCCATGACAAATTCTGGGCGCTGGCTCAGGCAGCGTGGACCGGCGGAACCTTCCTGTACGTCCCGGCCGACGTCGCGGTCGACGCGGCGCTGCTGGCGCGCTCGACCGTGGAGCGCGGCAACGTGGCCTACTTTCCGCTGACGCTCGTCCTCGCCGAGCGCGGGGCGCGGGTCACGTTGCTCGACGAGCACCGGTCGCCGGACGGCCAACCGGTGTGGTTCGGCGGGATCGTCGACATTCGCTCCGGCCGCGAGGCGTGGGTGCGCTACGCGAACCTGCAGCGGCTCGGCGACGCGACCTGGAACATCGGCGCGCAGCGAGTCCAGGTCGGACCCGGCGCGGACGTCACCACGCTGAACGCGGAGGTCGGCTCGAGCGTCACCAAGGTCGGGCTCGACGTTCGCATGACCGGCGACGGCGGCACCTCGCGCCTGCTCGGCCTGCTGGCCGCCGGCGAGGATCAGCACATCGACATCAACGCCTTCCAGGACCTGTCGGCCAGCCACGTCACCAGCGACCTGCTCTATCTGTCGGCTCTCTACGATCGCGCACGGGCCGCGTTCTACGGCGTGACCAAGGTCCGTTCGCACGCCAAACAGACCAGCTCGTACCAGGAGTGTCGCAACCTGCTGCTCAGCTCCGAGGCCGGCGCCGAGCCGATTCCGGTGCTCGAGATCGAGACCAACGACATCCTGCGCTGCGGCCACGGCGCAACCGCCGGCGCCATCGATCCCGTCCAGCTGTTCTACGCCCAGACCCGCGGCCTGCCACCCGACGAGGCGGAGCGCATGATCGTGCGCGGCTTCTTCGAGCAGGTCGTGGCCCAGATCGAGTCGGAGCCGATCAAGGCCGAGGTGCTCCAGGCGCTGGCCGCACGCATCGGTTCCGCGGACGTTGCCGAGGACGCGGCCTGATGGCCGTCGAGCGCATCCCGAGCGGCTTCCTGACCGGCTTGCGGGCCGGCGACGTCACCCCCGGCACGGTGCAGGTGGTCGAGGTCGACGGACGCTCCCTGTGCATCGGGCTGACCGAGGACGGCGAGTGGGGCGCCATCGACAACGTGTGCACCCACGACGGGGGCGTGCTCGGCGAGGGCGAGCTCGACGACAACGCAGTCGAGTGCCCACGCCACGGCGGTCGCTTCGACCTCTTCACCGGACGCGTCCTTGCCCTACCTCCGGTTCGTCCCGTTCGCGCCTACGAGACGCGGGTCGAGGGCGACGACGTGGTGGTGGAGCTCTAGCGCATGAAGATCAGCACGCGCACCGAGTACGGCGTCCGCGTCCTGGTGACACTGGCCCGTCGCGGCGCCGACGGCCCGCAGTCACTGGCCGCCATCGCCAAGGCCGAAAAGCTGCCGCACGCCTACCTCGAGCAGCTGGTGGGCGACCTGCGCCGAGCGGGCTTGCTGACCGCGACCCGCGGGCAGTCGGGCGGCTACCGGCTGGCCCGGCCGGCGGAGGAGATCCGGCTCGACGAAGTCGTCCGCGCCCTCGAAGGCCCGCTGCTCGAGATGCCGTGCGCCGGAGCCGAGGACCTCGAGGCCTGCAACCGGCCGCAGCCCTGCAGCGTGCACGAGCTCTTCCAGCGCGTCCACGAGGCGCTGGACGGGACACTGTCCAGCACCACCCTGGCCGATGCGGCGGCCACGGCCGGCGGCCCGCCCTACCCGCCCGCGGTCCGCCGTCGAGCGATCGAGGGCCACGCCGCGCTGATGGCGGCACGCGAACAGATCACGAATGAGGCCGCATCGGTCTCCAAGCAAGCCTGACAGCAGAGACGGGGAGTTCATGAGCGAACAGTTGGAGATCCGGGACCTCGAGGTCAGCATCGGATCGAAGAAGATCCTGAAGGGCGTCAGCCTGACGGTGAACCAGGGCGAGGTGCATGCCCTGATGGGCCCGAATGGTTCGGGCAAGACGTCGCTGGCCTACACGTTGATGGGGCATCCGGACTACCACGTCGATGCGGGCAGCGTCACCTGGAAAGGCGAGAACCTGCTGAAGCTGACGCCGGACAAGCGCGCCCGGCTGAGGGTCTTCCTGGCGTTCCAGTACCCCAGCGTGATCCCGGGCGTCACCGTCGCCAGCTTCCTGCGCAACATCTACAACGCGGTCCATCACCCGCAGCAGCCGTCGCCGGAGGAGGCTGGCAAGATGCCGCGCTACACCGGCATCCCGCTGGCGAAGTTCCGCAAGCTGCTGGCGGACAAGATGGCCCTGCTCAAGATGGACCCGGCGTTCGCCAGCCGCTACGTCAACGAGGGCTTCTCGGGCGGCGAGAAGAAGCGGCTCGAGATGCTGCAGATGGCCATCCTCGATCCGCAGATGGCGATCCTGGACGAGACCGATTCGGGCCTCGACATCGACGCGCTGCGCAACGTCGCCGAGGGCATCAACGCCACCCTCAGCCCGGAGATGGGGGTGCTGATGATCACGCACTACCAGCGCATGCTGAACTACGTGACCCCCCAGTTCGTGCACGTGCTGCTCGATGGTCGGATCGTGATGTCCGGTGGCGAGGAGCTCTCCCACCAGCTCGAGGCCAACGGCTACGACTGGGTGCGCCAGCAGGTCGGCCTGCCCGAGGGCGTGACCGATCAGGCGGCCGAGCCCGAGCCGGTCGGCCAGCACGCGTAACGGCTGACGGAGAAACGACCGATGGCGCTGCAGCAGGCTGTTGAGACGGCGGTTCCCGACCGGCGACGTCCCGAGCGCGGATTCGACGGTGCGGCGCTGCGCGCCGACTTCCCGATCCTGGCCGAGCCTGCGCGCAACGGCCAGCGGCTGGTCTACCTCGACTCGGCGGCGTCATCGCAGAAGCCGCGGAGCGTGATCGACGCGCTGAGCGACGCCTACGAGCACCACTACGCCAACGTGCACCGCGGCATCTACCAGCTGTCCGAGGACGCCACCGAGCGCTTCGAGGAGGCTCGTCGCCGGGTGGCGCGGTTCATCGGCGCACCGTCGGAGCGCGAGGTCGTGTTCGTGCGCAACGCGACCGAGGCCATCAACCTGGTTGCCTTCGCCTGGGGCCGCGCCAACGTGCGCGCCGGCGACTTGATCGTGTCGACCGAGATGGAGCACCACGCCAACCTGGTGCCCTGGCAGCAGCTCGCCGCCGAGACCGGCGCCACACTCGAGTACGTCCACCTCACCGACGACGGCCGTCTCGATCGGGACGATCTGGCGCGTCTCCTGGCCCGCGGCCCGAAGCTCCTGGCGTTTGCCCACGTCAGCAACGCGCTGGGCACCATCAACCCGGTGGTCGAGATCACGCGGCAGGCCCACGCCGCCGGCGCCCTGGTCCTCCTGGACGCGGCGCAGAGCGTGCCCCACATGCCGGTCTCGGTCGGCGAGCTGGGCGTCGACTTCGCGGTGCTCTCCGGGCACAAGATGCTCGGGCCATCGGGCATCGGCGCGCTGTGGGGACGGCGCGAGCTGCTCGATGCCATGCCGCCCTTCATGACCGGTGGCAACATGATTCGGCGCGTGACGCTCGAGGGGACCGAGTGGAACGAGGTTCCCTGGAAGTTCGAGGCCGGAACGCCGGCGATCGCCGAGGCCATGGCGCTCACCGCCGCGATCGACTACCTCGAGGCGCTCGGCATGGACAGGGTTCGTGCACACGAGCGCTCGCTGTTCGAGGCGGGCTGGGCAGCGCTCTCGTCACTGGAGGGCGTGCAGCTGCTCGGCCCAGCCGACCCGGACCTGCACGCGGGCGTCATCAGCTTCGTGATCGACGGCATTCACCCCCATGACGTCGCCACCGTGCTCGACAGCGAGGGCATCGCGGTGCGAGCCGGGCACCATTGCGCGCAGCCGGTGATGCTGCGTTACGACATCCCGGCCACCACCCGCGCCAGCTTCTACGTCTACAACGCGCCGGACGACGTCGACCGCCTGACCGATGCGATCCGTGCAGCCCAGCGTCTCTTCGCCGGCTGAGCCATGGACAACCTGTACCGCGACTTCATCCTCGAGCACTACCGCAACCCGCACAACAAGGGCTACCTGGACCCGCACGACCTGCATTTCGAAGACTCGAATCCGACCTGCGGCGACGAGCTGTCGATGACGCTGGTGCTCGACCCCGAGCACCAGCACATCGCCGACGTGGCCTTCGACGGGCGGGGCTGTGCCATCAGCCAGGCATCGGCCTCGATCCTGACCGATGAGCTGCGTGGCATGAGCCTTGACGAGGCGCGGGAGATGGATCCCAAGGCGCTGCTCGAGGGAATCGGCGTGCCGATCGGGCCGGCGCGGCTGAAATGCGCGCTGCTCTCCTACAAGGTGCTGCAGGGTGCCGTCCGCGGCGGCGAGACGGCCTGGCCCGAGGCCGTCGACCTCGCGCTATGACCGATCACAACGGGCACGCGCCCTTCCGCCAGGTGAGCGTCGCCGACGCTGTGCGCCTCGCCCCCGACCGCCGCATCATCGACGTGCGCGAGGCGTCGGAGTGGAACGAGGGGCACATCCCGACGGCCACGCTGCTGCCGCTGGGCGAGGTGCTGCAGCGGATCGAGGAGGTCGTGCCCGACCGCTCCACGCCGCTCTTGCTCCACTGCCTGTCGGGTGCACGTTCGGCTCGGGCGTCCGCTGCGCTCGCCCAGATGGGCTACACCGACATCGTCAACGTCGCCGGACTGATCCACGACTGGAAGAAGCTCGGCGGTGCGTGGGACGAGCCGCGCCAGCTGCTCACCGAGGCGCAGCGCGCCCGCTACCACCGCCAGATGCTGATCCCCGAGATCGGCCAGGAGGGGCAGCGCAAGCTGCTCGACTCGAAGGTGCTGCTGATCGGGGCGGGCGCGCTCGGCTCCGGCGCAGCCTTCTACCTCGCCTCGTCGGGCGTGGGCACCATCGGCCTGGTCGATGCCGACGTCGTCGACGAGTCGAACCTGCAGCGCCAGATCCTGCACACCGCGGATCGGGTGGGCATGCCGAAGACGGAGTCGGCGCGGCTCACGCTCAACGCGTTGAATCCCGAAACGAACGTGGTCGAGCATCGCGAGTGGCTGACCGCCGACAACGCCGAGCGGCTGATCGCCGGCTACGACGTCATCCTGGACGGCACCGACAACTTCGACACGCGGTACGTGCTCAACGACGCCGCCGTCAAGCTGCGCAAGCCGGTGGTCCACGGCTCGATCTATCGCTGGGACGGCCAGGTGACGACCTTCGTCCCCTTCGAGGGGCCGTGCTATCGCTGCATGTACCCGACCCAGCCGCCGCCGGAGCTCGCTCCGGCCTGCTCGGTGGCGGGCGTGCTGGGGGTGCTGCCCGGGATCATCGGCCTGCTGGAGGCCAACGAGGTCTTCAAGCTGCTGCTCGGCGTCGGCGAGACGCTGGCCGGACGGCTGCTGATGTTCGACGCCATGGGCACCACCTTCGACGAGGTCCGCATCTGGCGCGACCCGGCCTGCCCGGCCTGCGGCGAATCCTCGCCCTACGCATCGGCCTCCCCAGGCGAGCGACAGGTGGAGCGCGCGGAGGTGCACGCATGAGCCGCGTCCGCATCCCGCCGGTCCTGCGCGAGTCGGTGGGTGGCGCGCGCGAGATCGAGGCTGCCGGCGACACCGTCAGCGCGCTGCTCGACGACCTCTTCGGCCGCTACCCCGCGCTGGCCGAGCGGGTCACCGATGACGGCGAGCTGTCGCACTTCATCAACGTCTATGTCAACGACCGGGACGTGCGCTACCGCGAGGGGCTGTCGACGCCGGTGGCCGCCGACGACACCGTGATCCTGCTGCCGGCCATGGCCGGAGGCGCTCGCTAGACCGATGCCGACGCTGGCCCAGCCGGCGGCCGGCGCCTACGCCGACATCGTCGCCGCCATCGGTCATACCCCGATGGTCGAGCTGGCGCGGCTGGCCCCCCACCCCGGCGTGCGGCTGTTCGCCAAGCTCGAGGGCCACAACCCGACCGGGTCGGTGAAGGACCGGGTGGCTCGGGCCATGCTCGAGGCGGCGCGCGCCGACGGGTCGCTGTCGCCGGGCCAGACGATCCTCGAGCCGTCGAGCGGCAACACCGGCATCAGCCTGGCGATGATCGGCTCGCGCCTGGGCCATCCGGTGCGGATCGTGATGCCGGACAACACCACGCCGGAACGGACGCAGCTGCTGCGCATGTTCGGCGCCGAGATCGTCTACTCACCGGGGAGCGAGGGCTCGAACGGTGCCGTCCGGCTGGCCCAACGGCTGGCCGCGGCCGATCCGTCGCTGTTCATGCCGTTCCAGTATGGCAATGCCGCTAACCCGGAGGTCCATGAGACGACCACCGCGCCCGAGATCCTGGCCGCGGTCGCGGAGGTCGACGTCTTCGTCGCCGGGCTGGGGACCGGCGGGACGCTGACCGGGGTGGGCCGAGCGCTGAAGGCGGCGCGTCCCGGAGTACGCATCATCGCCGCGGAGCCGCTTCCCGGGGAGCAGCTGCAGGGCCTCCGCTCCCTGGACGACGGCTTCGTGCCGCCGATCCTCGATGAATCAGTGCTCGACGATCGCTACCTGGTCGGCAACCGCGATGCGGTGATCGGGGTCCGGCGCCTGCTCGCCGACGAGGGCATCTTCGCCGGGCTGTCCAGCGGCGCCGCGCTGTCGGTCGCGGTGCGGGTGGCGCGCGACCTGCCCGGCGGGAACGTGGTGGTCCTGCTCGCCGACGGCGGTTGGAAGTACCTCTCCACCGACCTGTGGAGCCGCGACCTCGACGAGCTCGAGGACGAGCTGGAGGGCTCGCTCCTGTGGTGAGCGCGGGGGACGGCGCGAACCGCATCGGTCTGACCATGACGTCGGCCGTTGCCGAGGAGCTCATGCGCCATGCGCGCCGCGAGCTGCCGAACGAGGCGTGCGCGCTGCTGTCCGGCTCGCTGGCGCAGGGGAGCGCGACGAGCGTGCATCCCGCGCGCAATGCCGAGGCCAGCCCGCTGCGCTACAACGTGGACCCCGAGGATCTGATCCGCATCACCTACGCCATCGAGGACGCCGGCGAGGACCTGGTTGCCATCTTCCATTCGCATACCCATACGCCGGCCGTGCCGTCCGCGACCGATCGGCGCGCGGCGCAGTACCCGGACGTCTTCTATGTGCTCGCCACCCTGGCGGACCCGTCTCTGCCTGCCGCCTCCGCGCTGCGCGCATGGCGGATCCATGGCGGGCAGTCGTTCGAGGTGCCGCTCGCCGTCGAGTGACTACCCCGGGCGGCGGACGTCGAGCACGGTTCGAGTGGAGAGGTCGACCACCACGTCGAGCGCGGGACTGCCCTCCTCGCCCCCCGATCGGTAGCTGAGGACGAACTGGCCGTCATCGGGCGGCGGCAGCCAGCGCGCGGAGACGAGCTGCAGCCCTGCCAGGCGCTCGCCTCGTACCCCGTCCCGCGCGATCTCGTCGAGCGTCGGGTCGAGCTCGCGTGGGTAGCCGTGCAGGTCTGCCAACAGCACCTCGACCGTGCCGTCGGCCGGTCGCACGTCGAAGGTGTAGAGGTCCTCGCCCGCGGCGGCCTCGGGCGTCCCTGATACGTCGACGGTGCACGACTGCGGGCCACAGGAACCGCTGACCGCCATCGCCGGCCATGGCGCGCCGTCGTAGGTCCAGATCGCCTGGGCCATTTGGTCGGCGATCGGCGGGATCTGCAGCTGCTCGGGGACGCCACCCGGCCGGCGCGAAGCGGCCATCGCTTGGAGCAGCGTCGGGGCGTCGTAGGGGCGTCCGGCGGCGACGGCGGGGCTCGCAGATGGCGCGGCGCTGGAAGAAGCCGGCGGGGCGGATGCTGTCGCGCTGGGCGTCGTGGATTCTCGTGGCGTCGGGTCGGCCACGCCCGAAGGCGACAGGCCTGGAGACTGCGTCTCCAGGGAGGGGCCGCAGCCGGTCAACAGGATGGTCGCGGCAGCGACCCCAGCGATCAGTCGCGTCGCCTTGGATCGTCGTGCCCTCGGCATGCGACGCAGTCTACGGATCGTCGAGCAGGTGGCGAACAGCGGTCACGATGGATCCGTCGAGGCTGTCGGAGGGACCCAGCACCACCGTGCGCGCTGGCCACAATCGGCGGAGTGCGTCGCGGGTGCTCGCCGGCAGCGACGAATGCCTGGCCAAAACGAGCGGTGACCGCAGGCGGCCGGCGGCAGCCACCGCGGCCACGCCGTGGGCGATATCCGAGCCATTCGACACGAACACGCGCTGCGGCGCACGGACGAAGCGGCGCGCGACCGTGGCCGCGGTCGCATAGCGGCTGCCGCCGGCCAGCCGCGTGACAGGGCCGTCGGTGTGCCTGGCCAGCGTGGCGAGCACCGCATCGTCGACCGAAGCACCGACCACGTAGATGCGCCCGGGGCGCAGGCGGTCGAGCTCGCGCGCCACGGCCCCCGGCAGGCGGCCATGCCGCACATAGAGCAGCGGTCCGCCGCGCACAGCTCCACCTGACGCCGCGCTCAGGGCCGTCGCCAGGCTGTCCGGATGCGCGATGAAGGCGGCCGGCACGCCGCGGTCGAAGGTGCCCGCCGACAGCGCCACCGCCGTCGTGTACCTGGTGGAGGCGGCCAGGCGCTCGACCCGGCCGCTGGTATAGCCGCGCAACGCGTTGAACACGGCGTCCGAGACGGCGTCGCGACTCCCGACGACGTAGATGCGCCCCGGTCGCAGCCGCTGCAGCTCGGCCCGTGTTCGGCTCGGCAGGGAGCTTGCGCGCGTCAGCAGCACCGGCCCGTTGCCAGCGGCCGCGGCCGGACCGGCCGCCAGTGCATCGGCCAGTGCCGACCCGCCGGCGACGTACGCAACCGGCACGCCGGGCGCAAAGACGTCGCGTGAGACGGCGGCCGCGGTCGCATAGCGGCCGGACCCGCCCAGCCGCTGGGGCGTCCCGTAGCTGACCTTCGACCAGGCCAGCGCGTAGCGCTCGCCACCTGCCGCCATGCGGTCGCTCGGCAGCGTGATGGTGGCCGTCCCCGATGCGGTCGCCGTGAAGTCGACCACCTCATAGTTGTTGTCGAAGCTCCAGCCGCCCACCGCGGCGCTGCCCGGCGGCACCACGCGCAGGTCGAAATCGGTGGCGAGCTCGTCCGCCTTGTCGAGGTTGTCGCTCCCCGACGTGTGGCTGTTCCAGGTCACGACCACCCGCACCCGCTGACCGGCCTGAACCGAGATGTGCTGCTGCACCGTGCGCGAGCCGTCCGCCAGGCCGATGCGGTAGCCGCCGTAGCGCCCGTCGCCTTGCACCAGCAGCCGGTTCGACCAGCGCGCCGACGGCATGCCGACGCCCTCGTGATCCGCGTTCACCGATCCATCCCGCATGTGGGCGTGGCGAAAGGCGCCGGCCATGATCAGGGCGCGTACCGCCTCCGGCCAGGTCCCCAGGCTCGGCCGTCGGGCGATGAGCTGGGCGGCAATGCCGCCCACGATCGGCGTCGCCACGCTGGTGCCGCTCGCGTTCAAGCCGTTGGCCGTGCGGACCGTCACCGCGGGAGCCGATACGTTCGGCTTGTTGAAGTCGCCGTGCCGGTTCCAATCGGTCCCTGCCGGGTCGACGTACGCGCTGCCGTTCGAGCCGGGTACGTACCAGATCCGGTCGTCAGCGCGGCCCGCGGTGTTGCGATCGTCGGTGCCGCCCACGGTCAGCACGTTCCAGCCGCGGCCCGGCGACCCGACCGTCCAGCTCGAGAAGTTGACGTAGTTGCCGGCCGCCGAGACAGCCAGGCGGCCGTCCTCGTCCACGATCGCGTCGAAGAAGCGCCGTGCCTCCTCCGCCCCGGTGGCGGTGTCCTGCACCAGCGAGGTGTTGATGATGTCGGCGTCGCCGCCGTTCGGCGAGATGGCCCAGTCGGCTGCGGCGATGACCTTGCGGTCGTAGGTCAGCGACGGCGCGTAGCCGCCGGTCCCGGACGACACGATCAGTGCTCCGGGCGCGACTCCGCGATAGGTCGGGCTCTGGCCGGCGACGGCGCCCGCCACCCAGGTCGGGTGGTCGAACTGGCCGGATGTGGTGTGGGCCAGCGTCCCGCTGGTGCTGTGGGAGGCGACCACCTTCCCGGCCAGGTCGCCGCGCTCGCGGACGTTGTGGTACTCGACCACTGCGTAACGCACGCCGGTTCCCTGGTCGCCACTGCCCGAGGTCCAGTTGGCGTCCATCGCCGGGCCGGCGCTGCTCATGCTGGGCTGCCAGCGTTGCTCGAGACCGAGGCTGCGGACCGCGCGATCCTCGGCAACGGCCGCGAGTGCTCCCACCGGAAGGTCGGCAAACAGCATGGGCGCCGAGGTGCTGGCATAGGCGACGGTGCCGCCCAGCGCGCGCACGCGGGCGTCCGCCCGCGACTGGACCGATGCGTACGCGTCCCGGCGCGCCTGCCACAGCTCGCCGCGGATCCGGCGCATGGCGGCCAGGTCGTCGACCACCGGCCGATCGCCGATCCACCGAAACTCCGGATGGCGTTGCACGACGGCCTGCACCGCGGCGGCGGGATCGGCGTCGAGCCAGATGGCCACCGACAGCTGCGCTGCGGGTGATGTCGCCGCCGCCGCGGCCCGCTGCAGCGCCGCATCGGCCTTGCGTGCGAATCCTGATTGCGCCTGCGCGGCCAGAGATCGCTGCCGATCCAAGAGCTCCGGTCCGCCGATGGCGCCCATCGCGTCGCGATAGACGATGCGCAGGTTGCCGTCGCGATCGACGAGCTTGCCGGCCCACAGCGGCGCGCCATCGACGGTTGCCCGTCGCTCGTAGACCAGCTGGAAGTCGCCGGGACGACCGCCCTGGATGCCGGCCAGGTAGTCGGCCGCGGCGGCGGCATTCGGCTTCGCCGCCAGCGTGGCCGCTGGCTCGCCCAGCGACGTGGACAGCACGAGCAGCAGGGCCGCCAGGGCGGCTACGGGACGCTGTCGGTGCCTGCGCACCACGACCGCGCCGGGCTGCATGCTCGCCTCCGTATGACAACGTCATACCGATGGTTGCCGGAAGTCTATCGGAATCCTCTCCGGCAGCGCGCGTGCCGTCGATGGCGCATTCGTTCGGGTAGGCTGTGGCACATGAGTTCGGGGAGCCGCTTTCCTGCATCGGTCCATGCCGACCGCCTGCGTCGAGCTGCGGTCGAGACCGGCTCGCGCGACCTGCTGGCGCTGCTGGTCACGCCGTCCTCCGACTACGCCTACCTGCTCGGCTATCTCCCGCCGGCGATGGAGCGCCTCACCTGCCTGATCGTGCCCGCCGAGGGGACGCCAGCTCTGGTGCTGCCGCGCCTCGAGGAGCCGCTCGCGCGCCACGAGCTCGGGGAGCTGGCCGACCAGATCGACATCCTGGCCTGGGACGAGACCGACGATCCGTTCGCCGCCGTTCGGCGCCGGGTCTCGCCTGATGGCGGACCGATGCGGGCCGCGGTCCAGGACCAGATGTTCGCCCGCTTCGTGCTCCGCCTGGGTGCGGCGCTGGATCCCGTTCAGCTGGTCGAGGCTGGACCGGCGATGGCCGCGCTTCGGCGCCGCAAGACGGCCGAGGAGGTGTCCCGGCTGCGAGCGGCCGCGGCCGCCGCCGATCAGGCCATGATCGCGATCACCGGCGAGCGGCTGTCGGGGCGGAGCGAGGAGGAGGTCAGTCGTCGCATCCGCGAGCTGTTGCTGGATGCCGGCCACGACACGGCCGATTTCGCGATCGTCGCCTCGGGGCCGAACTCGGCCAGCCCGCACCACCATCCCGGTGAGCGGGTGATCGAGGCCGGTGATGCGGTCGTGCTCGACATCGGCGGCCGTCGTGACGGTTACGCCTCGGATACGACCCGCACGGCGGTCGTCGGTGAGCCGGCGGCCGAGTTCGCGGCACTGTATGCCGTGCTGCGCGAGGCGCAGGTCGCCGCCTGTGACGCGGTTGCCCCCGGCGTTGCGGCGCGCGACATCGACCGCACCGCACGTCGGATCATCGACGAGGCCGGCTACGGCGACTGCTTCATCCATCGCACCGGCCACGGCATCGGCATGGAGACGCACGAGGAGCCGTACCTCGTCGAGTCGAATGCCGAACCGCTGCAGGCTGGCGATGCGTTCAGCATCGAGCCCGGGATCTACGTTTCGGGGCGGTGGGGGGCGCGGATCGAGGACATCCTGGTCTGCACCCAAGACGGCGGCGAGCGCCTGAACACCACCGGTCGGGACCTGTACGTCGTTTCCTAGCGTTTCAGCGGAACGTTACGGAACGTTCACCGGATCCCGTCGCGGTAGGAGCTGACCAGCGCGACCAGCACCTGGTCGATGGCCTGCGACGCCTCGCGGAACGCCGCTGTCACGTCGCTGACGTCCGCCGCTCGTCGTCGCAGGTGCGCGGCGATCGCCTCCAGCACCGGCGTCCGGAAGAAGAGGAAGGCCTCGACGGCTTCGGCCAGGGAGAGGCCTGCCTTCGACGCCTCGGCGCCGTACAGGGCTCCCATCTTCTCGGCCTCGCCCAGCAGCAGCTCGCGCTCGACGCGCTTGCTGGCGGCCACGTACTCGATCACCAGGTTGAAGGTGCGTTGTCCCCAGCGCCGGAAATCGGCGCGCTGCTCGGCGGCGAGGCGGGCCTGCCACGGCTGGCCGGCGTAGCCGGTGCGCTGCATGCGTCGCTGCACGTCGCCCACGATGGTCCCGGCCGAATCCGCCAGGCGCTCCATCCCATACCGATGCCGTCGCGGCGCGTTGATCATCGCCTCGAGGCTCGACCGCAGGAAGCGGCGGTGCCCGCCGGGGGTCTGGTAGCTCTGCACCTTGCCGGAATCAGCCCAGCGACGCAGAGTATCGGGCCCGACGCCGACCAGGCGCGATGCGGCACCCAGCGGCAGCCACGGGTCGTCGGGCGAGTCGCGCTCGGCGGTCGCGTCGTCCTGGGTCGAATCGGGCAAGCTGGGCATCTCGACGTCCCGAATGTGGCTCTCGATGATAGGCGCGGCGGCCAGCCTCGTCAGTCGGCTCGCAGCTCGTCGCGGCTGGCGCTGCCGAACTCCTGCCAGAGGCGCACCAGCGCGTCCATGCCACCCCGGTAGTTGGCCATTGGCATCCATTCGTTGGGCGCGTGGAAGTTCCCGTTGGGCGACGCGAACCCGATCAGCAGCGACTTGAGGCCGGTCTGCTTCTCGAGCGCGGCCACGACCGGGATCGAGCCGCCCATGCGCTGGAAGAGCGGCGGCTTGCCGAACGCGCCCTCGAGTGCCTGTGCGCCGAGCCGCACGGCCGTCGAGTCGAGATCGGTGAGTGCCGGCGCACCCCCATGGATGACCTTCACGTCGACCTTGACGGTCGGCGGCGCGATGCGCCTGAAGTGCTCGACGAACAGCCGTTCGATCTTCTGGAAGTCCTGGTCCGGCACCAGCCGGGTCGAGACCTTGGCCGCGGCCCAGGCCGGGATGATCGTCTTCGACCCTTCCCCCGAGTAGCCGCCCCACAGCCCGTTGACGTCGAGCGTCGGCCGCGCCGAAAGGCGCTCGAGCAGCGTGAAGCCGTGCTCGCCGTCGCCGCTCTCCGCCACACCGATCGAGTCGCGCCACGCCCGCTCGTCGAAGGGCAGTTCGGCGTAGGCGGTACGTTCCGCATCGGTCAACTCGCGAACGTCGTCGTAGAAGCCGGGGACGGTGACCCGGCCCTTGTCGTCCTGCAGGCTGGCCAGCATCTTGACCAGGACGTTGGCCGGGTTGTCGACGCCGCCGCCGTACTGGCCGGAGTGCACGTCCTGGAACGGCCCGTGGACCTTGACCTCGAAGTAGGCGATGCCACGCAGCCCGTAGGTGATGGCCGGCGTGCCCTCGTCGTCGTACATGTCGGTATCGCTGACCAGGCAGATGTCGGCGGCCAGCAGCTCGGGACGGGCCGTGATGAACTGCTCGATCGGCTCCGAACCGACCTCCTCGTCGCCCTCGAAGAAGAAGCGCAGGTTGACGGGTGCGCGCCCGGCGCCCTGCAGCCAGGCCTCGGCGGCCTTGAGGTGCATGAACAGCTGCCCCTTGTCGTCGCCCGAGCCGCGGGCGTAGACCCGCCCGTCCTCGTAGCGAGGCTCGAACGGCGGCCGGATCCACTCGTCCAACGGATCGGTCGGCTGCACGTCGTAGTGGCAGTAGATCAGCACCGTCGGCTTGTCGGCGCCCGCGTGCAGCCAGTCGGCGGTCACGATGGGATGCCCGCTCGTCTCGTGGATCTGCGCGTGTTCGGCACCGATGCGCGTCAGCTCGTCGGCGATCCACCGGGCGGCGCGCTCGACCTCGGGCCGCAGCTCGTGGTCGGCCGATACCGACGGGATCCGCAGGAACTCGTCGAGCTGCTTCAGGTTGCGCTCGTCGTGCTCGCGCAGGTACTCGAGGGCGGTGTCGAGACCGCGTTCGGTATTCGTTGTCATTGACCGATGATAGGGCGCGATCGAGCGGAGAGTGAATGGGAGGGAGTTGCCGGTTACCTGAACACGCCGAACAGGAAGCCGAAGAACAGGGCAAGCCCGACGGCCGGCAGGAACGAGGCGGCGCGCAGGAACGACGGCCAGCCGGGACCACCGGCAAACGCGTAGGCGGGGATGCTGATCGGGAAGACGATGGCGCCGGCGGACCAGGCCATGCGCTGGCCGCGGGTCAGGTCGGGCCGGTCCTGCACGTCCAGCCAGTAGGCGGCGATCATCACGAACGCGCCGACGGCGCACACGGCGAAGACCGCCCAGATCACGGGAAGCATCTCAGCCCGATCCTACGGCGTTTCCGCGGCCGACGACTTGGCCACCATCCGACCACCGGCGGCGGGTATTTGCCCGACCGGCAACTAACGGCGAACTTGGGACCGGAAACAGGGCGATCTTGGCCGAGGTTTGCAGTGTGAGCAACCAGCGGCTGAAGGGAACGAAATGACGCGTCGATGGCCGTTACTTTCACCGTCTGCAAACGGGCCGCGTCACGAGCCGCCCGAGCCGCTCGAGCGAGGCCGACGCCGCTCAGCGCGGGGCGAGCAGGATGAAC
This sequence comes from Steroidobacteraceae bacterium, assembly GCA_025935615.1. Taxonomy (GTDB): domain Bacteria; phylum Chloroflexota; class Limnocylindria; order QHBO01; family QHBO01; genus JAICUY01. The sequence continues at coordinate 26,408 of JAICUY010000007.1, forward strand.
GCGATCGCCACCAGGCCGACGATCGTGAACAGGGCGACCGAGAAATCGACCGATGACGCCGCCGGCAGGAATCGGCCCTGCTCGATCCGATCCCGGCTGACCACATAGCGCCGTCGGCCGATGATGAGCATCGTGATGCCGGCCGCAACCATCACGATCGAGAGCAGGTGAACGACCGGGACGCCGGGAATGAGGTTCGGCGTCAGAAACTGGGCGGCCGCCAGCCCCAGCGCGATGAGCGTGATCCCGGTGCGGAACCAGGCCAAGAAGGTTCGCTCGTTGGCGAGATGGGTCCGCGCTCGCGAGTCCGGATCGGCCGGTCGGTGACCAGCATCAGGTTTCAAGAGCCAGCCTCCTCGGTTGCCCGGCCCCGCCGCGCGATGTCGTCGGCGCCGTTGAGCAGGTCGGTCAGGAATGAAAGCGGCCGCCAGGCCGGCATTGCCGGCTCCCGCTCCGGCAGCAGGGCGATCATCGCCACACGAACGCGCTCCTCGAGCGCCTCGCGCTCGGCTCGCCCACGGGCGCCGGTCGCATCCAGCGCCGGACCGTATCGGACCAGGATGCGTCGACGGAACCACAGCTGCGTGCTTCCGATGATGGCGCACGGCACGATCGGCACCCCGGCAGCGCTGGCGAACGCCACCGCGCCTTCCTGCAGCGGCAACAGCTCACTCTCCCGGAAACCGATCCGCCCCTCGGCGAAGATGCCGAGCACGCCATGGGCCTCGAAGACGCGCCGGACCGCGCGCACGGCAGAGGTGAGCGTCGTCTTCGACGGGTTGTAGGGGATCACACCGCCGAAGAACCGCATCACACGGTTCTTGAAGCCGCGGCTGAAATCGGCCTCCTTCGGACCAAACCAGGTGATCCGTGGCTCGAGCGGAGCGACCGCCATGACCAACAGGGGATCGAAGCCGTTGTGGTGCTTGGCGACGATCTGGAATGGCGGCTCGGGCCAGTGCTCGAGGCCCTCGACCCGCACGTCGAACAGCAGGCGCACCAGCAGGCGGTCGATCCACCACATGACGCGGTAGCGGGGCGTGACGCGGACGCTCAGCTGACGCGGTCCGGTGCGTCGGTCCGCATCGGTCATGAGGAGGTGAATGCCAGGGCCACCGGGTCGCGGCCGGGCTCGCGCACATGGCTGAGCGCCCATGCACCGATGGCGAACTCGAGCACCATCAGCAGCATGATCGACCGATACCCGAGCCCCGCGTTGCTCGTTGCGAGAATCACCGCGGCGGCCAGGAGCGCGCCGCTGGCATTGGCCAGCAGGCCGGAACCGGCGGTGACGACGTTGCTGATGCCCATGTAGCGGCCGGATTCGGCCTTGGGAATGATGTCGGTCATCAGCGCCCAGTCGACGGCCAGGAAGACGCCCAGGCAGACGCCCAGCGGCACGATGGCTCCCAGCAGCAGCGGATACGAGGGCACGACCGCCATCAGCGCGGCCGACACGGCGCCCGCGGCGATGGCGACGTAGATGACCGGTTTGCGACCGATACGGGTCGACAGCCGCCCGCCGGGGACGGACGTCAGCAGCGCGACCAGCAGCAGGATGCCGAGCAGCGGATTGACCGCGGTGGCGGCCTCATCGGCGCTCGTGCCGAGCGCGTTCTGGATGTAGAAGACTCCGAAGGGCAGCAGCGTGGTCAGGCCGATGAGGACGAAGAGCCGGCTGACGAGCAGCCAGACGAAGTCGCGTTCCGCGAGGATGTCGGTTCCCCAGGCCGCCCTCGCGCGTTGCGCGAGGGTTCGATCCGTGCGTGGTCCGGGGCGATCCGGCACGCGCACCACGGTGACCAGCATGGTGAGGAGCTCGATGACGGCGACCGTGACGAAGATGCCGACCGGCTGGTCCAGCACGACGAGGAAGAGGGTCGCCAGCGCCGGCCCGCCGAGCTGTCCCGCCATCTGGGCGGCGCCCAGCAGTCCCGATGCGACGCCGACCTGGCGGGTCGGCACGAGGTCCGGCACGTAGCCCTGGTACGGGCCCTGGGCGAAGTTGCTGCTGAACTGCAGCAGGACGACAGCCGCCATGAAGCCCCAGTAGGTCTGGTTGAGGAAGGCCCACGCCGCGAAGGCGAGGAAGACCATGTCGAGCAGCGTCCCGGCCAGGATGTAGGGCTTGCGCCGGCCGAGTCTGGTTCGGGTGTGGTCCGAGATCGCGCCGACCGTCGGCTGGACGAGGATGGCGATCAGCACGCCGGGGATGGTGAGCAGAGCCCCGGCCGGTGCTGCCAGCGGCTCGGACGACGGCCCGACCACCGCCTCGACGAAGCGGGGGATGATGATGACGCTGAGCGCGCCCATGAGCGTGGTGATGGCGAGCCAGTAGGCGCTCACCGACAGCAGATCGGCCCAGCTCAGCTGCGCCGTCGGCCGGCCCAGCGTGTCGCGGTCGGTCAACCCGGTCGGCTCGCCGGACTCGGTGGACATGCGCCTTGGTGGGTGCTCCTGCGACTGCCGGAATGGTACGGCGCCGGGGACGCTGTCCGGATGCACGGACGAACGCCGCAGGCGGCGGGAAGTATCATCGGGCGCGTGATCGATCCCGTGGCCTTTCGCATCGGCCCCATCGCCGTGCACTGGTACGGCATCATCATCGCGGCGGCCGTCCTCATCGCCGCGATCCTCGGCGCACGGGAGGCCCGCCGCCGGGGGGAGGATCCAGAGCAGGGCTGGTCGATGCTGCTGCTGGTGATCGTCACCAGCGTCATCGCGGCGCGCGCTTATCACGTCATCCACATGTGGGGCTACTACTCCCAGCACGTCGAGCTGATTCCGCAGGTTTGGAACGGCGGGATCGGGATTCCCGGGGCGGTGGCTGGCGGCGCATTCGGCATCTGGATCTACTGCCGCTGGAACCACCTCTCGACCGCGCGCTGGCTCGACATCTTCGCCCCGGCGCTGCTGCTGGGCCAGGCCATCGGGCGGCTCGGCAATTTCGTCAACCAGGAGCTGTACGGGCCACCGACGTCGCTGTGCGGCACCGGCGGGTATCCGCCCTGCCTGCCGTTCGGCGTGCAGATCGACGCTGCGCATCGCGCCGGCACGCCGTGGGATCCATTGACCTTCCCGGTCGACACGACCCGCTTCGTGCCGCTCTTCGCCTACGAGGCGATCCTCAACCTGATCGGCATGGCCGTGCTCCTGTACGTGGCGTATCGGTTCGCGCGAAGGCTGTACGACGGCGACGTCGCCCTGCTGTACATCGTCTGGTACGGGGCGGTCCGATCGGTGCTCGAGCTGTATCGGGTCAACAACTGGACCATCCTGGGCGTGCCGACCGCGATCTGGATCGGGATCATCGGGATCGTGTTGGCGGGCGGCTTTCTGGTGCTGCGCCACGTAAAGGGCTGGGGCACCCCTGGCGCCTGGATGGACCGAGCTGACCGGACCGATACGGAGGCTGCCCAGCCCGCCGGCGCGGAGCCGCAACCTGGCTGAGTCGCCGCGCATCCTGCGCGACGTGACCGATGCGATCGGCGGCACCCCGCTGATCGCCCTCGACCGCCTGGCGGCGGAAGTTGCGCCGCGGATCGTTGGCAAGCTCGAGGCGATGAATCCCGGCGGGTCGGTGAAGGACCGGATTGCGCTGCCCATGATCGAGGCCGCCGAGCGCAGTGGTGCCCTGCAGCCGGGTGGCGTGATCGTCGAGCCCACGTCCGGCAACACCGGAGTCGGCCTGGCACAGGCTGCCGCCGTCAAGGGCTACCGATGCATCTTCGTCATGGCGGACAAGCAGTCCGAGGAAAAACGGGCCTTGCTTCGCGCGTACGGAGCGGAGGTGGTGGTCTGCCCGACCGACGTCGCGCCCGACGACCCGCGCTCGTACTACAGCGTGTCGGACCGCCTGGCGCGCGAGACGCCCGGTGCCTGGAAGCCGGACCAGTACGCGAACCCGGCCAATCCGGAGGCGCATTACCTGACGACCGGGCCGGAGATCTGGTCGGCGACCGGTGGCCGGGTGACGCATTTCGTGGCGTCGATCGGCACGGGCGGGACGATCTCCGGCGTCGCGCGGTTTTTGCGCGAGGTGGAGCCATCGGTCGTGATCGTCGGCGCGGATCCGGCCGGCTCGGTGTACTCGGGGGATTCGGCTCGCGCGTATCTCACCGAGGGGATCGGGGAGGATTTCTGGCCCGCCACCTACGACGTCGAGGCGTGCGATCTCATCGTCCGCGTCTCGGATCGCGACTCGATGCTGATGGCGCGTGCCGCGACTGCCGCTGAAGGCATCCTGATGGGGGAGTCGTCGGGCACCGCCCTGTGGGCCGCGCTGCAGGTTGCCCGTTCCGTGGACGATCCCGAAGCATGGTTCGTGGTGCTGCTGCCGGATTCGGGGCGCAACTACATCGGGAAGCTGTACTCGGACGAGTGGCTCCGGGATCAGGGGCTCCTGGGCGCCGGAGAGGATGTGGCATCGTACGACTGGCGGGAGACATCACCTGAGGTCCTCGTCCGCGGGCGGGGAGCGGTTCGGCCCAGGGAGTAGGGCGGCCAGCCGCGCCCCCGTGCAACGGTTCTGCGAGTGACGTCGTCGAACAGAGAACCGTGAGCAATTCCGGGCCAAGGACTGCAAATCAGGGCGGCGCGATCGGTCCATCGCGGCAATGGCTGTGGGCACTGCTGTCGTTCACCGGCTGGATCACCGCCACCGCCGTGACGCTTCCCCTCGCCGCACTCGTTCCCCAAGGCTCCGTGCGCGCCGATCTCGGCGTCTGGATCCTGCTGACGGGCGGCGCCAGTCTTGCCGTCGTGCTCGGGTCGGCACGGGTCGTCTTCGGAGCTTGGCTTCCGGTTCGCGCCATCGCGGTGGCCGTCCCGTTCATCGGCGTGACGCTGGCCATCGCCGAAGAGCTGCTGCTGCACGAGTGGGCCGAAGCCCGCTTCGGCTACTACGACTCGGACATGGTGTGGTGGACGGCAGTGCTTTCCGGGTTGGTCGTGGCGACCTCCATTGCTTCCTTCGGCACGCTGGTCGCCCCGCGCGGCGCTCGCCTGGCGCCGATGATTTGCCAGGCGCTGGGCACAGTTGCCATTGCGCTGGTCGTCATGTCGAACGTCGAGGGCTTGTCGGACGGCATTCGTCCCGAGAGCGTGCCGTTGGCCATCACCGTGGGGCTGACGGCTGTCTTCGCTGCCGGCGCCATGATCACCAGCTGGATCCTCGTGTTGCGCTCGCGGCCACGAAGCGGTTCGCCCGAGGGTAGGGCGCGGGTCGCGACTTGAACTCGTTCGTGGCGTCGGCAGTTCGCCGTCGGGCAATCAGTGGGACTGCTACGTCCGCGCCATTCCAGGCCGCCGAGCGCTCTGCCAACAGCCGGACTTCTCAGGCCGCTCCATATCGGGTGATGCGGCGCCGCTGTAGAAGTGGCGCTGATATTTCGGGCAGTTGTGCGGGCGCGCGCGGGTCGGCCGGATAACGTCGGACCGTGCTGGCTGCGCCGAATCGAGTTTCCGCTTCCTACCAATAGGAATGGTGATACATCTGATGGAAAGCGTGAGCGCGAACCTTGGGAGTCATGGCGCAGGCAGCAACGAAACAGCCGGCGGCCTGGAGGCGCCGCCGGCTGTATCGGTCTAGTGGACGAACGTCAGTTGCAGCTGACCTCCGGATTCATGGGGGCGAACTCGCCGTCAGGGTTGTCCTTCCACAGCCAGACGTGGAGCGAGTAGAAGGCCGGGATGTCGTATCGGTTCGGCGAAGGCGTGTAGCTGAACGTCTGGTTGAAGAGGCTCGGCGCGGTGGACCCCGTCCAGTCGCCGGCAAAGATCACGTACTCCAGCGCCACCAGATGCAGCTTGCCGCGAGCGTCGGGCGCGTAGACCAGCACCTCCGGACGATTCGGGTCGACGACGCCGGCCTCGTCACCGGACAGCAGTGCGCCATTGATGTAGTGGAAGCCCATGGCTCCCATCCCCATCTGGTCGTCGATGCAGAAGTGGAGCGGCGCCGGTGCGGGTGGCTGGCCATAGCCGGCAGCCGCCGCCTGGCCGATGCTGTGGAAGCGCGCCGTCGCAGCGCGCGCGGCGTCGAGGTTCGACCGGCCGGCCGAGACCAGCGTCACGCTGAGAACGATCACCAGGGTTGCGGCGACCGTGGCGGCCGCCAGGCGGAAGAGTGGGCGAATCATGGGTCAGGCTCCTTCGATGACGGGGTAGAGCGCGTCGGCCACGAGGCCGTGCGCCTCGCGATGGACCCGGTTGGCGGCGTCCTGGTCGGGCGCGTCGACCAGGCAGAAGATCTTGCCCTGGCCTTCGTCGACCCAGTAGCGCAGGTAGCTGACGCCGTACTGCTCCTGCGTCTTGAGATCGGCCCGGTGCGCCTCCGCGACGTCATCGGCCTTCACTCCACCCTCGATGTTGTGCATGTCCATGAACAGCGGCATGTGTTGCTTCTCCTCGTCTGCGGTGTGGTGATGCGGTGGTTCAGACCTCGATCTGGAGCTCGTAGACCTCGCTCGCCGGATGTCCGGCGCGCTCGTGGATCCGGATCACGGCTTCGCGCGAAGGTCCGGTGGCCAGGCAGAACGCCTTGCCACGCACCGGATCGAGCCATGCGTGCTTGAAATGGACGCCTTCGTCCGCCTCGATGGCCAGGTCGCGCTCGTGGGCCTCGGCGAGCTGCTGGCGGCTGACATCGAAGAATCCCGAGTGGACGTCCAGGAACTGGGGCATCCGCGCCTCCATGCTTGGTGGACCGAGCGGTCGACATGCAGGCTGGCAGGCGAGAGGCAGCGCGCCATCGGACGCGCCACCGATTTTCGATCTCAGAACTTCGCGGAAACATCGGTCGTTCGACCGATGGGAGCTCTGGACAACGCGGCGTAGACTCGCCGCCATGAGCCGCGTCGGATCGATGCTGTGTCCCATCCTGGTCGGCCGCGACGACGTCCTCACCCTCATCGACGGTCTCATCGACGAGGCGGCGCGAGGACGCGGGAACGCGCTGATGCTCTCCGCTCCGGCGGGCCTCGGAAAGACGCGCCTGATTCGCACGACGATCCGCAGGGCCGAGGCGGCCGGGCTGCGCGTAGATGGCGGTTCGGTTGCCCCCCAGGACCGTCAGGTCCCGCTGGCGTCGATTCGCGAGATGGCAGCCGGCATGCGCGGCAACGACGAGTGGGGGACCCTTTCCACCGACCTCCTGGCCATCGACGGGCGTCACGACGGCGATGCCCTCGGTTCGCGGCGCCTCATCGTCCGTTCCGCGGCCGATGCCATCCTGGCGGCCATCGATCGACCGACGATGCTGATCTTCGACGACCTGCACTGGACCGACGAGCTGAGCCTGGAGGTGGTCGGCGAGCTGGCACGGCATGCCACCACCCGGCCTCTGCTGCTGGTGGGCGGCTATCGCGCGGATGAATTTCCGACCGATACGATCCACCGCGAGTGGCGCACCCGGCTCGTCGGCCAGCGTCACGCCCAGGAGGTCACCCTCACGCCGCTCACGGTCGAGGAGACGGGCGTCGCCACGACGCTGATCCTGGGTGGCGAGCTTCCGGCCCCGCGGGAAGTGGTCGAGGCCGTCCACGAGCGGACGAATGGGATCCCGCTGCACATCGAGGAGCTCTTGGCTGCCCTCGACGACGAGGCGCGGACCGATGGCGCCAAGATTCGCGACGCGCACGTCCCCGACACGATCGGCGACGCAGTGCTGGCTCGGTTGACCCGGCTGTCGGTTGATGCCCGGTTGGTCGCCCGCGCGGGCGCCGTCGTGGGTCGCTGCTTCACTCCGGACGCGCTGGCCGGGATCCTGGACCGGCCGCTGGCCGAGCTGGAGCCGATGCTCGAGGAGCTGGTGGACGCCGCGATCCTCCGGCCATTCGACTACATCGACGTCGGCTATTACGACTTCCGCCACCAGCTGCTGCGCGACGCCATCTACAGCTCGGTATCGCCGTCGCAGCGGCGCCGGTTCCACGCCCAGGCGGCAGAGTTCGTGATGGCGCTCGAGTCGTCGAGCATCGTCCACGCCTCGCGCCACTACGAGCGAGCCGGGCTGCGCGCCCAGGCATTTCGGGCGTCGCTGAAGGCGGCCGAGGAGGCGAGCCGCATCTCGGCGCGGCAGGAGGCGTACGAGCTCTACCAACGCGCGATCGCAAACATGCCGGGCGACCTTCCTGTGGCCGAACGCGGGCGCATCTATGAGCAGCTGGCCGACGCGGCCGGGGCGATCGAGCGCAACCAGGAGTGCAGCGTGGCGGCGGCACGTGCTCGGGAGCTCTACCTCGAGGCGGGAATGCCGCTCGAGGCCGCCTGTCAACTCCTGGCGATCTCGAACATCGCCGGTCGCGATGGCGCGCCCCACGACGAGGTCGTCGCCTACGTCGACCGGGCCTTCGAGGAGATCGAGGCGCTTCCGGAAACGGCCGAACGCGAGCGTGTTCGCGCCTATCTGCTGAGCGTACGCGCGAACGATCTGTTCTGGGCCTCCGACTTCGAGGGCGGCCGGCGGGAGGCGATCGCGGCGCGCGAGCTTGCCGAATCGTTGGGCGATCGGGAGGCCGTCCTCGAGGCGGACCTGCTGCTGGCCCGGATCGACATCGCCGCGGGCCGATACCAGACCGGCCTCTCCGACGGTCTGCGCGCGGCGCGCGAAGCGCGCGATGCGGGCTACGAGTCGGTCGGCGTCACCGGCTACCGCAACCTGGCGATCATGGCCGCCCGCATCATGGACGCCGCCACGGCGGAGGCGGCCATCCGCGAGGGGGAGCAGTACGCCGATGCGATCGAACAGTCACATTGCCGGCAGATGATGTCGACCACCACCGCGGTGCTCGACTGGGCCGCCGGCCACTGGGAGGCCGCCGACGAGCGCGCGCGCCAGGAGCTGGTCGATCGCGGCTGTCGCCGCGGCGTCATCGGCTCGCTGGACGTCATCGGTCTGGTGGCGCTGGGTCGTGGCCAGAACTCGGAAGCCAGGCGCTGGCTCGAGGAGTCGCTGGCCGCAGGCCAGCGCATCGGTGAAGTGCAATTCATCCTGACGCCATTGTGGGGACTGGCCGAGGTCGAGCTCGCGACCGGCAGTCTGGCTGCCGCCATCGAGCGCTGTGAGCAGGGATGGCAGATCGCCCACGCCGCGCAGGAGCGCGCGCTGTTCATCCCGTTCGTGGTCACCGGAGCCCGGGCGTTCGTCGCGGCGCGCCGAACCGAAGATGCGGAACGGTGGCTCCAGCAGGCCAGGGAGTATCTGGCGGGTTGGGAGCCGATCGCCACGCCGGCCCTGGCTCACGCCGAAGGCCTGGTCCAGCTGACGGCCGGGTTGATGCCAGCGGCACGCGAGGCGCTGGAACGCGCCGTCCGTGGCTGGGACGAGCGTGCTCGGATCTGGGAGGCGCTCTCAGCTCGCCTCGATCTCGCGCATTGCCTGCTTCGCATGAACCGCCACACGGAGGCGGCCGCGTTGCTGGACGCTGTGCGTGCCAGGGCCGTCGAGATCGGCAGCGCTCCGCTCAGCGCGCATGCCGACGAGGTGGCGAAGGCAGGGCGCGGCCGCGGTGGCGAAGACGACGCCTGGCGGCCGCTGACCGCCCGCGAGTTCGAGGTGGCACGGCTGGTGGCGGACGGCCTGACCAACGCGCAGATCGCGACCGAGCTCGTCGTCTCGCCGAAGACGGTGAGCGCGCACGTGGAGCACATCCTGGCGAAGCTGGGCGTCGCCCGGCGGACGGAGATCGCGGCGTGGGCGACGACGGTGCGCACCGCCGAGGCCCGACAGATGAGCGTGGCCCTTCCGGGCTGAGCATCCCGCGCCTGGCCCAACAGGCTCGGGGCCGAAATCCCGTCCGACGAGTACCATGGAGCCCTTCCCACGGAGGTTGAGGACGCCATGACGCAGCTTGCCGATCGCCCGGCCCAGCACACCGCCTCGGGCCTGGATCGGATCAATCACTGGATCAACGGACGCCGGACGGCGGGCAGCAGCGGACGTCATGGACCGGTCTACAACCCGGCAACCGGCGAGCTTGCGCGCGAGGTCGACTTCGCCTCGGTCGAGGAGGTCGATGCCGCAGTCAGGGCCGCGGCCGATGCCTTCCCGGGCTGGCGGTCGACGAGCCTCAGCCGCCGGACCGAGATCCTGTTCCGGATTCGCAACCTGTTCGAGGAGCATCGCGACGAGATCGCCGCGCACCTCACCGCCGAGCACGGCAAGGTTCGCAGCGACGCGCAGGGCGAGGTGGCGCGCGGCCTGGAGAACGTCGAGTTCGCGACCGGCATTTCGCACCTGCTGAAAGGTGGCTTCACCGAGCAGGCGTCGACCGGGATCGACGTGTACCAGATTCGCCAGCCACTCGGCGTGGTGGCAGGCATCACACCGTTCAACTTCCCGGCCATGGTGCCGATGTGGATGTTCGCCAATGCGATCGCGTGCGGCAACACGTTCGTGCTGAAGCCATCGGAGAAGGATCCGAGCGCATCGGTCTATCTGGCCGAGCTCATGAAGGAAGCGGGGCTGCCCGATGGCGTCTTCAACGTCGTCCACGGCGACAAGGTAGCGGTCGACCGCATCCTGGAGCATCCCGAGGTTCGTGCCGTCAGCTTCGTCGGCTCGACGCCGATCGCTCGCTACGTCTACCAGACAGGCACCGCCAACGGGAAGCGGGTTCAGGCCCTCGGCGGCGCCAAGAACCACATGATCGTCCTGCCTGACGCGGATATCTCCATGGCGGCCGATGCGGCCGTCTCCGCCGCCTACGGCTCGGCGGGCGAGCGCTGCATGGCCATCTCGGTGGTAGTCGCGGTAGGCGCCGTCGCCGACCCGCTCGTCGAGGCGATCGAGGAGCGGCTGCCGAAGCTGCAGATCGGGCCGGGCGACCAGGATGGCTCGCAGATGGGGCCGCTCATCACCCGCGAGCACCGAGACCGGGTCACGTCGTTCATCGACAAGGGCCGCGAGGCGGGGGCGGAGGTTCGCGCCGACGGTCGGCAGCACGTCCTCTACGACAAGGACTCTGGTGGCTTCTTCCTGGGCGTCTCGCTGCTCGACAACGTGTCGCCCGAGATGGAGTGCTACCGCAACGAGATCTTCGGTCCGGTGCTCGAGGTCATCCGGGTGCCGACCTATACCGATGCGGTCAAGCTCATCAACGACAACGCCTACGGCAACGGCACCGCCATCTTCACCCGCGACGGCGGGGCGGCACGGCAGTTCCAGTTCGAGGTCGAGGCGGGCATGGTCGGCGTCAACGTGCCGATTCCGGTGCCGGTCGCGTATTACAGCTTCGGCGGCTGGAACGAGTCGCTGTTCGGCGACCTGCACATGTATGGTCCCGAAGGTGTTCAGTTCTACACGCGCGCCAAGGTTGTCACCTCGCGCTGGCCCGATCCGGGGACGTCGTCGGTCGACCTGGGCTTCCCGCGCACGCGATAAGCCGCTGGCCGCCAATTCGTAACGGATGTCGTTACGAATGGGGCGAGGGGGTGGCTCGTGCTCGTCAGGATCCCGCGCGGTCGTCCGGTAAGGCGCTGGTAAGCGGCTGGTAAGCGCCGCTGCGGATACTGGGGCGCATGGCAGAGAGCAAGCACCGCCGCAAGGCGAAGTCCCGAAGGCCGCGCCTGATTCGCGCCGGCGACCGCACCATGACCTTCGTGCAGACGCCGGAGCAGGAGGCGTCCGACGGGTCGTACACGCCGTCGCTGGACGAGGTGGAGGCGGCCCTGGCGGACGTCCCGGGCGAGCTGACCTGGGATTGGGTCGCACCGCGGCTGATCCCGCTGTTCGAACGCGGCTACGGCGAAGGTGTCAGCGGCGATCCGATGATCAACATCGAGACGCGGCTGGGTGGCGGGATCGGCTTCGGCATCGACTTCGGGCCGGCCTTCGGACGCGTGACCCGCTCCATGGCGCAGCGCTGGGAGGCATCGGTCGAGCAGATCGAGGCGGCGGCGTTTGCACACCTTGCCCAGGTGGCGGCCAGCGTCACGCGCCGGGATGTCCAGTCGGTCGTGCACCAGGGCCACCTGTTCCGCGCCCTCGGTGTGCCCAGCGGCTGGGCCTCGTCCCTGGTCCTGGCCGGCGAGAGCGAGCTGATCCGGATCTTCGGAGCCCGCGACCAGCTGTTCACCGTTCCGTCGCGCGGCCAGCTGGTGGCGTTCGGCCCCGGCACGCAGCCGCGCGCAATCGGCCAGATCACGGCCATGCTCGAGTCGCTTGACCCCAACCCGCTGCTCATGGATCCCTTCGTGATGCTCGACGGCACCATGACCTGGGAGGGAGTCGGCGGGGAGGACCTCGACGACGTGATCTAGCGGCCGTCAGCTTGGCGAGGGTTCCTCGGAGGTCGACTCGTCGGCGTCCATGGCCTCGCCCTCGGTGTTGGCGGTCGTCGGACCGGCGAGGTCGTAGTTGCCGCCGGATTCGGCTGACGAGGCCCCGTACGAAGAGCCTTGCATCGGGTCGTCGAGCGACACGCCGGTCGCTTCCCGTTCGGCTTGCGCCCGTTCATCGGCCTCGTTCGGCTGCGGCTCGCGCTCGGGCTGACGCGCATCGGTCATGGGTCCACCTCCTGGGCAGGACGAGCGCACGGTGCATGCCACAATGAGCGCCAAATGACCGATCCGACCGCGGCCGACCAGTTCGAGACGCTCACGGTGCACGCCGGCGCGGAGCCCGATCCGCTGACTGGCGGCGTATCGCCCGCCATTCAGATGAGCACCACCTTCAAACAGGACGAGGTTGGCAAGCTCAGAAGCGGCTTCGAGTACGGGCGCAGCGACAATCCGACGCGCCGCGCGCTCGAGGAGGCGATCGCGGTCCTTGAGCGCGGATCGCACGGCATCGCCTATGCCTCGGGGCTGGCGGCCACCCAGAACCTGCTGTACCTGCTGGATCCGGGCGACCGGCTGCTGATGAGCGACGATGCCTACGGTGGAACCTGGCGTTTGGCGGATCGGGTATGGCGGCGCTATGGCGTCCAGACCGATGCGGTCGACCTCTCGGACCTCGACGCCCTGGCCGCGGCGCTCAACGATCCGGTGCCGGCTCGCATGGTGTGGATCGAGACGCCGACCAACCCGCTGCTCAAGGTCGTGGACATCTCTGCCGTGACCCGCCTGGCGGCCAGCGCCGGGGCGCGCGTGGTGGTCGACAACACCTTCGCCACGCCCTTCCTGCAGCGGCCCCTGGAGCTTGGCGCCGACGTCGTGCTGCATTCCGCGACGAAGTATCTGGGCGGCCATTCCGACGTCATCGGCGGCCTGATCGCCACGCGCGACCATGACCTCGCCGAGCGGCTGCGCTTCACGCAGAACGCGGCCGGAGCGGTGCCCAGTCCCTTCGACTGCTGGCTGGTCATGCGCGGCATCCGGACCCTGGCGGTACGCATGGAGCGCGCCTGTGCCAGCGCCGCCCTGGTTGCGCAGTGGCTCGGGTCGCGTGAGGAAGTGAGGCGGGTCCACTACCCAGGCCTACCCGACCATCCGCAGCACGAGCTGGCCGAACGCCAGATGCGGCTGCCCGGCGCGATGCTCAGCTTCGAGCTGCGCGACGGCGAGGA
>JAICUY010000023.1 GCA_025935615.1 Steroidobacteraceae bacterium
GCACGCGGCGTGCGGAACCACCCCGGCATGAATGATCGCGACCAAGGTCCGAAGGAATCCCAGCACACGCCGCCTGGCGAGCCGGACGCCGGCGCCTACATCGGCCACGAGCCGGAGTTCGCGGCCGAGACGATTCCCGGCGGAGTCCGCGACGACGACGAGCGGGTCGCCGGTGAGGACAGCCAATCGACGGGCGTGGGTGCCGCCGATGAACGCGTCCAGGGACGAGATGACGACTGGCCGCGCGGCCATCGGCGCGGGAACGATGTCAGCGGCGATGACGTCCGGCGCGCGGGAGAGAACCCCGACTAAGGCATCCGCCGAGGTCCGTGGGCCTAGGTGGCTTCCTGAGGCGACGGACTCCTCATCTCGTCGAATGAAGCGATGGGAGCGCTGTCGAGCGCCTCGCGCAGCACGCGCTCAAGGTCGGTCACCACGAACGGCTTGAGGAGCACCCACACGTTGTGGCGGCGCAGGAGATCGCTGGCGTCGCGCACCTCGCCTTCGCCCGCGGTGCAGACGATCACCGGCAGGTGGACGAGTGCCGGATCGTTCCGCAGGCGCTGCAGGACCGCCCAGCCCTCGAACTGCTGCCCGCCGAAGTGGAGGTCGAGGATGACCGCATCGGGCCTGACGGCACGGACGGCATCCAGGGTCGGCGGCTCGGACAGCGTCGTCACGCCGTAGCCGTTGTAGCGCAGCACGGCGTCGTACAGCGCCAGCAGCTCCTCGTTGTCGTCGATGACCAGGATTGAGGCGGCCATAGCGTGTCGCGAAGCACGGCGCGTGCCGGAAGGCTAGGCCGCTCGGGACTTTCGGCGGCGGCTGCGGGTCGCGCTCTCCTTCTTCTTCGTGGCCGGCGCGCGCTTCTCGCCGCCGCGCGACTCCTCGATGCTGGCCCGCAGCGCGTCCATCAGGTCGATGACCTTCGGCTCGGGCTTGCGCCGCCTGGCAGCCCGCTTCTCGCCCTTCATCTTCTGCTCGATGAGCTCCTGCAGTGCGATGCGGTATTCGTCCTTGTAGTCCTCCGGCTTGAATCGGTCGGACAGGCTCTCGACCAGCGACTCGGCCATCTGCAGCTCCTTCGATCTGACCGATGCCTCCTTGCCCTCGGGGAGGTCGAGGGCTCCGGTCGAGCGGATCTCATCGGGCCAGAACATCGTCTCGAGTACGAGCGTGTCCTCGTAGGTCCGCATGGTCGCCAGCCGCTCCTTGGTGCGGATCACGACGCGAGCAACGGCGACGCGCCCGCTCTCGTCGAGCGCGCGGCGAAGCAGCGCGTACGGCTTGGCTCCGACATCGGTCGGTTCGAGGTAGTAGGTCTTCTCGAAGTAGATCGGGTCGATCTCCTCGAGCTTGACGAAGTCACCGATTTCGATGGTCGTCGCGCTTTCGGGCTTTGCTTCTTCGATCTCCTCGGGATCCAGGATGACGTACTCGCCCTTTGAGATCTCGTAGCCGCGCACCAGGTCGTCCCAGGCGACCTCCTTGCCGTCGACGGTGCAGACGCGCTTCATCTCGATCCGCCCGCCGTCCTCCTTGTGGAGCAGGTGGAAGCGGATGTCCTTCTCCTCGGTCGCGGCATACAGCTTCACCGGGATCGTCACCAGGCCGAAGCTGATGGCCCCTTTCCAGATCGGTCGCATGCCGGACGGGCAAGCAACCCGCGTGCCCGCGGCATGCCGCTTGCCATTGGGGATGCTGCATGACTCCACCGAGCAGCCCATCGGCCGCTGAGCGACCGATCATCGAGCTGCGCAACGTCACTCGCCGCTTCAACGGCCTCACCGCGGTCGACGACCTGAGCCTGTCGCTCGGACGCGGCATGATGCTGGGCATGATCGGGCCGTCGGGCTCGGGCAAGACCACGACGGTGCGCATGGCGACCGGCACGCTGCAGCCCAGCTTCGGGGAGATCCGGGTCCTGAACGAGGATCCGCGCCGCTTCAGTCGACGCGCGCGCGAGGCGATCGCCTACATGCCGCAGCTCTTCTCGCTGTATGACGACCTGACCGCCAGCGAGAACCTCAACTTCGTGGCGGGTCTGTTCGGGGTCTACTTCTGGCGCCGCAGCCGGATCATCCGGCGCGCTCTCGAGACGGTCGACCTGTGGGACGCTCGCGACCGCCTGGCCCGGAACCTGTCGGGTGGCATGCAGCGTCGCCTGGAGCTCGCCTGCGCGCTCGTCCACGATCCACAGGTCCTGTTCCTCGATGAGCCGACGGCCGGCATCGACCCGGTGCTGCGCCTCTCGATCTGGAACTCGCTGCGCGCCCTCCGGGACGAGGGGCGGACCCTGCTGGTCACCACCCAGTACGTCAGCGACGCCGAGCATTGTGACGAGATCGTGCTGCTGGCCAAGGGACGCCTGGTGGCGATCGACGAGCCGGAGGCGCTGCGGCGGCGCGCGTTCGGCGGCGACGTGCTCCGCGTGCACACCGAGCGCACGGTCGAGCCGCAGATGCTCGCCGATGTCGCCCATCTGACGATGGTTCGGCAGGACTCGCCGCGCAGCCTGACCGTCGTGACCGATGACGCGGGCACGGCTTCGCCGGCCATCGTGGAGGCACTGCGCCGGCAGGGGATCGCGGTCGCATCGGTCGAGGAGTACCAGCCGAGCTATGACGACGCCTTCGCGGTGCTCGTGAAGGACAGCGAGAAGAACGGGACCGGGTCGGACCAGCCAGACCAGGCGAGCGGACGGTGATCAGATGCTGAAGAGTCTCACGCGCATCAGCTCGTTCATCGGCAAGGAGCTTCGCGAGGCCGTTCGTCGGCCGGGAGCGCTTGCCAGCCTGATCCTGGGCCCGTTCCTGATCATGGCCATCTTCGGCATCGGCTACCGCGGCTACCGCGATCCGTTCGTGACCGAGGTGGTCACCCCGACCGATTCCAACCTGCCGACCGATCCGGGCTACTACGAGCAGCTGACCGAAGGACGGCTTCGGATCGTGCGTGTCAGCCACGACGAGGACGCGGCTCTCCAGCGGCTGCGAAACCGTGAAATCGATTTCGTGGTCGCCGCCCCACCCAATGCCGCCGAACAGCTCCAGGCCGGCAAGCAATCGGCGGTGCACGTCTCGTGGAACGAGATCGATCCGGTCGCCGACGGCCTGGCCCAGGTGGCGGTCGGAGCACTGATCCACGAGCTGAATGCGGAGATCATCCGCGAGGCCGCCAAGCAGGGCTTCCAGGCCGCAGCCGCCGAAGGGGCCGAGGTCAAGCAGGTGCCGCCCGAGGTGATCGCCGAGCCCACCAAGGCCGAGACCCAGAACGTCGCCCCGAGCAAGCCCGACGTGCTCGACTTCTTCGGGCCGGCCGTCTTCGCCCTCGTCCTCCAGCACCTGGCCGTGACGCTGACGGCGCTGTCGATGGTGCGGGAACGGCTGGGCGGGCAGATGGATCGGTTCCGCGTCTCGCCGCTCAACTCGATGGAGCTGCTGATCGGCAAGTACCTGGCCTACGCCGTCTTCAGCCTGGTCATCTCGGCGGTGGTGGCGGCGCTGCTGGTCTTCGTGCTCGGGGTTCCGATGCTCGGCGGCCTGCTGCCGTTTGCGGCCATCGTGCTGCTGCTCAGCTTCGCCTCGCTCGGCGTCGGGCTGCTCATCTCGCTGATCTCGGACTCCGAACGGCAGGCGGTGCAGCTGTCGATGCTGGTGCTGCTGGCATCGGTCTTCTTCTCGGGGTTCGTGCTTCCGGTCGAGGAATTCATCCAGCCGGTGCGCTACCTCGCCTACGTGCTGCCGGTGACGCATGGCATCGACACACTCCAGGAGTCGATGCTGCGTGGCGGCATTGGCGACGCATGGATGCTCGGCGCACTGGGCGTGATCGGAGTCGTGCTGTATCTCGGCTCGCTGCTTCGCCTGCGCCGGGTGCTGCGCGGCGCCGAGTAGCACCGGGCCGGCCTCGTGGCGGCAGCGGTCCGCATCGGTTGTTCAGGCTGGCAGTACCGCCATTGGAAGGGTGACTTCTATCCGGCCGACCTGCCGCAGCAGCACTGGCTCGAGTTCTACGCGCAGCGCTTCGACACGGTCGAGGTCAACAACAGCTTCTACCGCCTGCCGTCGGCCGATGCGTTCGCCGCCTGGCAGCGCCGAGCACCGATGGGCTTCCGGTTCGCCGTCAAGGCCTCCCGCTACCTGACCCACCTGCGCAAGCTGCGTGACCCGGCCGATGCCCTCGCCCTGTTCTGGTCGCGCGCGGCGCGCCTCGGCGATCGGCTGGGACCCGTCATCTATCAGCTGCCGCCGCGCTGGCACCGCGACCTCGATCGGCTGCGTGTGTTCCTGGAGACGCTTCCGGCGGACCGCGCCCAGGCCGTCGAGTTCCGGGACGCGACCTGGTACGACCCGTCGGTGTTCGCGTTGCTGCGTGAGCATGACGTGACGCTGTGCCTGCACGACATGCGTGGCTCGACGGCTCCGGTCGAGCGGATCGGGCCGTTCGCCTACATGCGCTTTCACGGCTCGACCGGCGGGTACGGGGGTCGATATGCCGAGGAGACGCTGCGGACCTGGGCGGACCGGCTGGTCGAGTGGTCGGCAGCCGACGTGCCCTGCTGGGTCTACTTCAACAACGATGTCGGTGGCCACGCGCCGCGCGACGCCACGCGGCTGCGCGAGATGGTCTACTCGGCGAAGAACGGGTCGTCGCCGTAGAGCTCGAGCCAGCGGCGCCGCATCTGCCGGATGGTGGCGGTCACCGCCGCGTCCGGCGTGCCAGGCGGCAGCAGTCTGGCAATCGCGGTGCGCACCTGTTCGCTGCCCTCGATCTCGAGCAGGGCGAGGTAGTCGTGGACGCGCTGCACCCCGTTCTTGCCCTCGGCGCGCATGCGCACCAGCACGTCGGCTTCGTGGTGGAGCGCGCCGGCGTAGTCGCTCTCCGGACGGTGGAGCTCGGCGAGCAGCGCCGGGACATGATCCAGCCGTGGGTCGGAGTACGCCCAGCGTACAAACGAATCGATCGCCTGCGGCTCGCGCTCGTGATGCCGGGCATGGAACCCCTGGAGGTAGCCGCGCCGCTCCGACTCGCTGCGGGTGAGCGCGATCTGGGCAACCTGCCGCATTTCGGGCGTCCAGCGTCGAAGCGATTCGACGAACTGGCGGAGGGTCAGCGATCCGGCCGGCTGCGGCCGAAAGCGGTGCTCGTGGACTGGGTGCATCGCGCTCGTATACTACCGGCCGTGCACCGCCAGCTGAGGGGGAGAGGCCTGCCTCGCCGGCTGCTGATCCTGATCGTCGGACTGCTGCTGGTCGCGGTGAGCGGCTCAGCACCGGTGTCGTCGACCCGCGCCGCGGGAGGGGAGCTGCGCTATCTGGGCGGCGAGATCAAGACGCTGGACCCTGCCTTCATCGCCGACGCCGGGGACGTCCAGCTGCTGCTGCAGCTGTATGCCGGATTGACCCGCCTCGACGAGAACGGCGAGGTGTATCCGTCGCTGGCCAGCTCGTGGGACGTCAGCCAGGACGGCCGGACCTATACCTTTCACCTGGCCGATGGGCTGCGCTTCTCGGACGGCAGCCGGCTCGATGCGAACGATGTGCGGCGCTCGTGGCTGCGGCTGCTGGATCCCGCCACCCACGCCACCGCGCCGGACGTGCTGAGCATCGTCAGCGGCGCGCGCGAGCGCCTGGCCGGCGGTTCGGAGGACGACGTTGGGTTGCAGGCAACCGACGCGCGCACGCTGGTCGTTTCGCTGCGCCACCCGGCCAGCTACTTCACCTCGATCACCGCGACCCCTGCCACGTTCGTCGTCCCGCGCACGGCGGACGCCTCCCAGGGGTGGCAGACGGCTGACCGTTTCGTTGGGTCCGGTCCGTATGTCGTGGACGGCCGTGACGGATCCGACCTGCTGCTGGCCGCGAACCCGAACTACGTGACCGGCGCGCCGCCCATCCAGCGGGTTCGCTGGCTGACGGATCTCGACGGCGACGCGGTCACGGCCTTCTCCGAAGACAAGCTCGATCTCACCGGCGTGTCGCCTGCGGACGCAGGCTGGATCGCGTACGACCAGCGCCTGGGACCGCACCTGCACAAGGCGGCCGCGCTCGACGTCCAGTACTTCGGCTTCGACACCAGCCGTCCGCCCTTCAACGATGCCCGGGTGCGCCGCGCGTTTGAGCTGGCACTCGACCGGCGGCGCCTGGTCGAGCTGTCGCTGGGCAGCGCCGGGGTGGCGGCGACCAGCATCGTGCCGCCGGCGCTGCAGCCGGAGGGCTTTCCGATTGAAGCTGCCTCCAACCTGGCCGAAGCCCGACGGCTGCTCGACGAGGCTGGCTACGCCGACCGCTCGAAGCTGGGTTCGATCGTGCTCAACGCTTCGGGCCTGGACGCCGGGCCTGCGGCGGCGACCTGGGAGACCGACCTCGGCGTCGACATCAGCCTCGAGACGATGGACTTCGCCGACTACCTGCCGACGCTGGAACGCGACCCTCCGCAGATCTTCACCATCAACTGGATCGCCGACTACCCGTCGCCCTACGCTCTGTACTCGCTGCTGCTCCTTCCCGACGCCGCCAGCAACTACGGCCGCTGGCAGGACGACCGATTCGTCAAGCTGCTCGAAGCTGCGGCCTCCGGCGACGACCCGTCCGAGGCGGCGCGTGCGTATGCCGCCGTGGAGAACCGGGTCACAGAGCAGGCGCCGGTCATTCCGTGGTCGTACGGCGAGACGTGGTGGCTGACCGCGGCGGGGTTGCGTGGCCTGGGCAGCCTGACCACGGGGCTGCTCGACTTCGGGAGGCTCTCGTGGGACACCTGAGCCGCGTGGCTCGCCTGCTGGCGATCGCCGCCATGCTTCTCGCGAGCTTCGGCGCACCGCCGTCGGTCGACGCGTTCTCGGGCTTCGGCGCCATGCGGGCCGATGCGACCTACGGTCGCGACATGACGTTCAGCGTGCAGCTCTCCGGTGGCGCACCAACCGATCTCGAGCTTCTGCTCGACTTCGAAGGGACCGATGCCACCTTCGTCGCTCCGGTCACCGCATCGGGCGACAGCGCAACCTACCGCTGGGACGCCAACCAGGACTACGTCACGCCCAACACCAGCATCGGGTACCGCTGGAGGGCGACGATCGGCGACCGGGTGGTGACCAGTCCGGAGGCGGAGCTGCTGTACGACGACGATCGGGCCGGCCTCGGTTGGGGGACCGCGACGGTCGGCGATACGGTGCTGCACTGGGTAGGTGGCGCCGAGGACCAGGCGCGCCACTTCGGCGATCTGGCGGCCGGCGCGGCGCAGCGCGCGGAGGGAATCCTGGGTCATGCGCTGAACGCGCCGGTCGACATCTTCGTCTACCGCGATCGCGACCAGTTCTTCGGCGCGCTCGGACCCGGCGCTCGCGAATGGACCGGCGCCGCCGCCTATCCCGAGCTGCGCACGGTGTTCATGTATCTCGAGGGCAATCCGCAGTCGTACCTCGACAGTGTCGTGACGCACGAGGTGACGCACGTGGTCTTCGCGGATGCCACGGACAACCCGTATCACCGCCCGGCACGCTGGTTGAACGAGGGCTTCGCGACCTGGTCCGAGCAGCAGAGCGCCGCCGACCAGCGGCCGCTGGTGGCCTCGATGGCGGGCTCCGGCCTCCTGGCCTTCCCGGCCATCGATGAGCAGTTCCCGATCGACGACACGTCGGCGCGGCTGGCGTATGCCGAGGGTGCGACCATGATCGACATGATCCTGTCCCAGCACGGTCGCGGCGCCATGGCCCGCCTGGCTTCGGCCTATCGGGATGGACGGACCGATGCGCAGGCGCTGCGCCAGGCGACCGGCGAGCCGGCCGAGCAGCTCTACCGCGACTACTTCGACTCGTTCGGCGCCGCGCAGCCGCGGCCGGTGGCGCCCGATCCGCTGCTGCCGTCGATCGTGCGCACGCCGAGCGAGCCTGGCGCGTCCGGCGCGCCTGGTCCAGGCGGTGGTCCCACCGCCGCGCCGGCCGATGGCTCGCCGACGCCCGCGACCGATGCCACGCCCGCCTGGCTGCTGCTGGTGCTGATCGCGGCGGGCGTCGTCATCGTTGCCTGGGCGGTGTGGCGCGCGGCGAGCTCGGCGCGAAGGGGAGGCTGATGCGGACGACGCAGCTGCGACCTGGGGCGATCGGCCAGCGAATCCGGCTGCGGCCGGCGCGCGCCGTCAGTCTCGCCGCGGCGCTGACGGTCGTGGGCTTCGTCGCCGCGGCGCAATGGAACGGCTCGCTCGGTCGCCAGGAGTTCACGACCTCGGCGCAGGAGGTCCTGTCACGCCAGGTATCGGCGCTCGAGAGCCGGCAGAAGCAGCTGCGCAGCGAGCTTGCCGCTGCCGAGAGCCAGGTGCAGGAGTTCCAGACCAAGGCGGCGGGATCGCAGTCGATCCGAGAGCAGATGCAGCGGGAGCTCGACGCCGCCCGACTGGCCGCCGCGCTGACCCCGGTGAGCGGCCCGGGGGTGGTGATCGAGATCGCCGACTCGAAGCGGGTCGTGCCGGCGGGCGACAACCCGTCCAACTACATCGTGCTGGTCGACGACCTGCGCGACATCGTGACCGCCCTGTGGGGATCGGGCGCAGAGGCGATCTCCATCAACGGGGAGCGCCTGGCCGCCACGTCATCGATCTACGGCGTCGGCTCGTCGATCCTGGTCAACAGCGCCTTCCTGTCGCCGGTGTTCCGCATCGAGGCCATCGGGCCGAGCGGGCTGATGGAACGCTTCCTGGACCATCCCGCCTACGTGGGAAGAGTCGGACAGCGCATCACCAGCTTCGGCCTCGAGTTCGCCTCGGCTCCTGCCGACCAGCTCCGGCTGCCGGCATTCGTCGGCAATACGGCGTTTCGGTGGGGCGTGCCCTCCGAGCGCGCCGGGAGCCTGCCGTGAGCGGCCGCACGGCGCGCATCAGCCTGTTCGCGGTGGCGCTGCTCATCGGCCTGCTGCTGGTTGGCCAGCTGCGGTCGCAGGCGCGCCCGCGCGAGCTGTCGACGTTGTCACCCTCCGAGCTCTCGACGCTGATCGACCAGCTCACGGCCCGCAACCAGGAGCTGAGCGTCGGCCTCGCCAACCTGAATGAGCAGCTGCGCTCCTACCGGCAGGGCGAATCGCAGGGCCAGTCCACGCTCACGTTGCAGCGAGAGGATTTGCGCCGCATCACCGCATTCGCCGGCCTCGCGCCGGTGGAGGGGCAGGGGATCGTGGTCCACGTCGAGGGATCGCTCGACGCGATTGCCGTCAACGACCTGATCAACGAACTGCGAAACGCATCGGCCGAGGCGATTGCGGTCAACGAGGTGCGCGTGACGGCGCGCTCGGTGGCGGTCCAGGGTCCGCGCGCCATCGAGATCGACGGCGTCGAGATCGGATCTGCCTTCACGATCACCGCCATCGGCAGCCCCGACGGCCTGCTGGCCGCGCTCGAGCGGCCCGGCGGCATCATCGCTCAGCTCGAGCAGTTCGTGGCCGCGCGGATCGAGGTCGAGCAGCACACGGCGGTCGATGCGACCACCCTGCGGGTGCCCGCCACGCGGCTCGACCTCGCGCCGACCGTCGCGCGCCCGATAGAGTGAGGGGGTGAACGACCTCATCCAGCGCGCCCTCGATGCCGCGGAACGCGCGGGCGCCGCCTATGCCGACATCCGCATCGTCGAACGCGAGGCGGAGTCGCTGACCGTCAAGAACGGCGCGCTGGAGGCCGCCAACTCGGATCATTCGGAGGGTTTCGGCGTCCGGGTCCTGGTCGACGGGGCGTGGGGCTTCTCTGCCAGCGCCCTGCTGGAACCGGAGGAGATCGAGCGCGTCACCCGGCAGGCGGCCGCGGTGGCGCGAGCCAGCGGCCTCGCCGGCGGCGACCCGGTGGTCCTCGATGAGACGCCACCCCAGGTTGGCCGCTACGTGACCCCGCACCAGGAGGATCCCTTCAGCGTCTCGCTCGACGAGAAGCTGCGCCTCCTGTTCGAGGCCGATGCGGCCATGGCGCGCGTCGACGGCATCAACGTTCGCCAGTCGAGCATCGAGTGCGGCCGCGAGCGCAAGACCTTCGCCTCCACCCAGGGCGCGCGGGTCGAGCAGGAGATCGTGGAGGCGGGTGCTGGGATCGACGCCACGGCGGTCAACGCCAGCGAGTCGCAGTCGCGAAGCTACCCGAACTCGTCGGGCGGCCAGGTGGTGACCGGCGGCTTCGAGGCGGTGCGGGCCATGGATCTCGCCGGCCACGCCGAGCAGATCGCCGAGGAGGCAGTCGCGCTGCTGGACGCGCCGCAGTGTCCATCCGGTCGCATGACCCTGATCATCGACGCCAGCCAGGTCGGGCTCCAGATCCACGAGTCGTGCGGTCACCCCATCGAGCTCGACCGCGTCCTCGGCTACGAGGCCAGCTTCGCGGGCACCAGCTTCCTGACCCTCGACAAGCTGGGGGCGCTGCAGTACGGCAGCGAGCTGGTCAACATCGATGCCGATGCGACCGCGCCCGGCGGCCTCGGCACCTTCGGCTATGACGACGAGGGGGTGCCGGCGCAGAACGTGCCGATCGTGTCGGCCGGCCGCTTCGTCGGCTACCTGACCAGCCGCGAGACGGCACCGGTCATCGGTCGCAGCAGCATGGGCAGCTCACGCGCCTGGAGCTGGGACCGCATCCCGCTCATCCGCATGACGAACATCAACCTGCGGCCGGGCGATGCCGGCAGCCTGGAGGACCTGGTGGCCGATACGCGCGACGGGCTGCTGATCAGCACCAACAAGAGCTGGAGCATCGACGACCGACGCCTGAACTTCCAGTTCGGCACCCAGATCGGGTGGCTGATCCGGAACGGGAAGCGCACGCAGATGGTGCGCAATCCCACCTACACCGGTATCACGCCCCAGTTCTGGGGCAGCTGCGATGCGATCTGCGGCCCCGACGAATACGTCATCTGGGGCGTCCCCAACTGCGGCAAGGGTGAGCCGATCCAGACCGGCCACGTCGGCCACGGCGCAGCGCCGGCGCGTTTCCGTGACGTCCAGGTGGGAGTCGGCCGATGGTAGGCGAGATCCACGATCACGACGCCGTCCAGGCGCTGCTGCAGCGCGTCCTGGGCATGGTGCGCGGCGGCCAGGCCGAGGCGCTCTACACGGCGCGCGACCGGGCGCTGACTCGCTTCGCCAACTCGCGCATCCACCAGAACGTGACCGACCACGATGCGTCGCTCCGCCTGCGCCTGATCGATGGCGAGCGCACCGGCGTGGCTTCGACCAACCGGCTTGACGACGATGGGCTGCAGCGGGTCATCGGGCAGGCCGCCGCCATCCGCGACCATGCCGCGCCGAACCCGGACCAGGCCGCGCTGCCCGGGCGCAACGGACAACCGGACCCGTCGCTCGGCTACGTCGCCGCCACCGCCAAGGCCGATCCCGAGCTGCGCGCGGCCGGCGCCCGATCGGTGATCGCCGCCGGAGAGGCGGCCGATCTCGAGGTCAGCGGCGCCTTCTCGACCGAGACCTCGACGCTGGCCGTCGCCAACACCAGCGGCGTCGCCGGCGCGCACACCACCACCCAGGCCAAGCTGGTGACGGTGATGATGGGCGAGGGGGGCGCATCGGGCTATGCGCAGTCCACCCGGACCGATGTGGGTGCCATCGATGCCAGCGGCGTGGGGGAGGATGCGGCCGACAAAGCCCTGCGATCCGCCGACGCCGGTGAGCTGGAGCCGGGCGAGTACGACGTCATCCTGGAGGAATACGCCGTCGCCACCATCCTGGAGTACCTCTCGTTCGACGGGTTCTCGGCCCTCGCCGTGCAGGAAGGCCGCTCGTTCATGGAGCTCGGCGAGCGTGTGATGGGCGACAACGTCACCATCTGGGACGACGGCAACGACCCGCGCGGCCTGCCGTCGACCATCGACTACGAGGGCGTCAGCAAGCGTCGCGTCGACCTGGTGACCGATGGCGTGGCCACCGGCGTCGTCCACGACGCCGCCACCGCCCGTCGCGCCGGCACGACCTCCACCGGGCACGCGCTGCCGTCGCCGAACACGTGGGGCCCCATCAGCTGGAACCTGTTCATGGCCCCGGGCTCGAGCAGCAAGGACGCCATGCTGGCGAATACCGAGCGCGGCATCTGGGTCACGCGCTTCCACTACGTCAACATCGTTCATCCCAAGAAGGCGATCCTGACCGGGATGACCAAGGACGGAACATTCCTGATCGAGAATGGGCGGATCGTGCGACCCCTGCGCAACTTCCGCTTCACGCAGTCGATTCCCGAGGCATTCAGCCGCATCGAGGCCATCTCGTCGCAGACACGGCTGGTGGAAGCCGAGTACTCGGGCATCACCGCCCGCGTGCCGGCGCTGCAGATTCGCGGCTTCAACTTCACCGGCGTCACCGGCCGCGAGGAAGGCGGGTGACGGTGGCGTTCGTCGAGCTCCGTATCGGCGACCGCATCACCCTGCGCAAACCGCATCCGTGTGGCAGCCATGCCTGGGAGGTCGTGCGCCTCGGGGCCGATATCGGTCTGGTCTGTGACGGCTGCGGCCACCGGGTCCTGATCGACCGCCTGACCGTCGAACGGCGCTTCACCGGCTACCTGTCGCGCGGCCCCGAGCCGGCAGGATGACCGACCGGCGCGGGGCTGAACCGATGATCAACCCGGAGCTCCCGCCGGACACGACCGGCGCCGATCTTTCGGACGCCGGCACCGTCTTCCGCAACCGCGGCTTCGTCGTGCTGTGGTCGGCCCAGGTGCTCAGCCAGCTCGCCAGCAACATGGTGCTGGCCGCGCTGATCGCGGTCGTCTACGGCTCGACCGGGTCGAACACCGCCAACGCGCTGCTGATCCTGACCTTCCTCATCCCGGCAGTCATCTTCTCGGCGATCGCCGGCGTCATCGTCGAGCGCAGCGACGCACGGCTGATCATGCTCGCCTCCAACCTGCTGCGCGCCGGCGGCACCGTGCTGTTCATCCTCGTCGGCGGCAACGTGCCGCTGATCCTGCTGATCAACCTCGGCATCGCGACGGTGACCGCCTTCTTCGCCCCGGCTGAGCTGACCGCGCTGCCGCGCATCGTCGAGCGCCGGCACCTCATGGCCGCCAACTCGATCTTCGTGCTGACCATCAACGCAACCTTCGCCATCGGCTTCGGCTTCCTGGGAGCGCTGCTGCTCAACGTCGCTGGCCCGACGGCGGTCTTCGTGGTGGTGGCTGTCATGTTCGGCCTGGCGGCGGCGGCCATCATCCCGCTGCCCGCCGTTCCGCCCGAGCGGCACGGCGCGACCGGCGCGGAGGCGCAGCGCGCGGCGCGCGCCCTGGTCGAGCAGCTCAGCGAGGGGATCGGCTTCGTGCGCGGACACCGCCAGATCGCCTGGTCGCTGACGTACCTCGGCATCGCCGCGTCGCTGATCGGGGTCATGGGCGCCGTCGGTCCGGGATTCGCGACCGAGATCCTGCGCCTCCAGCCGAAGGATTTCTTCTTCATCATGGGACCGGCCGGGCTGGGTGCCGTGATCGGCATCCTCTTCCTGAACGGCTACGCGAAGCGCGTGCCGAAGCGGCTGATCATCGACATCGGCCTGCTGGCGATGGGCATCACGCTCATCGCCCTCGCCATCGTCAAGCCGATCACCGGCTTCGTGGCCCCGGCCGTCCACCCGATCACCGACAACCTGCCGCAGGTCCTCAGCCCGATCGTGTCGATCATCGCGGTGGTGGTCGTCATCGCCCTCACCGCCGGCGTGGAGTACGCGTTCGTGGCCATTCCGTCGCAGACCGCGTTGCAGGAGGAGCTGCCGGCCGACGTGCGCGGTCGCATCTTCGGCATCCTCAACACGCTGCTCAGCATCGCGTCGTTCCTGCCGGTGATCATCGCGCCGGCCGCGGCGGACATCCTCAACATCATCTTCCCGGGGGCCGGGATCCCGGTGGTGATGGCGCTGCTGGGCGTGGCCACGCTCGCCGCGGGCTCGCGCTCGTGGCGTCACAACGCGACCGCCGGACTGCACGCGCACGATGTGCAGCGGCCACCGACCGGCGGCTATCGCCGGCGACGTCGCACGCAACGCGTCGACGCGTCGCTCGCGCCCGATGGCGAGTAGGCTGCTCGCCGGGGGAGTGCTGCTCGCATCCGCCGTGCTGGCCTGGCTGGCGATCTCGTTCACGCTGGTGGCGAGGGTCATGCAGGCGGCGATCGCCCTGTCGATCGTCTACGTCGGCTATCTCGCCTGGACCGGCTGGCGAACCATCCGCCGTGCGCTCCGCGATGCGCGGTCAGGTCCCGCCACCGTGACCGGCGTGGCCGAGATCTTGGCCTGGGTCACCGTGGTCGTGCCGGCGCGCGATGAGGCAACCGTGATCGGCGAGCTGGTGGCCGACCTGCATCGGCAGGACTACCACGCCGGCGGCGAGCCGCGCTTCGACGTGCTGGTGGTCGATGATGGCTCGACCGACGGCACCGGCGACCTCGTGCGGCACCTGGCCGGCGAATGGTCGACGGTTCAGGTCGTCCGCCGCGAGGCGGCCGACGGGCCGCACACCAAGGGAGCGGTGCTGGCCTTCGCCGAGCCGTACGTGCGCGGCGACGCCTTCGCCGTCCTCGACGCCGACAGCCGGGTGGCGCCTGATTTTCTCAGGCTCGCGATGCGGGCCTGGACGCGCGATCGAGAGGCGGTCGGGCTGCAGGTCCAGCGCCGCGAACTGAATGCCGGTGCCGGCTGGCTGCCCGGTGCGCAGGACGATGAGCAGCTGATGGATCTCGCCAGCCAGTGCGGCCGCTGGGCGACCGACGGCACCGCCGAGCTGCGCGGCAACGGGATGTTCGTGCGGCGTTCGGCGCTGGAGGCGGCCGGCGGCTGGAGCCCGACCGCGCTGACCGAGGACCTCGAGCTGTCGACGCGCCTGGTGTGCGAGGGCGGCCATATCACGCTGGCGCCCGAGGTCAGCGTGGCGGAACAGGCCGTCGAGTCATTGCCCGCACTGTGGCGGCAGCGCATGCGCTGGGCGGAGGGCAGCCTGCGACGCCTGATGCAGCACGGCCCGCCGCTGGTCGCCAGCCGGTTGCCACTCAGCCGCAAGCTCGACTTCCTGGCGTTCGTCGGCGAGTTCGTGCTGCCGCCGCTGTTCGTGACGACCATCGCCGCAGGATTGGTCAGCATCCCGCTGCCGCAGCCGGCCGACTGGACGGTTCCGGTCTCGCTGTTCGTGGGCTACGGCCTGGGCACCTTCCTGCTGGCGCTTGCCGGGCTTGCCGCCGACGGTGCACGCGGCCTGACCCTGCTGGGTCGCGCCACCCGCGGCTCGCTCTTCCTGTCGCACTGGCTGCTGGTCGTGCCGGCCGCGCTGGTGCTCATCGCCTTCGGCCCGCGCACCATCCGCTTCGCCAAGACTCCCAGACCGATGCGGCCGCGGCCGTGACCCCTCGTCCCACGCTCGTCATCCTGGGCCAGGTGGTCGTGGCCGCGCATCCCGACCGGATCGAGACCGCCGAGGCGGTGGCGATCGCCGGTGACCGCGTGGTCGCCAGCGGCCGTCGCGACGAGGTGCTGGACGGCGCCCGTGACGCGCGCGTGATCGACGCCGGGGACGCGGCGGTGGTCCCCGGCCTACATGACTTCCACCTGCACCTGGTCGGGATGGCCCGCGCCCGGCGCGGCGTGCAGCTGGCCGACGTGGCCTCGTATGACGAGCTCGTCGGCCGCGTGGCTGCGGGCGCCGCCGCCTTGCCGTCCGGCGCCTGGGTCATGGGCCGCGGCTGGCCGGAGGCGAGCCTCGACCAGTCGGACCTCGACCGCCTGGAGGCGGCGGTGGGGGATCGGCCGGCACTGCTGACGGCCCACGACGGGCACTCACTGTGGGCATCGAGCGCGGCGCTGCGGATGGCGCGCGTCGCCGCAGACGCGCCCGAGCCGGCCGGTGGCCGCTTCGAACGCGACCAGCGCGGCCGCGTCAACGGCGTGCTGCGGGAGCGGGCGATGGACGCTGTCCAGGCCGTGGCCGTGCAGCTGTCCGGTGCGAATCTGGGCGAGCCGCTCGACGAACAGGTCACCGAGCTGGCTGCCTACGGCATCACCGGCGCCACCGATGCCGGCGACTACAACGCCGACAACGGGATCGGTCGCTACGCGGCGCTGGGCGATTCGTTCTCGAACCTCGCCGAGGCGGTCATCGACGGCCGGCTGCGGCTGACGATCGATCTCCCGTGGCAGGCAATCGGCGCCGCCAGGACCCTGGGCCTGCACACGACGGCGGTCCTCGATGCGACGCGGCGGGTGGGCTGGGCCAAGCTGCATGCGGACGGGGCGCTCGGCTCGCGCACGGCCGCGCTGTTCGAGCCCTACACCTGCGGCGCCGGTGATCGCGGCATCCTGCGCGTGACGCCCGACGAGCTCGACCGCCTGCTGGCCGACGCGACGTCGAGCGATATCGCCCTCGCCGTCCACGCCATCGGCGATCGCGCGCTGGCCGAGGTGCTCGACGCCTTCGAGCGGGCAGGCACGCGGCCTGCCGGCCTGCCGCCGCACCGGATCGAGCACGTCCAGTTGGCTCGTCCGACCGACCGCGAGCGGTTCGCGGCACTCGACATCACCGCCAGCCTCCAGCCGCTGCACTGCCCGTCGGACGTCCCGACCCTCGAAGCCTGCTGGGCCGATCGCACGCAGCTGGCCTATCCCTGGCGCTCGTTGGCCGGTGCGGGCGCGCGCCTGGCCTTCGGATCCGATGCTCCCATCGAGCCACCCGACCCGTGGCTGGGGATGTTCGCCGCCGTGCATCGGCGCTACCCGCACCAGACCGATGACTGGCACGCCGACCAGGCGCTGCCGTTCAGCGCGGCCCTGTCGGCGTACACGCTCGGCCCCGCGCGTGCCTTTGGCCGCGACGACGAGGGACATCTGCGACCCAACGCCGTGGCCGACCTCGCCGTCCTCGACGCGGACCTGCAGACGCTGCTGGCAGCCGATGAACGACTGGCGGCCGTTCGATCGGTGCTGACCCTGGTCGGCGGCCGCGAGACGTATCGGTCCTGAAAGGCTCGTCGCGCCGCACGTGCTAGGCTTGGGCCATGTCATCCTCGCCTCCACTCTCGGAGGCACCGCGTGCTCGACGCATCGGTGCGTCGGAGCTGCTGGTCATGGAACGTGCCTGCTCGATGATCGCTGAGCTCGGGTCGGAGCTCGACCAGCGACTCGTGTCCGAACGCCAACCCGCCGAGCAGCTCCGGCTGCTGCGATCCACGACGAACCGCATCACGCGCACCGCCAACGACGCGATTCAGGCCTACATCAGGGCCCGTCGTGCGGTGAACGCCGAGGTCGAGCGCGATACCGCACGCGCCGAAGACGCGCTGGTCATGCGTGGCCTGCTGCAGGCAGCGAGGCTGGAGCTGCTTCGCCAACTGGACGTCGCCAGCGCTCGCTACACGCCGAAGGCGTAGCCGCTCACTCCTCGATCATTCGACGGCAACGATCGTGGCAGTCCAGGAACCGTTGGGTGCTTCGACCTGGACTTCCTCACCAATCCGACGTCGGTACACGGCATGGCCGACGGGCGAATCGGCCGCTACGCACCCATTCGCTGGATCGCCCCGGCCCGGAATGACGATGGTGTAGCACCTTCGAGCACCGTCTCCAGATTGGAGCGTCACGCGGCGGCCGATGACTGCCAGCTGCCCGTCGGACTCGACCCATGCTCGCGCCAGTGCCGAGCGAACGCCCTGGAGCTGCCGAAGAAGACCCTGTCCGTAGACGTTGGGCACGAGGGTCGGCGCATCCGCCTCGCCGGTCAGGTAGGCGGTCACATACCCGTCTCGCTGGATGGCGTCATCCGCGAGGCGCTCGGCATCCGCACGAAGGGAAGCCAACGCATCGGGCGTGATCGACCAGCGTGTCCGTCCCGAACCAGTCACTGCGTCAAGGGCCATCGTCTTCGACCTCCTGAGAACCACGCATGCGCCAGGCGGCGCGTTGCGGCGCAGTCTTCGAGCAAAGGGGTGTACGGCAGCCGGAACGAAGATAGACGGCGCATGAACGCCGGATTTCACGCCTTGTTCATGTGACTTCGGTCAAGCGTCTACGCCGAGCCGACACGGTAGCGGCACATTCCCTGTCCGCGGAGCATGCATGCAATCACTCGGTGTTGATCGATGCCGTCAGCGGTGAGTGCTGACACTGCACGACGGTTTCGGACGCCGGATGTCTCGAGGGCGCGGCGTCGGGGCGGTGGTAGGCACGCGTATGCTGAACTCATGAAGGCGAGCGCCGCGATCCCGGCCGGGAGCCTGGCGTGGATGGTGCTTCGTCTGGTGGATTCGCCGTGCTCGGCCGCCGAGCTGACCCGTCGTTTTCAGAGCGAGGGCGCACGAGTCGAGATCGAGCGGGCCAGCGAGCTGCTCGAGGAGCTGGCCAGTCTCGGACTCGTCCTGGTCGTCGAGCCAGGCCGCTCACCGGTGTACATGCGATCCCACCTTGGCGATCAGCTCGCCGCTTCACTCGGCAACGGACGCGACATGCGGGCATACCTGTCGGAGCTCGAACAGCTGCGGACCGATCTCTTCTCCACGGTGGCCCACGAGCTGCGCACGCCGCTGACCGCCATCCGCACCGCGGTGGGCCTCCTGCTCGACCCCAGCACGCGAGCGGCGGCGGGGGACCGACAACAGCTGCTCGAGAGCGTGGAGCGCAATGCCGAGCGCCTCCAGCGGCTGGCCGAAGCGACGCTCGAGCTGGCCCGCTTCCGCGCGGGCCAGCTGCGGCTCCAGCTGCGTCGCTTCGACGCCCGCGACCTGGCCGAGGACGTGCGAGCGGCCCTGGCCCCGCTGCTCGCCGCGAAGGACCAACGTCTCGAGTTCGCGGTCGAAGCGCAGCCGACGTGGGTCTTCGCCGATCACCGACGCATCGAGCGGGCCGTTCTCAACCTGGTGTCGAACGCGCACAAGTTCTCGGAGGCGGGGAGCGAGATCCGCATGTCCATCCGGCGCAAGGATGACGATGTGTGCTGGGAGGTCGCCGACGACGGGCATGGCATCGCGGCCGACGAGCTGCCGATGCTGTTCGAGCGCTTCTTCGTGAGTGCAGGAGATCGGGCCGCCGGTGGCGTCGGCCTTGGGCTCCCGTTGGTCCTGGTCACCGCTCAGGCGCATGGCGGTCGTGTGGAAGTCGACTCCGAGCTCGGACGCGGAAGCGCCTTCCGCCTCATCGTTCCGGCCACTGGTCCACCGAGCCACGTCGAATGAAGATCGTGGTCGTCGATGACGCCCCGGACGTCATCGAATCGGTGCATCTCGGGTTTACGCTGCAGTGGCGCGAGGTCGAAGTCCTGGGTGCTGCCAGCGGGGAGCGCGGACTCGATCTCGTCGAGCAGGAGAAACCCGACATCGTGCTCCTGGATGTCGGTCTGCCGGACATCGATGGCTACGAGGTCCTGCGTCAGATCCGTGCCTTCTCGGATGTGCCGGTGGTCATGCTGACCGCCCGCGACGACACCCTCGATCTCGTCAAGGGACTGGAGCTCGGCGCAGACGATTACGTGACGAAGCCGTTCAATCACCTCGAGCTGCTGGCTCGGGTCAAGGCGGTTCTGCGGCGTCTCAACATGCCCGCCCCGGCGGCCCGCGTGCCGTCATTCCGCTCGGGAGAGCTCGAAATGGACTTCGCGCGTCAGGAGCTTCGGATCGGCGGTGCGCGCGTCGATCTCACACCCACCGAGTACAAGCTGCTCTACCACCTCGTCCGCAACGTGGGATACGTCCTGACCCATGGCATGCTGCTCGCCAAGGTGTGGGGTCGCGAGTACGTCGACGAGGTCGATTACCTTCGCGTCTACGTCCGGCGGCTGCGTGACAAGCTCGGCGACGATTCTGAACGGCCCCGCTATATCCGGACCGAGCGCGGGCTGGGCTATCGGTTCCTGGCGCCAGTGGCGTCAGAACCCAGCGAGGCAGCAGCGCCGGGCGGGGAACCCCGCGTGAAGGAGACCTGACAGCCGGAGCTGGCCTTTCACGAAACGTTCACGCGCATTGGCCCGCCCGTTCAGTGACCGCGGTCATCGTCGTGGTGTGGAACCCATTCGACTCGATTACCGAACGACGCTGCCCGAAGCGAGCCGCGCCATGTCTGCACTGGAAGAGGTCGTGCGCTCGAGCACGCTGGAGCCGGAGCTCCTCGAGCTCGTCAAGCTGCGTGCCTCGCAGATCAACGGCTGTGCCTACTGCGTCGACATGCATACCAAGGATGCTCGAGCCATCGGAGAGGATGAACAGCGTCTGCACCTGGTGGCCGTCTGGCGCGAGGCGCCGGTCTTCAGCGCGCGTGAGCGAGCGGCACTGGACTGGACCGAGGCACTGACCAAGCTCCCAGAGACCGGCGCTCCAGCCGATACCTACGAACTGATGGCCGGCGCGTTCGACCCGGTCGAGCAGGTTGCCCTGACCCTTGCCATCGTCGCCATCAACGGCTGGAACCGCCTGGCCGTGGGCTTTCGCCAGCCGGTCGGCTCGTACACCTCGCATCGTCAACCGGCGACCGAGGTGGTCCGATGACCGATCCACACGTCGTCCTGCAGCGCGCCTACGAGGAGCCCACTGCCGACGACGGCTACCGGGTGCTGGTCGATCGGGTCTGGCCGCGCGGGAGGACCAAAGAGCATCTTCGGCTCGATAGCTGGGCACGGGACCTCGGTCCGACCACGGAGCTTCGCAAGTGGTTCGGTCACGACCCCAAGCGCTGGGACGAGTTTCAGGCGCGGTATCACGCCGAGCTGGCCGATGCGGGTCGGGCCCGGCTGCTCGATGGCCTGGCCGAGCGCGCTCGGAACGGCCGGGTCACGCTCGTCTTCGGCGCCCAGGACACCGAGCACAATCAGGCGCGGGTCATCGCCGCCGAGCTCGAGCAGCGCTTGACCGCAGCTTCCTCATGACACTCGACGCACCCGACGCCGCCGATGTGGTGCTGACCAGCCCGAACCCGGCGCCGAGCTGGCCCGTCTTCGAGACACCGCTGGTTGGCCGGGATCTGGTGGCCGACCGCACCATGTCGTTCCGCTTCGAAAAGCCCGGCGGCTGGTCCTACCGCGCCGGTCAGTTCGTGGACATCACGCTGCTCGACCCGCCCGAGACGGACACAGAAGGCAACCTACGCGGGTTCTCCATCTCGAGCGCCCCACGCGAAGACGTCATCGCCATCACCACTCGCCTGCGCGACACCGCCTTCAAGCGGGTGATCCAGCGCGTGCCGCTCGGCACCCCGGTCAAGATCGAGGGACCCTTCGGGGACCTCCGGCTCCACCACAAGGTGCGGCCGGCCGTCCTGGTGGCGGGCGGCATCGGCATCACGCCGTTCCGGAGCATCCTGATGGAGACGATCGGCGGCGGCGCGCTGCCGTATCCGGTGGTGGTGTTCCATGCCAACCGTCGGCCGGCGGACGCGGCGTTCGCCGACGAGTTCCGGTCGCTCGCCGACTGCGACCCGAATCTGACCTTCGTCCCGATCATGACCGCGACCGCTGCCGCCGGCGAAGCGTGGGACGGCGAGCGCGGACACATCGACGCCGACATGCTGGCACGCCACCTCGGCGGCCTGGTCGATCCCATCTACTACATCGCGGGACCTCCGGGCATGGTCCAGGCGCTGCGCACGATGCTCGTCGCATCGGGCGCGGACGAGGACGACATCCGGATCGAGGAGTTCACCGGCTACTGAGGCCGCCGCGGCTGCGCCGAGCGTTGCGCGGAGGCACCGCCCTGGAGTAGAGTCCCAGCCGGCAAGCGCTTGTGGGGGCGCACCGGAGGAGCTGGGTCGTGGCCGATATCCCGGTCCATCCTGGTCAGTCGGTTCCGGTCGGGCCCGGAACCGCGTCGACGTCATCGTTCAACCCCAAGGTCATCGATTTCGGCCATTACGCCGGCCACAGCATCGACGAGCTGACGGTGACCGATCCGGACTACCTGCGCTGGCTGGCGCGCCATCCGTCGGGTGCCCGCTACCGCGCCGAGATCGAACGCGCGCTCGGCATCAACGTCCGGGGCACCGCGTACTGAACCTGGGCTCCTTCCCGGCGCCGTGCACCGCATCGGTCCGGCGGATGAGGTCGTGGGCGCTCCGGCGCCGCCACCCATTCGGGTGATTCATGGCGCATTCATCTTCGTTTGGCTCGTCCTTTCGGTGGCGGCCGTAGGGTCGGGTACGCCACCCGCCCGGCGTCCCACCGCTACCGAGGAGACCCATGGTCATCGATCAACGCACAGCCAGCGCCCAGCGCACCGCGCGCACCATCTGGGAGGGTCGCCTGGCCGCCGGCCGCGGCACCGTCACCTCGGGCAGCGGCGCTCTGAGCGCGCTGCCGGTCACGTGGGCAGCGCGCACCCAGCAGCCCGGTGGCATGACCAGTCCCGAGGAGCTCGCCGCCGCGGCGCACGCATCGTGCTTCTCGATGGCACTCGCTCTCCGCCTCGGCGAGCATGACGCGACGCCCCGACGGCTCGACGTCAGCGCGACCGTGTCCCTCGAAGAGGTCGACGGCCGACCGACTGTCACCTCGTCCGCTCTCCGTGTTCGCGCCGACGTGCCGACGCTCGATGACGAGGCGTTCGCCTCGGTCGTCGCCGAGGCGGCAGCCCTGTGTCCCATCTCCCGGCTGTTCGCCGGCGCCGCGATCAGCGTCGACGCGGCCCTCGATCACAGCTGACGAGCTGTCGTTCAACCAGAAGGGAGCCGCCTGGCCTCCACGGCGCGGCGTCCGCACATGGACCGCACTCGCCGAGCTCAGCGGTGGCCGTGGACCCTGAATGCATCGACCGGCTGGGTACGTCCCTTCACGGAAATCGCGCCAAGCGGCGCCAGCTCCCAACCGTCACCAAGCAGAAGCGCGGTCTGCGGCCCGATCACGATCTCGCCGGCGCTGGCGTGGCCCTGGAGCCGGGACGCCACGTTGGTGGTGTCACCAATCGCGGTGAAGTTGCGGTACTCGTCGCTGCCGATATTGCCGACGAGCGCCGGCCCGGAGTTGATGCCGATGCTGAAGCGGGGACCGCGCACCGGCGGTGCGGCCAGGGGTTCGGTCCGCTCCAGGATGGCGAGGGCCGCCCGGCAGGCCCGGGCCGCGTGGTCGACCCGCGGCGTCGGGGCGCCGAAGACGGCAAAGACCGCGTCGCCGGGAAGCTGAACCGGCGTTCCGCCCTCGTTCAAGATCGCCGGCAGAGCGGCGGCAAAGTATCGGTTCAGGAGCGCGACGATCTCGGCTGGCGCCCGGGTCTCCGCGTACGTGCTGTAGCCCCCGAGATCCGCGAACAGAACCGTCACCTCTGCGACCTCGCCGCCGAGATCGAGCCGATGCGGATCGGTACCCAGGGCAGTCACGAGCTCCGACGGCAGGTAGCGCCGAACGACCGACCGCACCGATGCCAGCATGCCCTCCCGGCCGCCGGCGAAGACGCGCACCAGCAGCCACGCGACAAGCGGCACACCCGCCAGATTGAGGAGGAAGAAGAGGTTGCGCCACGAAGACGCCAGCGGCTGAGCTTCCGGGCTCAGGACGATCGTCACGGCCACGGAAACCGCGTACACCGCCGCCAGCAACGCAGCCAAGCGCCGGTGCCCGAGCAGCAGCGCAACGATCGGCCCCAGCCCGGCCCATACCGCCACTGCACTGCCGTTGACGGGTCCGCCGAGGCTCCACATCAACAGGAATGGCAGCAACATGTACGGCGCGAACTGGCTCGCGGCGAACCAGCCGTACCGCCGCGTACCTCCGAACATCATCAGTCCGAGGCCCGAGATTGCCGCATAGGCCCACGGAATGACCGCGGCAAGCGGTGCCCCCGCCAGCCAGTACAGCAGTCCCCACAGGACGGCGAGCGGTGCGATCGTGAGCGCGGCAGCAAGCAGCACCACCTTGCGGAGCCGCGTGTCATCATCGTCTCCAGCATCGGAGCCGATCGCCAATGCCCTCCGGATCACCGCGGCACCCGACCGCGATGGGCACGCCTTTCCACGGAGGATGACTGTAGCGACGCCGGGTGCCTGCTGTGACTCGCCCGGGCGTATCGGGTAAACTGGCCGCCGCGTGGGCGGCTAGCTCAGCTGGTTAGAGCACTTGCTTGACATGCAAGAGGTCACTGGTTCGAGTCCAGTGTCGCCCACCACCCCTGCTGATTCCGCCGCGAGCCGGCCTGCCGCCGCGTTCAGCTACCGCTCGACCGCGAACAGGCGGAGCGGATCGCGCAGCCCCTTCAGCGCGTGTTCGCCGATGTCCCGGAACTGTGACGCGGCATCCTCCGCCAAGGCTCGCGTCACCGCTGTGGTGAGCACTTGGCCGTCCGCAGCTGCGGACATGACGCGGGCCGCGGTGTGCACCGCGACGCCATGGATGTCGTCGCCGACGGCCTCGACCTCGCCGGTGTGCACCCCGGCCCGAATCGGGATGCCGAGACTGGCGGTGGCGTCGCGAATGGCGAGGGCGGCAAGGAGCGCGGCGCCGGCCGAATTGAAGATCGCGAGAAACCCGTCGCCCGTGGTCTTGACCACGCGACCGCCGAACCGCTCGAGCTGCGAGCGCACGACACGGTCGTGCTGACCGAGCAGTTGCTTCCACTCGCTGTCGCCCATGCGCACGGCGCGCTCGGTCGAGCCGACGATGTCGGTCATCAGCATCGTCCCGACGCTTCGCGACCGCACGGCGGGAAGCCCGAACTCCGCGACATTGCCCGAGATGTCGAGGATCTCAACGACGTCATCGCCGATCACCCATGCATCGTGCCCGGGCGGGATATCCATGACGTCCATAGGATCGAACTCGTGCAGGTCGCCGTTGTCCATCTCGATCGCGAACCTGCCCGACAGCAGGACATGCAGGTGGTGGATCCGGCACGACGGCGTTCCGACGTTGGGTTGGACGTCGGCTGACCAGCGCCAGCCGGGCCGCAGGATGCCCCGCCCGACAGCGAGTGATCCGAGATCAACGAAACTGCCCTCGCCGTGTCGGAATCGGCGCTCCTGATCAGGATTGGCGAGGCTCTTTCGCCGCACGCGAGCGGATTCTTCCACCTGTCTGCTCTCCCTGGCTGTTCACGCGTTCGCGGATCGTTCGGCGTTGATCGGCTGCGCCACTGCGTCCATATTCTCCCCGAGAGCCGACGCCGGGGTCCCGAGAGCCCCGGTCATCCAACCGCGACTCTTCGCACGGCGTTGCTCGCCCGCGGGGCCGATCCGGACTCTCCTGAACTCGGCCGGCAGGCCGCGAAGGAGTTCACCTCATGACGAGCGCGTCGCGCGCATTTCCGTCGAGCATGGTCGGTCGCTTCCGACGGTGGCGCCCAACCGCTGGTGGCATCCTGCGAGGGCCGCGTCGGACTCCTGCGACGAGTTCTGCCGTCGGGCAACCGTCGACTTCGACACGGTGATGGGGCGCGGCGGCCGACACATCTCGATCGCCGGATCGGTCCATCAGAACTTCCAGGACGACGGCCTGTTCCCGGCCATTGCGAACC
>JAICUY010000052.1 GCA_025935615.1 Steroidobacteraceae bacterium
ATGGCGAGCTGGGCGCCCATCGGGTCGTAGACCCCGGGGCCGAAGAGGTACGGCTCGCTGTCGAGCAGGCGCCGCATGCGGGTCGACGGGTTCTCCCAGCGCGAGGCGGGGACGCTGAAGCCTGGTGGCAGCAGCGGCGTCTCGACCAGCCGCTGCTGGTCATTCAGCGCAGGGGCCGGCGCGTCAATCATTGCCATGGTCGCGCTGGCAGAGGTCCGGACACGTGCACTCGGCCAGCTCGGCCGAGGTCAGCAGCTCCGGCTCATGCGGGCGGTTCACGCGCCAGCGGCGCCAGCGAAGATTTCGCTGCAGCATGGCCATGCTGGGGCGTGGCGGCTCCCGGAAGTGCATCGCAGTGGCTCGCGAGGTGATCACCTGGTTCATCGCCGCCTCCCTATACATCATGGATTCTGATCGATGTGGCATGTTACCATAAGCAAGACCTATGCCACCACCCCTCCTCCTGAATCAGGTCGAAGCCTTCGTCGAGGTCGCCCGCGCGGGCAGCATCAGCCGGGCGGCGGAGAGGCTGGCGGTGACCCAGCCGGCACTCACCGCGCGCATCCAGGCGCTCGAAGGCGCCTTCGGCGCGCGGCTCTTCGTGCGGAGCCGAACCGGCACCCGCCTGACCGGTGCAGGCCGCACCCTCCTCCCCTACGCGGAGCGGGCGCTCATCGCGCTGGCGCGCGGACGGGAGCTGGTGGCCGAGGTGGCGGGCGGCGAAGCCGGTCACCTGACGATCGGTGCGGCTCCGGCGGTGAGCACCTACGTCCTGCCGGCCGTGCTGCGCGAGTTTCAGGCGCGTCACCCCGCAGTGCGGCTCTCCGTGCGGAGCGGGCACTCCGAGGAGATCCTGGACATGGTCCTGCGCGAGGAGGTCGAGATCGGCCTCATGCGACCGATTCGCCACCCCGACATCGAATCGACGCCGCTGTACGAGGACGAGCTGGTGCTGGTCGTGCCGCCGGCGCATCGGTTCGTGAGGGAAGCGTCGGTGCCCATGGCTGCCATGGCCACGGAGCACCTCATCCTGTTCGACCGCACGTCGAGCTATCACGAGCTGACCAGCTCCATCCTGCGGGAAGCGGGGATCCGGCCACGCGGCCTGCTCGAGGTCGACAACATCGATGCGGCGAAGCGCATGACCGAGGAGGGTTTGGGCGTCGCCCTGCTGCCACGCACCGCGGTGAGTGCCGAGCTGACGGACGGCCGCCTGCGGGAAGTGGCCCTGGCGGACATGGCCCCCGTCCGGCGCCGGATCGTGGTCGTGCGCCGGCGCGACGCCGGGACGCCATCACGGGTCGTGGCCGCCTTCCTCGAGACGCTCCAGCAGCTGCGGCCCGGTTGACCTTCCGCCCCCCTCGTTTGCCAGCGGGGCAAATAACGGCGCCGGAACCGCTGCGGCGCGCCCCTTCTTGGTCAACGTTTGCTGCGGCGGCAAAGGGCGGCCGCTGAAAGCAGTGGCGAACATCGTTCTTCGCCGCTACTTGCCACGCCAGCAAACGCGCCGCGACCCGTCCAGCGACTGGTGCCGCGCCCCGCGCCACGATTGCATCGGCCTAGAATCGAGGGCCAGGACAGAAAGGAGCGGGCGGATGACGACCGACGCGACAGGCAGCGCCACGAACGCGAGCACCCAAACGAGCGCCACCATCGAGAACCTGCTGCGGGAGGAGCGCACCTTCCCGCCCCCGCCCGAGTTCGCGGCCAACGCCCTGCTCAACGACGCGTCGATCTACGAGCGCACCGCCGACGAGGACGGCTTCCGGGCCTTCTGGGACGCCGAGGGCCGCAAGCTCGACTGGATGCAGCCCTACGACGAGCTCTACACGTGGGAGGCGCCGTACGCGAAATGGTTCCTCAACGGGCAGCTCAACGTATCGGTCAACTGTTTGGACCGCCATGTCGCCAACGGGCTCGGCGATCGCGTCGCCTACCACTGGGAAGGGGAGCCCGGCGACAGCCGCAGCACCACCTACCGGCAGCTGCTCGACGAGGTCTGCCAGCTGACCAACGCGTTGCGCGCGCTCGGCGTCCAGAAGGGCGACCGCATCGCGATCTACATGCCGATGATCCCCGAGCTGCCGGTGGCCATGCTGGCCTGCGCCCGGATCGGCGCTGCCCACAGCGTCGTCTTCGGCGGCTTCTCGGCCGATGCGCTGGCCGGCCGCATCGAGGACGCGCAGTGCACCGTCCTGATCACCGCCGACGGCGGGCACCGCAAGGGCTCGGTCGTCGACCTCAAGTCGCAGGCCGATGACGCCGTCTCCCGCTCGCCGTCCATCCGCCACTGCGTCGTCGTCAAGCGCACCGGCGGCGACGTGGCCTGGGACGAGGGGCGCGACCACTGGTACCACGAGCTGATCGCCGGCCAGCCGACCACCGCCGACCCGGAGCCGATGGACTCCGAGGACCTCCTCTACCTGCTCTACACCTCCGGCACCACAGCGAAGCCGAAGGGCATCATGCACACCACCGGCGGCTACCTGGCCGGCGTCAGCACGACGCATCGGTACATCTTCGACATCCATCCGGAGACCGATGTCTACTGGTGCATGGCCGACATCGGGTGGGTGACGGGCC
The DNA here is from genome assembly GCA_025935615.1 of Steroidobacteraceae bacterium. Lineage (GTDB taxonomy): Bacteria > Chloroflexota > Limnocylindria > QHBO01 > QHBO01 > JAICUY01. The sequence goes on from JAICUY010000052.1 coordinate 2,584, forward strand.
ATTCGTACATCGTCTACGGACCGCTGGCCAACGGCACGACCGGGGTCATGTACGAGGGCGCCATCGACTACCCCGATCACGACCGATGGGCGCAGATCGCTGCGAAGTACGGCGTGACGATCCTGTACACCGCCCCGACCGCCATCCGCGCGCTGATGAAGTACGGCGCATCGGCCTTCGAAGGTGACGACCTGTCGGCGCTGCGGCTCCTTGGGTCTGTGGGGGAGCCGATCAATCCGGAGGCCTGGGCCTGGTACTGGAAGGAGATCGGCGGCGGCCGCTGCCCGGTGGTCGACACCTGGTGGCAGACCGAGACCGGCATGATCATGATCACGCCGCTGCCGGGAATCACGACCCTGAAGCCCGGGTCGGCGACCCAGCCCTTCCCGGGGGTGCGCGCCGACGTCGTCGACGAGTCCGGGCAGTCGGTGGCGCTGGGCGGCGGTGGCTACCTGGTGCTCGAGCGACCGTGGCCGGCCATGCTGCGCGGCATCTACGGCGACCCAGAGCGATACGAGCAGACCTACTGGTCGCGCTACCCGGGCCGCTACTTCGCCGGCGACGGCTGCAAGCGCGACGACGAGGGCTACTACTGGCTGCTCGGCCGCGTCGACGACGTGATGAACGTCTCCGGCCACCGCATCTCGACCACCGAGGTCGAATCGGCGCTGGTCGACGATCCGCGCGTCGCCGAAGCGGCAGTGGTCGGCCGGACCGATCCGGTGACGGGCCAGGCGATCTTCTCGTACGTCATCCTGCGCGCCGGGTCGGAGCCCTCAGAGGCGTTGGCGGCCGAGCTGCGCGACCACGTGGCGCAGGTGATCGGGAAGCTGGCGCGGCCGAAGCAGATCATGTTCACGCCGGACCTGCCCAAGACGCGGTCGGGCAAGATCATGCGCCGGCTCCTGCGTGACATCGCCGAGCAGCGGCCCCTGGGGGACGTCACCACCCTGGCCGATGCGGGAGTCGTCAACACCATCCGGGACCAGTCGGGCAAGGGCGAGGAGTAGGCGCCCGTTCGGCCGGCCTACGGGTAGTCGCTCGGGCCGCCCGTAGTCGCCTGGCGCATACACGTCCGCGCGAGCACCGGTTCGCGCCGGCGCTGATGCAAGGTGCGCATGCCACACCGCGTCACGGTGCCCTCGCGCCGGCGGACAGTCGCCTGACGCATGCGCCGCGCACGTGGCGGCCGCGCACAACCGGCTCAGGCAGGCGAAAAACCTGCAGGGAGCGGGTCCCGTGCCACTCCCGTATGCTGCCCGCGTGACCCTCCTGCGTTCCGCGGCGTTCGCCGCGCTGGCGCTCGCACTGTCCGCGGCCGTGGCACTGGCGGCCGACATCCCGCAGCTCACGGGGCGCGTCACCGACCAGACCGGCTCGCTGGACACCGGGCAGGTGCAGGATGCGATCGACCAGCTGAGCAGCGATGCGAACGTCGACATGTTCGTGCTCTGGGTGCCGACGGTTGAGGATCGCACGGTCCAGGAGTACGCCGACCAGGCCTTCGAGCAGAACTCGCTCGGAACGAATGACGTGCTGTACGTCGTGGCCCTCGACGACCGCCTCAACTACCTGCGCCTGGGCGATGGCCTGCCGCAGATCAGTGATAGCGAAGCACAGGACATCGTCACCGACGTCGTTGAGCCGCGGCTGCGGGCCGGCGACTACACCGGTTCCATGGTGGCCGCGGCGCAGGCGATCGGCGACGCGGCGCTCAACGACGAACAGCCTCCGGCCGAACCCGGCGGCAATCCCCCACCAACCCAACCGGACCAGCCGGCCGAGCCGGCGTTGAACCTGTGGCCGCTCATCGGGATCGCGCTGCTCGTGGGCGGCGGCTTCCTGATCTGGCGCTTTATGAGCGACCGCCGCAGGCAACACCTGACCGAGGAGGAGCGCGACCGCACCCTCGGCCAGCTGGCCCGCCAGGCGAACGGCCTGCTCCTGGAAGTGGACGAACTGCTCAGGCACGACCAGCAGGAGCTCGGCTTCGCGGTCGCACAGTTCGGCGAGCAGGAGGCGCAACCCTTCCGCGAAGCACTCGAGCAGGCGCGGAACGAGCTGAAAGCGGCGTTCGGCGTTCGTCAGAAGCTCGACGACGACGAGCCCGAGACGCCCGAGCAGCGCGAGGCGATGCTCAAGGAGATCATGGAGCGCTGCACCCGCGCCAAGGAGGCGGTGACGGCCCAGACCGAGCACTTCCGGCAGCTGCGCGACCTGGAGCGCAACGCGCCGCAGATCCTGGAGCAGATGCCGGCCGCGCTTTCCGACCTGGAAGGACGCATTCCCGACGCGCAGGCCACGCTCGACGGCCTGGCCCTCTACGCCGAGTCGGCGCTGGCGCCGGTGCAGGGCAACATCGCCGAGGCACGCAAGCGAATCGAAGCCGCGCGCGGCCTGGCCGACAAGGCTCGCCAGGCGCTCACCACCAACGACGTGCGCAACGGAGCCCGATTCACGAAGGCGGCGCAGGATGGTGCCGCGCAGGCCGGCACGCTGCTCGACTCGATCACCACGCTCGCGCGCTCGCTGGACGACGCCCGCGCCAAGCTCCCCGAGGAGCTGGCCGAGGCCGACCGCAGCGTCCAGGCCGCGGAGCAGAACCTCGGCCAGCGTGACGATCCGCAGCTCGCCGCGCAGCTCGCGCAGGCGCACCAGGCACTGGCGCAGGCCCACGAGCTGGCCGAAGCGGGCCGGCCCGATCCGCTGGCCGCCTACAAGCTCGCGTCACAGGCCAACGCGGCGTCGGACAAGGTGCTGGCCGAGGCGCGGGAGGCGGCCGAACGGCGCGCGGCGGAACAGCAGCGGCTCGCAGCGGCCATGGATTCCGCGCAGAGCTCGTATGCCGTCGCTCGCGATTTCATCGGTACCCGGCATCGGCTGGGAATCCGCACCCGTGCGCGCACGCGACTTGCTGAAGCGGCACGGCACCTGGAGCAGGCGCGCGACCTGGCTGCATCGAATCCGGCAGCCGCGCTGGCGGAGGCCCAACGAGCCGATGCACTGGCCGACGAGGCCTACAACGAGGCGCGCTCCGACTTCGACGACTTCGGCCGTCCCGGCGGTTTCGGCGGTGGCGGCGGCAACTTCCTGGGTGGGCTGATCATCGGCTCACTCATGGGTGGAGGTCGCGGCGGCGGCTGGGGCGGCGGCAGCATCGGCGGCGGAGGGTTCGGCGGTGGTGGATTCGGCGGAGGCCGTGGCTTCGGCGGCGGCTTCGGCGGTGGGGGAGGCGGACGCGGCGCGGGTGGCGCCTGGTGAATGGAATGAACGCTGAGGAGGCAACCAAGGGATGACGCAGACCACGATCCTGGGGCGCATCGGTCAACTGGTGCGCGCCAACATCAACGCGCTGCTCGACGAGGCCGAGGATCCGGAGCGGATGCTCGACCAGCTGGTGCGCGACTTCACCAACAACATCGCCGAGGCCGAAGAGGCCGTGGCGCAGACCGTCGGCAACCTGCGGCTGCTGGAGGACGATGAGCGCGAGGCGGAGCAGGCCGCGGTCGAGTGGGGCGACAAGGCCCGCGCGGCTTCGCAGAAGGCCGATTCGCTGCGCGGCGAGAGCAAGACCGCCGAGGCCGAGAACTTCGACAGCCTGGCACGCGTCGCGCTGCGCCGCCAGGTGAGCCTCGAGGATCAGATCAAGACCTTCAAGACCCAGATCGCGCAGCAGACCGAGCTGGTCGACAAGCTGAAGGACGGCCTCAACAAGATGCGCGTCAAGCGCGAGGAGCTGGTCCAGAAGCGCGACGAGCTCGTGAGCCGCGCCAAGATGGCCTCGGCGCAGCGCCAGGTACAGGAGGCGGTGCGTGACGTATCGGTCATGGATCCCAGCTCGGAGCTCAACCGCTTCGAGGAGCGCATCCGGCGCGAGGAGGCGATGGCGCGTGGCATGGCCGAGGTGAGCAGCTCGTCGATCGATGAGCAGTTCGCGTCGCTCGACGACGCCGACACCGATGCGGAGGTCGAGGCGCGCCTCTCCGAGTTGAAGTCCGGCGCCTCATCGGGGGCGTAGCTCGGCGCGGGTTTCTAGCCGCGCTTGGCGCCGCGGCGGCCGCGCGGGCCGGCCTTGCTGAGTCGTCCAGCGCATACAGATCGACGCGAACGCGCGTTGACGCGGCGGCTAATGCACGTGGCGGATGTGTTCCCGCGTGGGGCGCTCCTCACGCGGGATTGCATGCACTCGGCGCATCGGACCAGCGCGCCGTACCCAGATGAGGGCATCTCCGCCGAGCGGTTCGCCTGAACGAAGCGCCGCCCAGGCGCGACGACCGCGAACCGGGAAGGCGGCCGCCAGCAGGCCGGCGTGATTCGCCGCCGCTCGCCGGTTCGCCTCGGTATCGGCGATGGCGAAGAGGAGCCGTACTGGACGACCGAGCCGTTCGGCAAGGGCTGCGCGCTTGAGTTGTGCCGGCCGAACTTGGCCCTGCGCGTCGTAGAGGTTCGATTCGAATTCGCCGAGCGCAATCTCGAGGCGATTCTCGATTACCATGTCGGCCGCCCGCCGGTCGTCGCCGGTGCCGATCGGCGCTTCCAGCGTCACGTTCCAGCTGGCGTGCAACTGCCGGCGAACGACCTCGATGAGTTGGAGCTGACCGCCATCGCGCAGGGACGGCCCGTCCGCGGGAAACAGCTTGCAGCTCAGGCGACAGCCGACGGCTGCGGTGAGCCGGCCCATGAGATCGAGTCTCGGAACCGATACGCCGCGTTCGACGCGGCTGACGACCGATTGGCTCACCCCGGCCCGCGTTCCAACGTCCCGCTGGCGGAGTCCTGCGACCATGCGAGCGGTCCGGAGATCGCGCCCGAACCGCGCTGCCAGCTCACGGCTGGTCTGGCGCCCGATATTGCGCGGGCGACTGTGCATCGTCAGCATCCGTGCAGGATGCCCCGTCGATCATTACCGGCCGATTACTGGCGGGTTACCGCGGGCGAGTGGCTCGCGTTCGGCGGCGCATGGCTCGGGAGGCCCCGCATGGCTCGGGGGCGGTGTGGCATGCGGCAGGCGCATACAGGACTGCGTGAGCATCGGTTCGTGCGGTGCCGGATGGCCCAGGGGTCATGCGTCGCCGCGCCACCGCACCGTCGCGCCGCGCGACATGCGCGGGGCGCATGCGCACCGGCGCACGAAGGCCCGATCGGTAGAATCGGGCGATGGCGACGAATGGCGGTGAGACGCCGATCACCGAGGTCGCGGCCGACTACCTGATGACGATCCGCTACATGCACGGCGAGGGGCAGCCCGTAATCGCCGCGCGGCTGGCCGAGCGGCTGGGGGTGAGCGCGGCCACCGTGAGCGAGACGGTGAGCCGGCTGGCGCGGGACGGGCTGCTGAGCATCGACGAGCAGACCAGGCAGCTGGCGCTCACCGAGCGCGGCCGGCGCATCGCAGAACGGACCTTCCGGCGCCACGCCCTCGCCGAGTGGCTGCTGACCGAGGTGGTCGGGCTCGGCTGGGCCGAGGCGGACGAGGAGGCGCACCACCTCCAGCACGCGCTCAGCGAACGCGTCACCGACAAGATCGACGACCTGCTGGGCGAGCCGCCGACCTGCCCGCACGGCAACCCCATCCCGCGCAACGGCCGAACGCCGCAGCGCCCGGCCGGCATCCCCATGAGCAAGGCCCGCGCCGGCGAGGAGATCACCATCCTGCGCGTCACCGAGGAGGCCGAGGAGGACGCCCGGCTCCTCACCTTCCTGCAGGACCATGGCGTGCGTCCGGGCGCGGTCTTCAGGGTCAGCGACCTCAGCGAGCACATCGGCACCATGACGCTCGCCGGCGACGACACGCACGTGACGCTGGGCCTGGTTGCGGCGGCGAAGCTTCGCATCCTCGAAGGACGCGCCGACCAGGGCCTCTTCCACAAAGTGCCGGAGCGGGCACGGCTCGCATCGGTCATGTGAGTGCGAGGCTTCGATTTGCTACGATCCGCCATGCACCCCCACCCACGGAGAGCGAGCGCTGCATGACCATGGATCGCGGGAAGAAGGCCATCATTGCCACCATCGCCACGCTCCTGTGGCTCGGCTACATGGTGGTCGGCCTGTTCCTGATCAACACGTACGCGCCCACCGTCGGCGGTGAAGGGCCCGACGGGGCCGCTGCCTTCCTGGGCCTGGTCGGCGGCGTGGTGGTGGTCGGCCTGATCATGTGGGCGGCCTCGGAGTAGCTTCCGGCCTCCTCGCGTTCCCATACCGATGCTGACCGATACGGCCTTTGGCCTGCGCCGTCCGACCGATGCGGACGTCGAGGCGATCACCGACCTCATCAACGCGTCCGACGAGCACGATTACGGCGCGCACGACCTGACCGTCGACGACGTCCGCGAGGAGATGGGCGCCAGCGACCTCGACCGCGACGCCTGGGTGGTCGAGCGTGACGGTCGGCTGGTGGGGATCGGCGCGCTCCAGGTCCGCGCCGGCGTCCGGTTCGCCGGCACGATCTACGTCCATCCGGAGCAGCGGCGGCGCGGCGTGGGCAGCGACTTGCTGCGCCTGCTCGAGTCGCGCGGCGCCGAGCTCGTCGCGGAGGCGCCGGCCGAGGCCGAGGTGACGATGGTCGGCTGGGTCAACGCCGAGTCGGCGCCGATGGTCGAGTGGGCGACGCGTCGAGGCTACGAGCCGGTGCGGCAGTTCCTGCGGATGCAGATCCAGTTCGACGCCGCGCCGCCCGCACCGTCGTGGCCGGAGGGAATCAGCGTCCGCACCTACGACCCCGAGCGGGATGCGCGGCCGCTGTTCGAGGCGGTCGAGGAGGCCTTCGCCGACCACTGGGGCCACCTGCCGATGGACTACGACGATTGGATCGGGCGGACCGAGCGGCAGGATTTCGACCCGACGCTCTGGTTCGTCGCCACCGACGGCGGCGAGATCGCGGCCATGTCGCTCGCCGCGCTGATGATCCCGGACGGGGGCTGGATCCGGAGTGTCGGCGTTCGGCGGCCATGGCGGCAGCGAGGGATCGCCCGTGCGCTCCTGCTCCACACCTTCGGGGAGCTGTGGCGGCGCGACCGGCGCTGGGCCGCGCTGGGCGTGGACGCCGAGTCGCTCACCGGCGCGACGCGGCTGTATGAATCGGTGGGGATGAGCGTGCGGGAACGCCACGCGCAGATCAGCAAGGTGCTGCGCCCCGGCGAGAGCCTCGCCGTCGAGGCGCTGGGGTAGCGGCCTACTCCACGTCGCCGGAGTAGAGGGTATCGCCGACGGGGTGCTGCCGGTCGACGGCCGGTTGCAGCAACCGCTCGTAGAGCCCGGGTCGTCGGTCGGCGATGGTGTCCCACTCGTGCTCCCCGACGCGCTTGCGGACGTGCGTGGCGCGCGCCGCCTCGACGTCGACGTCGCCGTAGATGATCTGCTCCTGCGTGTCGCTGGCGACCGCCAGCCGGCTGCCGTTGAAGTCGACGAAGACCGATCGGCCCATGAAATCGGTGCCGCCCTCGCTGCCGACGCGGTCCGCCGCGAGCAGGTAGCAGTGGTTCTCGGCGGCGCGCGCCGGCGCGAACAGGTCGGGATGGAAGTCGACGCCGACCGGCCAGTTGGTCGGCAGCGCGATGAGGTCGGCGCCGTCGAGCGCGCAGACGCGCGCCGCCTCCGGGAAGCGGAGGTCGTAGCAGATCAGGATGCCGACCCGCATCCCGGCCAGCTCGATGACGGCGGGCGCGTCCGGCCCCGGCGTCGCGAAGCGGTCGATGCCCAGGTAGGGGAGATGGATCTTGCGGTAGCGGAACCGGCGCCCGTCGGGTGCCAGCGCCAGCGCGACGTTGAAGATCTCCTCGCCGTCGGCTTCGAGCGTGCCGCAGATGACGGCGATCCCCAACGACGCGGCCACCTCGGCCAGCCGGTCCGCCGCGACGGCCGAGGCGCGACGCGCCGCGGGCATCGCCTCGTCGAGCGAAGCGTATCCGTAGCCCGTCACCGCCGCCTCGGGCACGACCGCCAGTGCGGCACCGCCCCGTTGTGCATCGGTCAGGAAGCGCGAGATGAGGTCGAGGTTGCGGTCGACCTCACCGAGGCTGGGATCGATCTGGCAGGCGGCCACGCGGACGGTCGGCATGGGTCAATTATGATGACCCGCGTCCGAGATGAGCTACTCCGAGCCGCCGGCCGACCAGTTCGACCAGTTCGACCAAGCGTGGCCCGAGCGCGACCTGCGCCCGGGAGAGTCGCGGACCGCGGAAGGACCGGACGATGAGGGCCGCGACTGGGATGTCCGCTCGCAGGGAGATCGCCGCCGGCCGACGACCGCGGAACAGGCCGTTCCCTGGCTGATCGCGGTCATCCTGGCCCTGGCGGGCATCGTCATCGTCCTGCTGGCGCTCATCTTCAGCAGCGACGGCACCCCGTCGAGCGGAACGGCGCCGTCGAACGGCGTCGGCTTCGTCGACGGCGCGCAGCACAGCCGGATCCCGAAACCCAGCGCCAGCCCGACCGCCGAGGGACGCGAGACGCCGTCGCCGAGCGCCACGCCCTCCTCTCCGGAGGTCACGCCGGACGAGGAACCGACCTACGGTCCGCTGGAGATGGTCTACCTCAGCCGCGGTGCCGCTGCCGGACCCATCCACCTGTTCCATCGCGACTTCGAGAAGAAGCGAGCCGCCGAGGAGGTGGCGCAGCCCGCTGCCGGGGTCACGCGCTTCACCTGGGCGCCGGACGGGACGATCGGCGCGGCGCTGATCGGCACCACCGGCGAGGTCAGGGCGATCCGGCCTGAGAAGAAGGATCGGACGCTGCTCGACGGGGCCGACGCCATCACCTTCGGCGGCGACGCCTCGACGCTGTACGCCGTCACCATCACGACCTCCGGGACGCGCGACACCGCCACCGTGCGCAGCATCGACGTCAAGAGCGGCGACGCACACCGGCTGACCCAGTTCAGCTATCCGCATCAGCAGATCTTCCCGGATCCGCTGTTGCAGGAGGCCGCCTTCGCCGATGACGGCGGCACGGTGCGTCTCTTCCCGACCAACGACGGCAACCTGGTGTTGTGGATCCTGGGCGCGCCGGGGACGGCGACGTACCGGATCGATCCGGTGGACGGCACGCGGACCGAGGTCCGCCGCGCGCCGGTGCTGTGGTCACCGGACGGCTCGCGGCGCGTCGACGTCAACATCGACAAACTGGTCAGCACGCTGACGCTGCGGAATCGCGCCGCTGAGGCGAGCGCATCGGTCAAGATCGACGGCCTGGTCAGCCACCTGCGCTGGTCGGCCGATGGCTCCGAGGTCTCTTTCACCCTGGGCCGCGTCGCAGCTGCCGGCGGCGTGATCCAGGACCTCTACATCTGGGACCTGGTGGACGGCAAGAAGCCCATGGCGATCACCTCCAACGGCACCTCCTTCGGCGCCGAATGGCTGGGTGCGGCACAATCGTGGGAGCCATGAGCCCGCTGCAGGAAATCGTCAACCCCATCGGTGTCGAGCTCGACGAGACCGCCCGCCTGATGCGCATCCGCTGGGACGACGGGCACCTCGGCGAGTGGACGTGGGAGGCTCTGCGCCGGGCCTGCCCCTGCGCGCTGTGTGCGGGGGAAGGCAGCCTGCCGGGGGTCGTGACGCTCGACATGGTCTTCACCCCCGAGCAGACCACGCTCGAGCGCGTCAAATGGATCGGCCGATACGCCCTTGCCCCCATCTGGGCCGATGGCCACGACACGGGCCTCTTCACCTACCAGAAGCTGCGCGGCATGTGCGCCTGCGCCGAGCACCTCGCCGCTGCCGAGGCCGATGGCTGACGGTTCGGGCGGCCTGCTCCTCGTCCACGCCCACCCCGATGACGAGGCGATGTCGACGGGCGGCCTCATCGCCCGATGCGTGGCGGAGGGCCGGCGCGTCGACCTGGTGACCTGTACCGGCGGCGAGGAGGGCGAGATCCACGATCCGACCCTCGATCCGGCGGAGGCGGCGCCGCGCCTGGCGTCGATCCGTGCCGAGGAGCTCGCCTGCTCGCTGCAGGCGCTGGGCGACGGGGCGGTCGGCTTCCACCCGCTCGGCTACCGCGACAGCGGGATGATGGGAACTTCCGCCAACGAGCGCGCCGACGCCTTCTGGAACGCCGACCTGGGTTCGGCTACCCAGCGGTTGGTATCGATCGTTCGTTCGGTGCGGCCCGCGGTGATCGTCAGCTATGACAGCAACGGCAACTACGGCCACCCGGACCACATCAACGCCTATCGGATCGCCCGCGCGGCCTTCGAGGCCGCCGGCGACCCTGCCCGCTACCCCGATGCCGGCGTCCCGCACACCGTCGCCAAGCGTTACGAGGTCGCCTTCTCGCGCGAGCACTGGTTCGCGATCATGCGCGACATGCAGTCGCGGGGCATTGCGCTGCCCTGGGACTTCGACGCTTCCCTGGCCGATGCTGCGCCCGAGGCCGACGAGCTGAATCCCACCAATGTCGACGCACTGCGCCAGGTCGGCGAGGACCTGGCCTCGGGTGAGGCGCCGCCCGAGGAGTTCGGCACGCCCGAGGCGCTCATCACCTCGCGCGTCGACGTCTCCGCCTACCTCGATCGCAAGCGCGCCTGCATGGACTGCCACAAGACCCAGCGCCAGGACATGGGCTGGGTGCTCGACCTGCCCACCGACCTCGGCGACCGCGTCCTCACCCCCGAACGCTTCGTCCTCGCCCAGTGGCAGCACCACGACATCCCCGCCGGCTACACCGAGGACTCCCTCTTCTCCGGCCTCTAGTCCCTCCGGCCTCCGCGCCACGGGGGCTTATCCAGCTGGCGAATAGAACGACGCGTAGGGGGAGGCTGTGCTGCTGTTTATTCGCCAGCCGGATGAAATCAGCACCTTTCGACGCGTTTCGGCGCCAAACGCGTCGGTTTCATCCTTCACACGAATAATTGACGCCTCCCGACGCCGTCCGCGTCGTTTCATTCGTCCACGAATAG
>JAICUY010000103.1 GCA_025935615.1 Steroidobacteraceae bacterium
CGCCGGCGAGCGGCCCGAGGCGTACGAGCCGAGCGCCGCGAAGAAGAGCAACTGGAAGGTGGGTCCGCCGATCAGGGTCGGGATGTAGATCGACGGCCGCGCCCAGTTGAAGAGCATCCCGTAGCTCAGCAGCCCGCCGTGCCAGAAGACGCGCCAGGCCGTGCGCAGCGAGGTCGGTCGAATGAGCGGCGGAGTGTTGAGCGTGGCTGCGGTCATTGCAACGAAAGCGTCGCCTCACGGCGCGCCTTGTACAGCACGTAGCGCAGCGCGATCCGCGACAGCACGTAGTAGATCACCGCCAGCACGACGCACATCAGCATCGCGAACAACGGCGTGCCGATGTCACGACCCAGCGCGGCGCCGCGGATCGCGTCCATGCCCCAGGTCGGTGCCAGCACCCATGACAGCGGGCGTACCCAGAAGGGAAGCGTCGCCAGCGGCACCAGCAGCCCGGCAATGAGCCAGATCGGGTACTCGAGCAGGTTGCCGAGCGCATTGGCGTGGCGGTACAGCACGAACGTCGTGGCGATGAGCATGCCCAGCGCGCCGAGCGACAGCACCGCGCAGAACAGGGCGAACGGCAGCAGCAGCGGGAACGAGGCGGTGAGCGGCATGCCGAACAGGATCACGCCCCACAGGAGCGTGGTGCCGATTCCGTAGAAGCCAAGGATCACCGCGCCGAACGTCTGCCCGGCCAGGATGAAGTCGTAGCGGGTCGGCGCGTTGACCAGCAGCTCGAGCGTTCCCTCCCAGCGCTGCCAGGCGATGGCGCCGCCGCAGCCGAACAGGGTCGTGCTCCAGACGCCCATCATGCCGCTGCCCAGCGCCGCGTACAGCAGGGTCTGCCCCGACTGACCGCCCCCCAGCTGGAACAGGAAGAAGGCGAGGGTCGCGAAGATGAGCGGCGTGATGAACGTCGTCAGCACGAAGAACTCGCTCATCAGCAGCATCTTGGTGTTGAACCAGGTCACGGCCCAGACCAGGTGCAGTGTCCGCATCGGGCTCATCTGATCAGACCGATACCGATGCGGCGCGTGCCGCCTCGTCGCCGCTGCCGGTTCGCGCGATGAGGTCGATGTAGGCGTCCTCCAGCGTCGGCTCGCGGGTGACGACCTTGCCGATGCGGGTGTCGCCAAGGAGTCCCATCAGGCGCTGGGTGATCTGCGCGCCCTTGTCGGACTGCACCAGCAGGATCTCCGATTGGTCGCGTTCCTCGGTGTTGACAGCCACCACGTCGCTGTCGTCGCGCAGCCGCTCGACGGCGTCAGGTGTGACGCCGAAGGTCTCGATCTCGACGATGGTCCGGTTGGCGACCGCCGACTTGAGATCGGCGCCGGTGCCCTCCGCCACGATCCGCCCGTCGTTGATCACGGCGATGCGGTCGCACAGCGCATCGGCCTCGAACATGTAATGCGTCGTCAGCAGCACCGTCTTGCCGGCGTCGACCAGGCCCTTGACCGTCTGGCGCAGCTCGCGCGCGCCCACCGGGTCGAGACCGATCGACGGCTCGTCGAGGAACACGACTTCGGGATCGTGGAGCAGGCCGCGCGCGATGTGGAGGCGCTGCCGCATCCCGCGGCTGAAGCCCTCGACCTTTTCCTTGATGCGCGGGGTCAGGCCGACCATCTCGACCAGCGCGGCGATGCGCTGGTCCTGCAGCGCCGGATCGACGCCGTACAGCTCGGCGAAGTATTTGAGGTTGTCCCAGCCGCTGACGCGGTCGTACAGCCCGCGGTCGCCACCAAAGACGTAGCCGATGCGCTTGCGCACCTCGGTCGTGTCACGCACCACGTCGAAACCCATGACGCGCGCCGTGCCGCTCGTCGGCAGCAGCAGGGTGATCAGCATCTTGATGGTCGTCGTCTTGCCCGCGCCGTTCGGACCGAGCAGGCCGAACAGCTGGCCGCGTTCGACGGCGAAGCTCACGCCCCGGACGGCCTCCACGTCGATCTTCTTGCGGCGCAGGACGCCCAGGTGCGTCCGGTAGGTCCGCACCAGATCGATCGCCTCGATCGCCGCTCCCTTGGGCGGTGCGCCCGCCGGCTGCGGCTGTGTCGCGGGCATGGATCGCCCGCGGTCGGTCATCGTCATGGGCGTTGGCATTCTACCCGCGCGCTCCGTTGCCGCGAGGAAGCGCACCGGCGCAATCGCCGGTGCCGATTGCCTAGAGCTCGGTCTCCACGTCCGGGTTCTCGCCGGGCATGCGCATCGGCGCGTCGTAATCCTCCGCCGTGCCCGGCGCCTTCCAGTCAGGGTCCTCGGTCTGCGGGTACTCCGGCGGTGCGTCGGGATTCGGGCCGTCGGGCGGCAGGTCGGGCGACGGCTCGCGCCGCTCGGGAACCTCGGGATACTCCTCGTCGGGCGGCACGTTCGGGATCGTCATGGACGCTGGCTACGAGCACGACCCGTGCCGGAGTGGCCGGTGCTCAGGGTGGAGGTCTGCTACCGACGGCGATGGCGGTCCGTATCGGGGCGTTCCGAGGCGCGCGGTGCGGTACAGGCTGCAGACCCAGTCCGTATCGGTCAGAACCGGTGGATTTCGTCGTCACGGGCGGCGTACCGACTGCGGAGGCCATCGGTATCGGTCGAGGCGAACTCGGCCGCGGCACCGTGCGGAGAAGGTCCTGCGGAGACGACCACTCCGCCCGCGATCCATGACCGTCCGTATCGGTCAGAACCAGTCCTTGGCGATGAAGTACGCGCCGGCGGCTACCGCCAGCGCCAGCATGAAGACCAGCGAGAGCCAGAAGCCGGCGGGCGAATCGAGCCCCGGGATGGCGCGGAAGTTCATGCCGTAGATGCTGGCGACCAGGGTGGGCAGCATGAGCACCACGGTGAAGGCGGTCAGCCGCTTCATCACCGCGTTGAGGTTGTTGCTGGTGACGCTCAGGTTGGCGTCCAGCGTCGAGGCCACCAGATCGCGGTAGAGGTCGAGCTGGTCGAGGACGCGCACGAGGTGGTCGTAGAGGTCCTGGTAGTACGGCGCCGCCTCGTCGTCGAGCAGCTCGACGTCGCGGCGCAGCAGGTGGTTGGCGACGTCGCGCATGGGGGCCAGCACCCGGCGCAGCTCGAGCAGCTCGCGCTTGATGGCCAGCACCTCGCGCAACGTCTCGGGCGTCTGCTGCGACGCCACGATCCGATCCTCCAGCCCGTCGATCCGGTCCGATAACCGATCGAGCAGCGGGAAGTAGCCGTCGACGGCGGCGTCGAGGATGGCGTACAGCACCGCGCCGACGGTGCGCCCCACGGCCCCGGCGCGCTGGCTGAGCCGCTCGCCGACGTCGGCGATCGACGGCGATGGTCCCCAGTGCACGCTGATCAGCTGCTGGGGCGCGGCGAACAGGTGCAGTTCGCCGAGATCCACGCCGGCTCCCGCGTGTCGGCCAACGCGGCCCTGGGCGCCAACGCGGCCCTGGGCGCGAGGCCGGCCCTGGGCGCCGGCGGAGTCGCGCACCTCGTACGCGACCACGACGTGCTGGCCGGGATAGGTGTCCACCTTCGGGCGCTGGCGCCGCTTGCGGAGATCCTCGATGGCCAGCGGGTGGAGGTCGAACTCCCGCTCGAGCAGCGCGATGTCGTCTTCGGTGGGATCACCGATATCCAGCCACACCACGGTGTCGGGCGTGGTGCGCAGGTCGCTGATCTGCTCCAGGCTGGCGTTGTCCAGCGTGCGCGATGTCCCGTCGGCCTCGAGGACCAGGCAGGTGCGCGTGCCGCTGTGGCTCATCGCCGCGGAGTGTACGTTGCGCAGAATGCGCTAGAGTTGGGTAGCACATAACATCGCCACCGCACGCGAGTTCCGATCACATGTCCTGGTTGCCCGAACCGGTCGAACGCCTGCTCAACGCCTCGCTCGTCGCCGAGCTGACCGTCATCCGCGCCGACCGGCGCGCCATCACCCATCCGCTCATCCCGCTGTACGACGGCGAGCAGATCCTGATGCATTCCAGCACCCTGTTCAGCAAGAAGCTGGAGCACATCAAGTCCAACCCGCGGGTCGCCGTCTCGCTCTCGGATCCGGTGGCCAACAAAGGGCTCACCGATCGCGCCACCATCCAGGGCGACGCGAAGATCATCGAGGACGACCCGCACCGCCAATGGGAGCGGCTGATCCTCGAGCTGTGGCGTGCCAAGGAGCCCGCCATCGACGACTTCCTCAA
>JAICUY010000079.1 GCA_025935615.1 Steroidobacteraceae bacterium
CCTCTACCCGATGATCTCGAAACGCTGCCCAGGACGCCGTTCACGAGGCGGCGGGCCGCATCTCCGGCGTAGATCCGGGCGAGGGACACGGCATCGCTGATCGCCTCCCCGCTCGGGGTCGCGGCGGAGTATAGCACCTCGAACAGCGCGCTCCGCAGGATCGTGCGCTCCACTCTTCCGAGCTCTTCGACTGGAATGGCGGGGGCTTTCCGGCCGATCAGCGCGTCGAGCTCGGACCGATGCGCCTCGACCCCGCCGACGATGCTGCGGGCATGCGCCACCACGTCAGCGGGAATGTCTCGCTCCCGTGCCTGGCGCTCGAGCGCCGACTCGGCGTGCGTCGGCCGGAACTCGGCCTCGAACAGCGCCAGCAGGGCCAGGCGCCGGGCGCGCATTCCGGCGCCGTGCTGCGCGGCTGGAGGCTCCGACAGCGTCACGCCCTCGTATGCCACGCGGTCGCCTGCCACGTGGTCACGTGCCGGCGCCGGGACCGGTGGCCAGCGTTCGGGTGCCGGTCATGCCCTCCCCCGCCGCTCCTTCCGCCGAACCTTCCGTCAAACGCAGCAGCGGATGGCTGCGGCTCCACTCGGCGATGACCTCCGGGATTCGGGCACTGGCTGCCTCCGATGCGACCCCGATGGCGTGCTCGATCATGCGGGCCTTGGCTCGGCCGTGGGTGACGATGCTCACCCCGCGCACGCCGAGGAGCGGCGATCCGCCGTACTTCTCGTAGTCGAAGCGCTGCTTCATCCGCTCGAAGCCCGGCTTGAGCGCCAGGAGTGCCAGCGGCGCCACGGGTCCCTGCTGCAGGTCGGCGCGCAGCGAGCGGAAGATGTAGCCGGTCAACCCCTCGAACAGCTTGATGACCACGTTGCCGACGAAGCCGTCGCAGACGACCACGTCGGCGGCGTGCGCGATCATGTCGTGGGCTTCGACGTTGCCGACGAAGTTGAGCTCGGAGGCGCTCAGCAGCGCGTTCGCCTCGCGCGTCAGCGCATCGCCCTTCTCGGCCTCCTCGCCGATGTTCAGGAGGCCGATCCGGGGGCGCGAAACCTTGAGCACCCGCTCGGCGAAGATCGCGCCCATGGCCGCGAACTGGACCAGGTTGCCCGCGTCGGAATCGACGTTGGCGCCGACGTCGAGCAGCATGATCGGGCCGCTGGCAGTGACCATGTGTGCCGGCAGGGCCGGCCGGTCGATCCCCTCGATGCGGCCCAGGCGCAGGATGGCGGCCGCCATCTGGGCGCCGGTCGAGCCGGCGCTCACCACGCCATCGGCCTCACCGTTGCGGACGAGGTCGGTGGCGACCCGAATCGAGGCGCGCCGCTTGGTGCGCAGCGCGGCCGCCGGATGCTCGCCCATGGCGATCACCTCGGGCGCATCGACGAAGCTGACGCTGGCCGGGTGGCCGCGCCCGTACTCCGCGATCTCGCGCTCGATGCGAGGAACGTCGCCGACCAGGATCACCTCGTCGGCATGGGCGGCCGCGTAGTTCAGCGCGCCACGCACCACCTCGCGGGGGGCGTGGTCGCCGCCCATCGCATCGACCGCGATGCGCATCAGGCCGGGAACGTCAGCCCTGGCTCTCCGCCGGCGTGACCGGCTCGACCGGGACCGCCTCGCGGCCGCCGTAGTAGCCGCAGGTCGGGCAGACGTGATGGGCGCGCTTCAGCTCGTGGCAGTGGTCGCACTCCACCAGCGGCGGCGCGCTGATCGCCAGGTGAGCCCGACGCTCGCCCTGGCGGGCTTTGGATACTTTTCGCTTGGGAACGCCCACGCGTTACTCCTTGGGACGCAACGATGCAAACAGGACGGGACGCCGAAGTATAGCGGGCCTGCCGCGATCAGTCGCCGCGATCAGTCGCCGCCGCGATCGAGGAAGCGAGCCAGTCCGGCCAGGCGGGGGTCGATCTCGCCCGAGCCGTGGTCGTGCGGGCCGCTGGCCAGGCTCGCGCCGCACTCGCTGCACAGCCCGGGGCAGTCCGGGCGGCAGAGGGGGTGCATCGGCTCGGTCAGCAGCAGCTCGTCGTGGAGAATCGGATCGAGCTCGATTTCATGATGGGCGTCGATGGCCTGCACCTCTTCGTCCTCGGCAGGACGGGCGAGGGCGGCGCCGCTCTCCGGATCGATCGACGGCAAAAACTCCTCGGAGATCGGGACGGTGACCTCGTCGACGTACGGGTCCAGGCAGCGTGCGCAGGTGCGCCGCAACGGCGCAGTGACGGTGCCGCGCACGAGCACGCCGCGGTTGGTGCGCTGCAACCGCAGGTCGAGGTCGAGCGGGCCAGCCAGCTCCACATCCGGCCCGAGCGTGACGTAGTGGTCGCGCACCCGAACCTGGCGGACCGCGCCGGGCGGCTCACGGAGCAGCCCGGCGACGTTGAACGCGGTCATGCCCGGGTGGCGGGCTCGGCCTGCTCCTGCTGCTCGCCGGCCGCCGTCACGCCATCCGTCGCCGCGCCAGGCAGGCGATGTCGCTCGTCAAGCATGTCGATCCCCCGCTTGATGCTGGTCAGCGCCTTGATGCACTCGCCCTCGAGACGGATCAGCACCCCGGCCGCGTATTCGTCGGCGCCCCGACGGACCTCGACCGCCTCGTCGTTCGCGGTGTCGAGCAGCTCGCGCGCCCGTTGCTGGGCCATCTTGACCAGCTCGCGCTCCTCGAGCATCTGCGCTGCCTGCTCCTGGGCGCGGGCGATGACCGCATCCGCCTCCTCTTCGGCCCGGCCGGTAATGCGCGATGCCTCCTCGGTGATGCGCTTCGCCTGCCGCACCTCCTCGGGCACCGCGGCACGCAGCTGGTCGATCAGCTCGAGCAGCGCCCCCTGCTCGACCACCACGTTGTTGGTGAGCGGGAGCTTCTTGCCGTTCGTCACCAGCGACTCGAGTCGCTCGACGAGGAAGATGATGTCCGTGGCCCTGCCCTCCGACGCCTCGTGCGCTTCCAGACCGGCGTTGGCGGCGATTATAGCCCTGCCTCAGCGGGCCTCCGTCGTACGACGGCTGAGGGCGGCGGCCACCGGCGACGGCACCATGTTCGAGACATCACCGCCGAACTGCGCCACCTCCTTGGCCAGCGTGGACGAGAGGTAGCCGAACTCGAGGGCGCTCATGAGGAAAGCGGTGTCGACCGCGGGCTCGAGCTTCCGGTTGGTGTGGGCCATCTGCAGCTCCGCCTCGAAGTCGCTCACCGCGCGCAGGCCGCGAACGATGAAGCCGGCACCGTTCGTCCGCGCGAAGGCGACTGTCAGGCCATCGAAGGCCTGGACCTCGACGTTGGCGCTGAATTCCGCCACCGAGTCGCGGATCATGGCCACGCGCTGCTCGATGTCGAACAGCGGCCGCTTCTTGGGGTTGTTGAGGACGCCGATCACCAGTCGATCGAAGAGGCTTGCCGCGCGACGCGCGACGTCGAGATGGGCGTTGGTCATGGGGTCGAAGGATCCCGGGAAGACCGCCACGTGGCTCATGGCTCGGCTCCTCCATCGGTCACAAGGAAGGTCAGCGACGTCTCGCCGAAGCGGCGCTCACGCCAGAGGCGCAACCCGTCCGGCGGTGGCACCGGCGTCCGCCAGAAATGCTTGACCACCACCGTCGCGCCCGGTGCGAGGTGCGGCGGCAGGCGGTCGAGCGGCGCCACGATATCACGCACGGCATACGGCGGATCCAGGAAAGCCAGCTGGTACCGATGCGCGTGCGGAACCTCCAGCCAGCGCAGGACGTCGCCGCCCACCACGGTCGCGCCCGAACCGAGGCCGGTACGCTCAAGGTTCGAGCGGATGACCGTCAGCGCCATACGCGCCCGTTCGACGAAGGTGCACGCCGCCGCGCCCCGCGACAGCGCCTCGATGCCCACTGCCCCGCTCCCGGCGTACAGGTCGAGCACCTGGGCGTCGACGACTCGCTCGCCGAGGATGCCGAACAGCGTCTCCTTGACCCGGTCGGTGATGGGACGCGTCGACCGATCGCTCGGCGCGCCGAGCGGAATGCCACGCGCCGTGCCGGCAATCACCCGCATCAGGCGGCGTCGCCCTCCTCCTCGGCCGGGGCGAAGTCGCTCCGCAGCCGGGCCAGGGCGGGCCGCCGCTCCAGCGCCGGGTCGGTTGCGACGATAAAGGTCGCCAGCTCGCGCGCCCGCTCCGCCAGCCGCAGGTGGCGTGGCTCGAACAGCGACGCGACGCGCAGCGGCGGCAGGCCAGCCTGGCGCGTCCCGAGCAGATTGCCGGCGCCGCGCAGCTCGAGGTCGGCCTCGGCAATCGCGAACCCATCGGTCGAGGCACGCAGCACGTCGAGCCGGCGCCGGGCCAGTTCATCGTCGGCGTCCGACAGCAGGATGCAGAAGGACCGATGCGGTCCGCGGCCGACCCGTCCCCGAAGCTGGTGCAGCTGTGCCAGGCCGAAGCGTTCCGCGTCCTCGACGAGCATGACCGATGCGTTCGGCACGTCGATCCCCACCTCGATCACCGTCGTCGCCACCAGCACGTCGAGGTCGGCGCCCGCAAAATCGCGCATCGTCTTCTCGCGTTGTGCTGCCTTCTGCTGCCCATGGACCAGGCCGATGCGGAGGTGCGGCAGCCGCGACCGCAGGCGCTCCACCTCCGCCTCGGCCGAAGCGACGCTGAGGGCCTCCGACTCGTTGACCAGCGGCACCACCACGAACGACTGGCGCCCCGCGGCCGCCTCGTCGGCGAGAAAGGCCTCGATCCGCGGCAGCGCGGACCGGTCGCGGATCTCGGTGCGGATCGGCTGGCGACCGGGCGGCATCTGGCGAATGGTGCTGATCGCCAGGTCGCCGTACACGGTCAGCGCCAGTGTGCGCGGAATGGGGGTCGCGGTCAGCGCCAGCATGTGCGGCTCGAGGTCGGCGCCCTTGGCCTGCAGGCTCGCGCGCTGACCGACGCCGAAGCGGTGCTGCTCGTCGACCACCGCCAGGCCCAGGCGCTGGAAGGTGACGGCCTCGCTGATCACGGCGTGCGTGCCGATCACGACATCGACCTCGCCGCCCTCGATCGCATCGTGGATCTTCCGTTTCTGCGCCGCCGGCAGTGATCCGGCGAGGAACGCCGAGCGGACCCCGAGTGCATCGAGCAGCGGGGCCTGACCCCCGTGGTGCTGGCGCGCCAGGATCTCGGTCGGTGCCATGAGCGCCGCCTGCCAGCCGGCGCGGACCGCCACCGCCAGCCCGATGGCGGCCACCGCCGTCTTGCCGCTGCCGACGTCACACTGCAGCAGGCGGCGCATCGGCTGATCGGAGCCCAGATCTGTCACGATCTCGTCGATCGCGGTGCGCTGATCAGCGGTCAGCTCGAACGGCAGTGCTGCCACCATCTCCTCGACCGTCCGCGGCTCGACTGCCAGCCGCGGCGCACGCAGCGAAGCGCGCGCCAGGCGGCCCTGTGCCAGGCCGAGCTGCAGGGCAAGCAGCTCGTCGAACGCGAGCCTGTCGAGCGCCGGCTGCACGTCTCCGGTGTCCTCTGGGAAGTGCACCGTGCGCAACGCCTCGCGGAGGCCGGGGAGACCGGTGTGCTCGTCGGGCTGCAGCGGGTCGTCGAGCAGCGGGAGGCATCGGTCGAGGATGCGGGCCAGCATGTTGCGCAGCCGCTTCTGGGTGACACCACTGGTGAGGGGGTACACCGGCACGACCCGAGCGGTGTGGATCGACTCGCGGCCCGCCGGCGAGAACTCGGGGCTGGTGAACTGGCGGCGCCAGCCCCGCTCGGTGACCTTGCCACTGACGATGATCTCGGCGCCCGGCCGCAGCCGCGTCTCGACGAAGCGGCGCCCGAACCAGACCGCCTCGGCCGTGCCCGTCGCGTCGCGCAACTGGGCGATGACCCGTTGGGGCGCGCGGCCGAAGCCCTTCTCGATGCGGACTGAGTCGACCGTCACCTCGGCCGACTGCTTCTCGTCGGGTACGAGGTCGCGCAGTGAGCGCAGGTCGCTGAAGTCGTCGTAACGGAACGGCAGGTAGAAGAGCGCCTGTCGCGGACTGGCCACGCCGAGGCGCAGCAGTGTCGGCGCGCTGCGGGCGAGCTCAGGCAGCGCGACCCGAATCGGGGCGTCGAGGATGTCAGGGTTCGACGTCGGGCTCTCCAGCAACCGGCCCGGCCAGCGCTCTCGGGTGGGCGAGCAGGAAGATGCCGGCGGCCGCCACGGCGGCCAGCAGGTTCGCGACGAGGTAGATCCAGATGCTGCCCGGCGTCACCATGCCGAGCACGATGATGCCGATCGCCACGGCCGGGTTGAACGCTGCGTCCGAGATGCCGCCGACGGCGACGGCGCCGGCCGTGACCGTGAAGCCGATCGCCAGGCCATAGAACGAGTTGCCGGTCGTCTCGTCCGCGGTCGCCACGTTCAGCACCACGTAGCACAGCGCGAACGTGAAGACGAACTCGGCGACGAGCCCCTTCAGCGCATCCGGCGCGAGTGGCGTCGGGGCGGCTCCCCCAACGACCAGCAGGACGGCGCCGGCGGCCAGCAATGCGCCGACGACCTGCGCCACCCAGTATTCGACCATGGAGCGCACGGTCATGCCGCGTCGCACCATCACCGCCAGGCTGACTGCGGGGTTGTAATGCCCTCCCGAGATATGGCCGCCGGCGTAGACCATCACCATCAGCGCCGAGCCGATGGCGAGCGGGGCCAGCGCGCCGGCGCCACCCAGGACACTCGCCCCGACGGTAAAGACCAGCACGAAGGTGCCGATGAGCTCGACGATCAGCTGAGCCACGCGTCCTCCTCTTTCCCCTCCTGCGATTGCACCGGCCGATCCTAGCGTGCTACCATCCCCGCGTTCCGGCACCGCCGAACGCGGTCGCCGGTTCTTCGTGATTGGAGACAGTTCCCATGGCACGTCAGTGCGATATCTGCGGCAAGAAGCCGATCACCGGCTGGAACCCGCAATCGGTCGGGATGAACCGCAAGCGCGCCCTGCGTCGCTGGCTCCCGAATCTGCAGACGCTGGTCGTCGAGCGTGACGGTCATCCGGTGACCGTCAAGGCCTGCTCGCGCTGCCGGCGCACCGCCCAGAAGGTCTGAGCTCGGGCGCTCTTCGCGCGCCCATTCGCCAGGCGCATCCAACGCGGCGTGACGAGTCGCTCATGCCGATTCCCATGACCCCAGATGCATGCGAAATCGCTCCTGGCCCGGCTCACGCGGGGTTGTATGCGTCGAGCGCATGGGAGAGGCCGGCAACCTGGCGTCGCCGCTGGTATGCATCGACCGCATACAGTTCTGCGTGAAGAGGCGCTCACGTCGATCCTCATACGTCCCCATGCATCGGCACCCGCGCCACGCCTCTCTGCGCGGGCTTGTATGCATCGAGCGCATGGGAGAGGCCGGCAGACCGATCATTCAGGCGGGACGGTCGCCCTCCGAGTCGATGACCAGGGTGAACGGGCCGTCGTTGACGAGCTCGACCTCCATCGACGCACCGAATTGACCGGTGAGCACCTCCTGGCCTTGCTGACGCAGGCGGTCCACGAAGCGTTCGACGAGCGGCTCGGCAAGGTCCGGTGGGGCCGCATCGGTAAATCCGGGTCGCCGCCCACGACGCACGTCGGCCAGCAGGGTGAACTGGCTCACCACGAGGTACGCGCCACCCGCATCGGCCAACGCCAGGTTGGTGCGCCCGTCCGCATCCTCGAAGTAGCGCAGGCCGGCCAGCTTGTCGGCCATGCGGTCGACCAGCAGGGGGCTGTCGCCGTGACCGATGCCGGCCAGCACCAGCGCGCCGCGACCGATCTCGGCGATCGTCCCGCCATCGACGCGCACCGCCGCCCGCGACACGCGCTGGACCACCAGGCGCATCAGCCCTAACGCGAAGCCGATACGGACGTCACCGGCGCCGAGTCCTCGCCCTTCACCGGCGCCCCCAG
>JAICUY010000064.1 GCA_025935615.1 Steroidobacteraceae bacterium
CTTCCTGATCACCTACTCGCTGGCGGTCGGCCAGTTCCCGTTCCAATACCCGGGCTGGAGCAGCGCCCTGTACTGGATCGTCGCGGCGCTGACCTCGGTCCTCTTCTTCGCCAGCGTCCTGGGCCATGAGCTGAGCCACGCCGTCCTGGCGCGCCGGTTCGGCCTCAGGGTCACCGGCATCACCCTGTTCATCTTCGGCGGCGCCGCCACCCTCGAGGGCGAGCCGGAGCGACCGCGCGACGAGGCCCTGATCGCGGCGGCCGGACCGATCGCCAGCCTCGTCATCGGCGTCGTCCTGCTGGCCGTCGACAGCTTCACCGGTCAGCCGCAGGTGCGCGCCCTGGTCGGCTGGCTGGCGCTCATCAACATCTCGCTCGGCGCGTTCAACCTGATCCCGGGCTTCCCCATGGACGGCGGGCGGATCCTGCGCGCGGTGCTGTGGCGGCTGCGCGGTGACCGATTCGCCGCAACCCGCAACGCGGCGCTGGTAGGCAGGCTGTTCGGCTACCTGCTCATCGGCCTGGGCGTCTACTTCGCCTTCCAGCGCGGCAGCATCTTCGGCGGGGTGTGGCTGGCGCTGATCGGCTGGTTCCTGTCGAGTGCCGCCGAGTCGACGGTGACCCAGATGAACCTGCAGCGCACGCTGCGCGGGATCCTGGTGCGCGACGTGATGGAGGCCGAGCCCGCCTCCGTCTCGCCCAATGACTCGGTCGCTTCGCTGGTGCACGACCGGATGCTGCACAGCGAGCATCGGTCCTATCTCGTGCGTCACGCCGATGGGGGACTGGCAGGCATCGTCACCCTGTCGGATGTCCGCCGCGTGCCGCGCGACCAGTGGGAGAGCGCGCGCGTGACCGACATCATGACCCGCTACAGCGATCTGGCCATGGTCGGGCCGGAGGACGAGGTGGGCGAGGCGATGCGCCTGCTCCAGGAGCGCGAGGTGAACCAGCTGCCGGTGGTGGTCGATGGCCGCGCGGTGGTCGGCCTGCTGACGCGTACCGGCCTGCTGCGACTGATCGACACGCGGTTGAAGCTCGGCGTCTGATTCGTGCTGTCCGTCGAGGCTGCTCGTGAGCGCATGCTGGCCGGGGTTCGGCTGGCTCGGACCGAGACGCTCTCGCTTGACCGATGCGACGGCCGCGTGCCCGCTTCGTTCTCGGTGACGGCCACGATCGACGTGCCACCGTTCAGCAATTCCGCCATGGACGGCTTCGCGGTGCGTGCCGCCGACCTGCCGGGCGAGCTCGATGTCGTCGGCGAGGTGGCGGCTGGGGCGGGGTCGCTGCCGCCGGTCGGTAAGGGGGAGGCGGTGCGGATCATGACCGGCGCGCCGCTTCCACCCGGGGCCGATACGGTCGTGCCGATCGAGGACGCGCTCGAGACGGGCGATCGGGTACGCCTGCCGGCGCGCGAGCGGGGCACGTACGTCCGCGAGGCGGGCCACGACACACCGACGGGCGCGTCGGTTCAGCTGCCCGAGGCGGCGCTCGAGGCGGCGACCGTCGCAGTGCTGGCCTCGCTGGGGGTGGCCGAGGTCGAAGTCCGCCGTCGGCCGCGTGTCGCTGTGCTTTCGACCGGCGATGAGCTGGCGACTCCCGGCGGCGCATTGCGACCCGGGCAGATCTACGACGCCAACTCGTTCGGCCTGGGGGTGGCGGTGCGCGAGTCGGGCGGCGAGGCAATCGTCCTGCCGCTGACCGCCGACGATCCCGCGCTGATCGAGCGTCGCCTGCGGGACGCCGCGGCGAGCGCCGACCTGGTGGTCGTCTCCGGCGGTGTCAGCGTCGGCCGCCATGACCACGTGCGGGACGTTCTCGAGCGGCGTGGCCGGCTCGACTTCTGGCGCATCGCCGTGCAGCCGGGCAAGCCGCTGGCCTTCGGCGAGATCGACGGCCGTCCGGTGGTCGGCCTGCCGGGCAACCCGGTGAGCGCGCTAGTCACCTTCGAGCTCTTCCTCCGACCCATGCTGCGGGCGATGCTCGGCCTCCCGGGCGACGGCCGGATCCATGTCCTCGCCTGCGCCACCGAGTCGATGCCCAAGTCCACCGAACGCCGCGCCTACCTGCGCGTGGTGGTCGCGCGCGATGGCGACGGCTACCGCGCTGCGCCGGCCGGCGGGCAGCAGTCGTCGCAGCTCCGCCCGCTGGCGGCCGCCAACGCCCTGCTGGTGGTCCCAGAGGGCGAGCCGGCCGCGGAGCTGGGCCGGGCGTACGAGGCGATGCTGATCGGACCGCCGGCGTGAAGCCCTCGCACCTCGGCGAGGCCGGCGAGCCGCGCATGGTGGACGTGGGTGACAAGCCGGTGACCGCCCGGCGCGCCGTCGCGGCGGCGACGGTCCGGATGCGTCCCGAGGTGCTCGCCACGCTGCTCGATGCGGGCGGGCCGAAGGGAGACGCCATGGTCGTGGCGCGCCTGGCGGGGATCGGCGCGGCGAAGCGCACCTGGGAGCTCATCCCGCTCTGCCACCCGCTGCCCCTCGACCGCGTGGACGTCAGCATGGAACCGGATCGGGACGGCGGGACGGTGCGGATCAGCGCCGAGGCGCGCGCCACGGCACGCACCGGGGTCGAGATGGAGGCGCTGACCGCGGCGAGCGTGGCGGCCCTGACGCTGTACGACATGGCCAAGGCGCTGCAGCGCGACATCGTCATCGAGCGCGTCGAGCTGCTGAGCAAGGAGGGTGGGCGCAGCGGGAGCTACCGTCGCGATGAGGCGCGTCCCGTTGCGACCCATGAGGCGGTGGTCATCACCGTCTCGAACCGATCGGCGGCAGGGGAGCGGGAGGACACCGGCGGCCCGCCGCTGGTGGAGCTGCTGGCGGCGAACGGCTTCGATGCCGATCCGGACGTCCGCATCGTCCCGGACGACGAGGAGCGGCTCGTCGCGGAGCTGGCACACCTCGCGGACGAGGGGTATCGGCTCATCCTGACCACCGGCGGCACGGGTCTGACGCCGACCGATCGGACCTCGGCCGCCACCCGCCGCGTCATCGATCGCGAGATCCCCGGCATGGCCGAGCAGATGCGCCTGGCCGGGCTCGGCAAGACGCCCATGGCGAGCCTGTCGCGTGGGATGGCCGGCGCGCGCGGGCAGACGTTGATCCTCAATCTCCCCGGCTCGCCCACGGGTGCCCGCGAGTCGCTCGAAGCGGTTCTCCCCGTGCTTCGCCACGCGCTCGATCAGCTGGCCGGCGGCGACCACCAATAGAGCGTTGCCTGCCGGCACCAAGTGCCCGCGAACCCTTGCGCTCGCGTCCCAGCGGCGTAGGATCATCGGTGCTTCCGATCCACCATGCGCCCAGCGGATTCGGCCCGAACCGCTCGCCGTGCGCGGCCTCGCGCGGCAGTTGCTGAGGTGGCGCTATGCGCGGAAGGTTTGCCCCACGTCTCGCGGCCGTTGCGGCCAGCACCTCCATCGTTCTTGCCGCAGCCGGGATGGCTGCAGCGTCGACTCCGGGCGGCGACGTTCGGCTGAGCAACGACTCGCCGGCCGCCTCCGGCTACGTGAGCGACTACACGCTGGTGACCGGCACGCCGTACACCGATCCCGCGCTGGCGGAGTGCTCGCGGTCGCGTGGCCGGCAGAACGAGCCATCGGTCGCAGTCAACCCGCGCGACACGCGCGTCATCGTCGGCAGCTCGAACGACTACTGCGCCGTGTATGACGACGGCGAGGACGCCGACGGCGCGCCCATCGCGTCCGGTCCGATCTGGCTCGGCTATTACCGCTCGACCGATTCGGGCGCCAGCTTCACGAGCTCGCTGGTGCCGGGCTATCCCGGCGACACGTCTCCCTACGCGGCACGTGCACAGATCCGTACCGCGTCATCCGGCGATCCGGTCCTGGCCTGGGACAAGCACGGCCGCCTGTTCGCCGGCTCCGAGAGCTCGGATGACCCGGCCGGCACCAAGAAGACGTTCGGCGACGTGTGGGTGGCCACCTACGAGAACCCCGCCGGGGAAGATGGCGACACCCTGCGGGATGGACTCGAGTTCAAGCGCAGCGTCATCGTGGCGCGTGGCGTCTCCGCGCCGTTCCTGCTCGGGAAATTCCAGGACAAGACCGCCATCGAGGCGGATCGGACCAACAGCGAGTGCGAGGGCAATGTCTACTTCGCCAACTCGCGGTTCGTGGGCAACGGCGGCTCGAACATCTACTTCTATCGCTCGACCGACCACGGGCGCAGCTTCTCGCACGGGACGCTGCTGACCACGAACGTCAACGACGTGCAGGATCCGGACATCGCGGTGACCGCCAATGGCCACGTCTACGTCACCATCAATGCGACCCTGCACAAGGGCAACCGGACCTTCGACGCGGTGCTCTACGCCCGCTCGACCGACTGCGGCGCGACCTTCGAGCCGACGAAGGTGCTGACCACCTACGTCGGCTACAACGCGCAGGACATGGCGGACCCGCAGCCGACGCCGGCCTCCCCGCCGGACGACGAGCTGGAGGCCGAGGTCGAGCAGGGGACGGCGCGTGACTGCGGCGACTTCGACGCCGCCTGCGAGTCCGGCTACACCTTCTTCAGGCATACCTCGTCGCCACGCTCGACCGCCGACCAGCTGTCCGATCCGAGCGACGAGACGGTGTACGTCGTCCTCAACATGACCATCCCGGGCACCGAAGTGCCAACCGGCACGACGTTCGGCAGCATCGAGCCCGGCACGGGAAGCCAGTCCGGGGCGTACTTCCTCACCCTCGACGGCGCAACCGGCGATGTTTCGGCCGCGACGCGGCTCGACCCGATCGCCAGCGGTCACCAGCTGTGGCCCGACATCTCGGCCGACGGCGGCGTGCTGCACGTGCTGTGGTGGGACAGCCGCAACGACGCCTGCTACAGCCCCACCCGACCGATCAGCAACTGTGCGGATCGGACCATGACGCCGGGTCTCGACGTCTACGCCACCAGCTCCTCGGATGGCGGCGCCACCTGGGCCGCCTCGACCCGCGTCAGTGACGTGACCACCATGCCGAACTACGAACAGTTCGGCGGCCGGACGGTCCCGTTCGGCGGTGATTACCTGTGGATCACGTCGCTCGGCCAGTTCTCGTTCGGGACCTGGACCGATTGGCGCAACACGGTCGCCGGCGAGGACCAGCGCGAGGCGGAAGCCGATGACGGCGACGATGGAGCCGACGTGCTGCAGTGCCGCGATGTGAGGCCCGACGGGTCGCACACCGGCGACCTCTGCCCGCGCGACGGTGGGCTCGACCAGGACATCTACGGCGACCTGACGCCGTAGCGTCCAAGATCACGCACGAGGGGCGGGCCGCGAGGTCCGCCCCTCGTAGTACCCGGCTTCCCCCGTCGTTCCGCGTCCCACCAATACGGTTGGTGCTAAGGGGAATCGGCGTGGCCGCCTGACTCGCAGTTCCACCGGATACCAATACCGTTGGTATTGAGCGGGAGCGCGGTCGCTGGAACCCGCCGTATCGGCCTGAAGGCATAGATTTGCGGCATGCGGGAGTCCGCGATCGGCGTTTCCCGCCTGCGCCACCCACTTAGTACCAACACAGTTGGTAGCAAGCGGAAACTCCGCGATCCAGCCGCCGGCCAAGCTGCGCACCCGACGGAACCAAGCGGGCCAGCCCGCTCACCCCCGCTAGCATTGGCCCCGATGCAGCTCGGGATCCCGTTCTATCCGCTGATCGTCGTCCCCGTCGTCCTCGCCGCGTGGTTGTTCTGGGACCGCGCCCGCCGTCACATCGCCATGCTGCGGCAGGGTCGGCCACTGCATCGGTCCGACCGTCCGCTGGAGCGCCTCAGGGGCCTGGGCGTCTTTGTCTTCGGCCAGAAGCGGCTGCTGCGCGATCCGGGCCCCGGGCTCATGCACTTCTTCATCTTCTGGGGCTTCGTCGTCCTGCTGGCGACGACCGGCAACTACCTGACCAACGGCCTGGTCGAGACGGTCCTCGGATGGCCGTTCGACGGATTGCTGTGGACCCTTGCGGTCGCGGTGGCGAACGCCTTCATCGGTCTGATCCTGGTCTCGCTGGCCTATGCGACCTACCGCCGTGTGATCTCGCGCCCAGCCCGGTTGGCCCTCAGCCGCGACGCGTTCGTGATCCTGGCCCTGATCCTGGGCGTGGTCGTCACCGAAGCCTTCGGCGACGCCTTCCGCTTCGTGCTGCACCCGGACGAGACCGCCCGCTCCTTCGCGATCGTGGCCGGACCGCTGAGCCTCGCGCTGGAGGGCGCAGGCACCGAGACGGCGACCGCCGGTTTCGCGATCATGGCCTGGGCGCACATCCTGTTCGTGCTCGGCTTCGGCAGCTACCTGCCGCGCTCGAAGCACCTCCACATCCTGACCAGCGAGCCGAACGTCTACTTCCGCAACCTGGAGCCGCGCGGCGCGCTGCGCAAGATGGACCTCGAGGCCGAGCCGGTCGACGGCGAGGAGATGACGTTCGGGGCGCGCACGCTCAGGGACCTCACCTGGCGCCACCTGCTCGATCCCATGAGCTGCACCGAGTGCGGCCGGTGCATGGAGTTCTGCCCGGCCTCGATGACCGGCAAGACGCTCAGCCCGAAGCATTTCATGGAGGGACTGCGCGACCAGATCACGCTGGCCGAGACGGCGCTTGCGGCAGCCGCCAGCGCGCAGCGGGCCGCCAAGGGCGGGGCCAATGGCGGGGTCGAGGCGTCCGACTCGGCACTCACCCTCGCACGACAGCGCGCCGACGAAGCGCTGAGCCTGCCGCTGGTCGACAACGCCATCCCCGAGGAGGCTGTCTGGCAGTGCACGACCTGCGGCTGGTGCGTCGAGGGCTGCCCGGTGCTGATCGAGCATGTCGACTCGATCGTCGAGATCCGCCGCAACCTCGTGCTCGAGCAGGGCAGCAATCCCAAAGAGCTCAACACCGCCTTCCGCAACATGGAGACCGCCGGCAACCCCTGGGGCCAGCCCAGGTCCGCCCGCCTCGACTGGGCCAAGGGCCTGGATGTCCCTGTGTTGGGCAAGACCGATACGGCGGCTGCCGCCGCCGATGGGACATCGACCGCCGAGCGCCCGAGACCCGAACGGCCGTGGCGCACCATCCACGGCACCTCGACCGATGGTGGCAGCGACACGATCCTGTACTGGATCGGCTGCGCGGGGGCGTATGACGATCGCAATCGCAAGGTGGTCCGCGCCATGGCCCAGCTGCTGCGCCAGGCCGGTGTCCCGTTCGCCGTGCTGGGCACCGGTGAGACCTGCACCGGCGACCCCGCGCGACGGGCCGGCAACGAATACCTGTTCCAGATGCTGGCCGAGGAGAACGTCGAGACGCTGTCGGCGGCGCATCGTCGCCACGGGATCCGGACCATCGTGGCCAGCTGCCCGCACTGCTTCAACACCATCCGCAACGAGTATCCGCAGTTCGGGCTGACCGGCGTCGACGTGATCCATCACACCCAGCTGCTCGATCGGCTGGTCGCCGAGGGACGGCTGGTGCCCGAGCAGCATCGTGAGGCGGTGGTTGCATATCACGACGCCTGCTACCTGGGCCGATACAACGGCGTCTACGACCCGGGGCGACGCGTGGTCGCCGCGACCGGCGGCAACGTGAGCGAGCTCGAGCTGCACCACGACCGCGGCATGTGCTGTGGAGCGGGCGGGGCGCGGATGTGGATGGAGGAGCGCGAGGGCCAGCGCATCAACCATCGGCGCATGGAGCAGGCGCTCGAGCTCCAGCCCGACGCGGTCGCGACCGCCTGCCCCTACTGCCTGATCATGCTGCGTGATGCGAGCACCGATCTTGCCCGTACCGATGTCGAGGTGCGTGACGTCGCCGAGCTGCTGGCTGATGCAACCGGCGCCTGGACGCAGGAGCCGGTGGCGGCCGTATCGGTCGCGTCCGCACCGCGGCAGCATCAGCCCGGTGAGCCGGCGGCTGATGCGGGTGGTGTATAACTAGCGAAGGCTGGCGCTAGAAAGACGGCGCGCCGGCACCGATGGGAGGCGCGTGATGCTCGAACGCTGGTCGAGGGGGCTCAAGGGGCTCGGCAACTGGACCGCCGGCGTCATGGACGCCTTCTACGGCGCCCTCGGCACGCCCGGCAAGTACCTGCAGGACTTCCTCAACGGCTCGTGGCTGGGCCACCCGCTGCATCCCGTCCTGACCGATGTCGTGGTCGGCGGCTTCACCATGCTCATCATCCTGGACCTGGTGTCGCTCATCTTCGGCGCCAACTTCCGGGATCCCAGCCTGATCATCCTGGGGCTCACCACGCTGGCCGGCATCGCGACCATCCTCTCAGGCCTGACCGATTTCAAGGACACCGCCACCGGCGACGAACGCAACGTCACCACGCTGCACGGCTACACCAACGTCGCGTCGATCCTGATCTACGCCATCGCCTTCTTCGTACGGCTGGGCGGGAGCGAGACGACCGGGCAGATCCTGGCGATCATCGGCTACCTGGTGATCTCGGTCGGCGCCTTCATCGGCGGCCATGTCGTCTTCAAGTACGGCTACATGGTCAACCACAACGCCTTCTCTCGCGGCCGTCGGGCAAAGGAGTTCACGCCGATCATGCCGGCCGTCGAGCTGGCCGAGAACACGCCGACCAAGGCCGCGCTGGGCCCGACGGCGCTGGTGCTGGTGCGGCGCGGCGATGTCGTCTACGCGCTGAAGGAGACGTGCTCGCATGCCGGCGGACCGCTGTCCGAGGGGCAGCTGCAGGGCGGCGCGATCGTGTGTCCGTGGCACGCCTCGCACTTCCGGCTGTCCGACGGCGCGGTCGTGCACGGGCCGGCACACACGCGGCAGGTGGCGTATCGGGCTCGGATCCAGGCCGGGCAGGTCGAGGTGGAGGGGCCGGTCGGGTAGGGCGTTGGACTGGATTGGCGGGCGCGCGAGCGGGCGCGCGGGCGCGGGCGGGCCAGGATTACTCGGGGTTCTATGTTTGACCGGTTCGGACCGATTCGCGCGGGCCGCATGAACTGACGGTTCTCGCGACGACGGACCTGCCCCCATTCGCGTCGAACGTAGAACTCTCCGTTCTTGGGGCGCGGCACGCTCGACAGAGGGATATCAGCCCCACTGCTGTATCGGTGCGGTTTGGGCCGACTCAGTGCTGGCGGGCGTGCCGGTATGACCGGCTGTTCTATGTTTGACCGGTTCGGACCGATTCGCGCGGGTCGTATGAACTGACGGTTCTCGCGACGACAGACCTGCCCACATTCGCCTCGAACGTAGAACTCTCAGTTCTTGGGCCGCGGCACGCTCGACAGACGGAGATATCAGTCCCACTGCTGCATCGGGGCCTGTTTGGGCTGATTCGCATGCCCCGCATCAGTCCCGCACTCGCAGCGCGTGCAGACGGGCCAAAACTACGCTGATGTAGAAGCCGGACTGATACCGATGCGGGCCGATTGACGCCGATCCGCCCCGGAAGCGCTGGCCGCGACCAGCCGGAAGCGGCAGGCAGCATGCTCTAGACTCAGGATCTCCCCCAGCGCCCCGTCGCCGACACGAAAGGAGCCCGCGTGACGTATCGCCTGACGAGCGAGCAGGACGAGCTGCGGGCCGTCGTGCGCGAGCTCGCCGAGGAGCGGATGGCGCCACGGGCAGCGGAGATCGACGCGAAGGCGGAGTTTCCCTGGGACCTCAAGGAGCTGCTGGCCCAGCAGGACCTGCTGGGCACCTGCTTTCCCGAGGAGTACGGTGGGACGGCGCTCGACGGGGTGAGCCAGGCCATCCTGGTCGAGGAGATCGCGCGGGCGGACGCGACGACCAGCCTCATTCCGATCGTTCAGAAGCTCGGCTCGCTGCCGATCCTGCTTGCCGGCAACGATGACCAGAAGCAGCGCTACTTTCCGAGGCTGGCCAGCGGGGAGTGGCTGATCGCCTTTGCCCTGACCGAGGCCGCCGCCGGCAGCGACGTCGCCTCGAACCGAATGCGCGCCACGCGCGAGGGCGACTGCTACGTCCTCAACGGCAGCAAGCGCTTCATCACCCACGGCAGCGTCGCCAACGTGCTGACCGCCTTCGCCCTGACCGATCCGGCGGCCGGCGGGCGCAAGGGCATGAGCGCCTTCATCGTCGAGACCGATACGCCCGGCTTCAGCGCCCCACGCATCGAGCACAAGATGGGGATCCGCGGCTCGCCGACCGCCGAGCTCAACTTCGACGACGTGCGGGTGCCAATCGCCAACCGGCTCGGCGAGGAGGGCGACGGCTTCAAGATCGCCATG
The DNA here is from genome assembly GCA_025935615.1 of Steroidobacteraceae bacterium. Taxonomy (GTDB): domain Bacteria; phylum Chloroflexota; class Limnocylindria; order QHBO01; family QHBO01; genus JAICUY01. The sequence continues at coordinate 10,191 of JAICUY010000064.1, forward strand.
GCCACCCTCGATCTCAGCCGGCTGGGGATCGCGGCCCAGGCCGTCGGCATCGCGCAGGGCGCGCTCGACGCCGCCGTGACCTACGCGGCGGATCGCAAGCAGTTCGGCCAGCGCGTGGTCGACTTCGAGGCCATCCAGTTCATGCTGGCCGACATGGCGATGAAGATCGAGGCCGCCCGCCACATGGTCTACGTCGCCGCCGCGAAGGCCGAACGCGGCGAACCGAACATCGGCTTCATCACCGCCGCGGCCAAGTGCTACGCGTCCGACGTGGCCATGGAGGTCACGACCGACGCCGTGCAGCTGTTCGGCGGCGCGGGCTACACCCGCGACTTCCC
>JAICUY010000001.1 GCA_025935615.1 Steroidobacteraceae bacterium
AGGCCGGACACGAGCAGCGTGGCGATCGGCGCGCCTACCCACTCGAGGAGCTGCACGGCTGGCACGACGAGACGCTGGGCTTCTGGCAGGCATGGACCGCGGTCAGCGGCTACGACGGCCCGTATCGGCGCCTGGTGCGTCGCAGCGCAATCACGCTGAAGCTGCTGACCTACCACCCCAGCGGGGCCATCATCGCCGCCGGCACGACCTCGCTGCCCGAGGATCTCGGCGGCGAGCGCAACTGGGACTACCGCTTCACCTGGCTGCGGGACGCGAGCTACACGCTGTACGCGCTGCACACGCTCGGCTATCGCGGCGAGTCGAACGCATTCATGAGCTGGCTGACGCGCGCATCGGTCGAACGCAAGGACCCGCTGGTGCTGTACCGCGTCGACGGTCGTCCGCCGAACCACGAGCGGACGATCGACGAGCTGGACGGATATCGCGGCTCGAAGCCGGTGCGAATCGGTAACGAAGCCGCCTGGCAGCGTCAGCTGGACATCTACGGCGGCGTCCTGGACGCCGCCTACCTCGACCACAAATCGGGAAACGGCATGAGCGACGATGAGTGGCAGCTGTTCGCCCGCTTCGCCGACCTCGCCGCGGAACGGTGGAAGCGGCCCGATACATCCATCTGGGAGGTGCGCGGCGGCCGGCGCCACTTCACCTACTCGAAGGTGATGTGCTGGGTGGCCCTGGATCGCGCGCGACGCCTGGCCGAAGCTCTAGGCAGGGCCGATGCGGAAGCCAGCCGCCTCGACCGCTGGCAGCGCGAGGCGTCCGCCATCAGGCGGGCCGTCTTCGACAAGGGACGGCGCGACGACGGTGCCTTCGTCCAGTTCTTCGGCTCGGACCGTATCGATGCCTCCTCGCTCGTCTTCCCGCTGGTCGGCTTCATCAAGGCATCGGCGCCGTCAGCCGAGGCGACCTTCAAGGCGGTCCGCGACGAGCTCGAGGAGAAGGGGTTGGTCAAGCGCTACCAGGAGGACGTCGAGGTCGAGGGCGTCACCGGCAAGGAGGCGTACTTCCTGATCTGCAGCTACTGGCTGTGCGACAACCTGGCGCTGCGGGGCGAGCTCGACGAGGCTCGCCGCCGGTTCGAGGAGATCTCCGCCCATGCCAACGATGTCGGCCTCTTCAGCGAGGAATGGGACCCGGTCAACGAGCTCGCGCTCGGCAACTTCCCGCAGGCGTTCACCCACATCGCGCTCATCTCGTCGGCCCACAACCTGGAGCGCGCGTCCCAGGGCCGGTTGCACGGGTCAGTTCGCCGCGAGGCGCCATCGGACGAATAGACCGATGCGTCGGCGTGGCGGTCTCGCGACTCGTAACTCGTACGGCGAGCGATGATGGGAAGCGTCAGCTGCGGAGCAGGCTCCCCGTCAGGCCGATCTCCACGAATCCGTCCGTGACCCGAACGGGGAACGTCTCGACCGGCTCGGTCGCCGGCGGGACCACTGCCGCACCGGTGCGAACGTCGAAACAGGCCTCATGCCAGGCGCAGATCAGCACCCCGTCGCGCTGATCGAAGCCGGCTTCGCTCAACGGGAAGTCGCGGTGCGTGCAGTTGTTGGCTGTGGCGAAGAACTCGCCGCGGTGGCGGACCAGGACGACCGGCGTGCCGTCGATCTCGACTGGCAGCAGCTCGCCGTCGCGCAGCTCATCGGCGGGAAGCACCCGCACGAACCGCGTCGCCGCGACGGTCACAGCCCGACAGGGATCACAGCGGACGGACGAGGGCCAGCAGGCGCGGCTCGGTCATGTCCTCGATCGACCAGCGCAGCCCCTCGCGGCCGAGGCCGGAGTCCTTGACGCCGCCGTAGGGCATCGGATCGGTGCGCCAGGTCGGGATGTCGTTGACGATGATGCCGCCCACCTCGAGCTCGTCCCACGCCGTCAGCGTGCGCTCGAGGTCGTTGGTGAAGACGCCGCACTGCAGGCCGAAGGCGCTGTCGTTGATCTGGCGCAACCCGTCCTCGAAGGAATCCACGGCGAACAGGTTGACGACCGGCGCGAACACCTCTTCGCCGCAGACGCGCGCATCGGCCGGAACGTCGGCCAGGACGGTCGGCGGATACAGCTGGCCGTCCGGCTCGCCGCCGACCAGCACGCGCGCGCCGCGGTCGACTGCCTCCCGCACCCACTCGTCGGTACGCTCGACGGCCTTGCGATCGACCATGGGTCCCATATCCGTGGCCGGATCCGAGGGATCGCCGACCCGCACGTCTCGCACGGCATCGACGAAGCGGCGCTCGAATTCGTCGTAGACGTCGCGGACCACGTAGATGCGCTGCACACTGATGCAGACTTGGCCGGCGTAGGCAAAGGAGCCGAAGACGAGGCGCTTGACCGCCCAGTCGAGATCGGCCGATGCGTCGACCACCGCTCCGGCGTTGCCGCCCAGCTCGAGCACGACCTTCTTGCGGCCCGCCTCGGCCTTCATCTTCCAGCCGACGCTCGGCGAGCCGGTGAACGACAGCAGCTTGTATCGGTCGTCCGACACCATTCGGTCGCCTGTCGGCCGATCCATGGGCAGGATGCTGACCGCTCCCCGCGGCAGGTCGGTCTCGGCGATGTAGTCGGCCACCCGCAACATGACGAGCGGGTCCTTGGACGGCGGCTTGAGGACGATGCTGCAGCCGGCGGCGATGGCCGGCGCGACCTTGTGCGCGGCGAGGTTGAGCGGGAAGTTGAACGGGCTGATGCCGGCCACCGGACCGATGCCGTAGCGGCGCACGAGGCCCTGTCGGCCGCGGTTGGCAGCGCTCCAGTCCAGCGGCAGCCACTCCCCGTTGATGCGCAGCGCCTCCTCGGCCGCGGTGCGGAAGGTGAGCGCCCCGCGGGCGACTTCCCCCCGAGCGTCGCGGATCGGCTTGCCTGACTCGCGCATCAGCAGCTCGGCCAGCTCGTCGGCGTCCCGCTCGATGCACTCGGCGACGTGCGCCAGCGCGTCCCGCCGCGCGTAGCTCGGCAGGCGACGGGTCTGCTCGAAGGCCTCGACCGCTGCAAGCGTGGCGTGTTCGAGCTCGTCGGCTCCGGCCTGGAAGGTCGTCGCCACCAGCTCGCCAGTCGCCGGGTTGCGGACCTCGAGTGGCGACCCCGCCTCGACGAAGTCGCCGGCGAGATAGATCGGGACGGTTGCGGCACGAACCTGGGTGGTCATCAGTCTGGCGATTGTAGCCCTCGGACGGCGCGCGACCGTCGAGCGTCCATCGGCTACCATCGGGGAGCATGAACCCCTGGTACCTCCTCCTCGAGCTGGCCGTCGCGATCTCGTTCGTCCTGGCCGCCCATGCCGCGCTGCGCCGCGGCCGGCTGCCGTTCTTCGAGCTGCTGTCGGCCGCGATCTTCGGGATCCTGCTCGAAGAGGGCGACCAGCTCATGTTCGAGAGCTACCACTACGCATCTGACTGGATCGTGGCGATCGACCGGGCACCGGTCGCCATCGGCCTGACCTGGGCCCTGATCCTGGCGGGAGCGATGCGCATCACCGACGCGCTCGGCGTGCGACGCCGCTATGCGCCATTCGTCGACAGCGTGCTGGCCATCAGCCTCGACCTCGCGTTCGACGCCATCGCTATTCGGATGGGACTCTGGACTTGGCGCGGCATCGGTCCCGAGCAGGCGTGGTTCGGCGTTCCGGCCGGCAACTTCTACGCATGGCTGTTCGTGGCGCTCGGCTTCAGCCTGGTGACGCGCTGGCTGCGCGACGTCGCCGGGCAGCGGCCGGCGCGAGCCTGGCTGCAGCTCCTGGCGCCGGTCCCCGCCTACTTCATCCTGATCGCCGGGCTGGTGCCGTTCATCATCCTGCAGCCGCTGCTCGAGCCCGGCCACGGCGAGGGTCTCGGCATCTTCGCGGTCACGCTGCTCGCCTTCGCGGGGCTGGCGGCCTACGGCGTGTGGGGTCCCAATCGCGCCATCCCCAACGGCGAACGCCTGGCCATCGTCGACCTGCGGCTGGCATTCGCCAGCCGGCTGTCGATCCACGCCGTCTTCCTCACGGCGCTGCTGGTGATGGGCCTGCAGTCCTCGGTACCGATGCTCCTCGTCGTCTCCCTGCTGCTGCTCGTTGCCGAGATCCCGCTCGCCTGGCTGGTGAACGCTCGTCTGAGGACCGATGCGACCGCCTCGCCGGCGGCCGAGACGGTCGGCGCATGACCCACTGGCCGGCCGCAACAGAAGACTGCATCCGCCATCTGCAGGCGCTGATCCGCATCCCGAGCATCAACCCGCCCGGCGGCGAGACGCCGGCCGCGGAGTACTGCGCAGCGGTGCTGCGCGAGGCGGGAATCGACGCAGAGGTGCTGGAGGCGGCGCCGGGGCGCGGCTCGTGCTTCGCGCGCCTGCCGGCCACCGTGGACGACCCGCTGCCACCGCTGGTCCTGCTCAGCCACCTCGACGTCGTCCCGGTCGACCGAGACTCCTGGAGCCGCGACCCGTTCGGCGCCGAGCTGCACGACGGCGTCGTGTGGGGACGTGGCGCGGTCGACATGAAGGACATGGTCGCCATGGAGCTGGCCGTCATGCTGGAGCTGTCCGGGTCGGGCGCCCCGCGCCGGCGCGACGTCATCTTCGCCGCCCTGGCCGACGAGGAGGCCGGCGGTGAGTTCGGGGCGCTGCACTGGGTCGCGCAGCGGCCCGACCTGTTCCGCTCCGACGCCGGCCCGGCCGCGGCGGCGCTCAACGAGGTCGGCGGCTACTCGATCACGCTGCGCGGCCGCCGGTTCTACACCATCGAGGTCGCCGAGAAGGGCATCGTCTGGACCCGCGTACGGGCCAGCGGCACGCCGGGACATGGCTCCATGCCGCATCGCGACAACCCGGCACTCAAGCTGGCGGCGGCAGTCACCCGTCTGGCGGACGCCGGGCGTCCGGCGCGCGTCACCGACGTGGTGCGCAACTTCTTCGACGGCCTGGGGCTCGGCGACGTCGCCGCGCTGGCTGCGACCGATCCCGCGGCCGCATCGGTCGCGCTCGAGCGCGCGGTCGACGATCCCGTTCTACGTCGCTCGTTCGACGCCATGTTGCGCGACACGATCTCCCCCAACACCATCCACGTCGGGCAGAAGGTCAACGTCATTCCCGGCCTCGGCGAGGCGGAGATCGATGTCCGCACCCTGCCCGGCACCGATCAGCAGGCGCTGCTTGCCGAGCTTGGCGCGATCGCCGGCGATGACGTCGAGGTCGAGGCGGTGATGACCATGCCGCCGGTCGAGGCCGCCGCCAACGCCGAGATCGTCGGACTGATGCGCGAGGCGCTGTTGCGCGCGGATCCGGACGGCACGCCGCTGCCGATGATGATCACGCCCGGCACCGACGCCAAGGCGATGGCCCGCCTCGGCATCCCGACCTACGGGTTCGCGCCGCTGCGGCTCGATGCCGACGTGCCCTTCCTGTCGCTGTTCCACGGCAACGACGAGCGCGTGCCGGTCAGCGCCATCGCCTTCGGCCTGCCGGTGTTATTCGAGGTTGTGAGTACGTTCTGTCGCGCCGCCTAAGATCTTCGGCAGCAGCGTTGCTCCTCGGCGAGCGCTCAAGTGGCCGCTTCGGATTGCCGGTGCTATTCGAGGTTGTCGACCGCTTCTGCTTGAGCGCGCCGAGAGGGGTTTTGAGCCCCTCGGCTATACTCCACCGGTTAGCACGCACCATTCGACCATGACCGATCAGACCGATCCCGCACCCGCACCCCGGGTTCACGCCTTCGTCTTCCCGGGGCAGGGCTCCCAATACGTGGGCATGGGCCAGACGCTCGTCGACCAATCCCCCATCGCCGCCCAGACGCTCGAACGAGCCGATGCGGCCCTCGGCTTCCCGCTGTCACGCCTGATTCTCGAAGGCCCGGCCGAAGAGCTCGACCGGACCGTCAATGCACAGCCGGCCATCCTCGCCACCAGCGTCGCCTTCCTCGAGGCGATGCGCGACGAGGCGCGCCAGGCGGGCATCGAGCTCGAGCCGCGCGCGGTGGCAGGCCACTCCGCCGGACAGTACGCCGCCGCCGTGGCAGCCGACGCCCTCGACTTCGCCGATGCGCTGCGACTGGTCCGCGAACGCGGCCGGATTATGCAGGAGCGCGGCATCGAGGGCGGCATGGGCGCGGTCATCGGCCTGACGGACGAGCAGGTGGACGAGATCGTGGAGCAGGCGCGCGAGCACGGGGAGATCGCCGTCGCCAACGACAACGCCCCGGGCCAGATCGTCCTGTCCGGCGTCATCCCGGCCCTGGTCTTCGCCCTCGAGATGAGCAAAACGGTCGGTGCGCGCCGCGCCGTGCGGCTGACGGTGAGCGTCGCCAGCCACTCCCCGCTCATGCGCCGCGCGCGGGAGGAGTTCAGCTCGATCCTCGCCCGCGTCCCGTTCCGCGAACCGAACGTGCCGATGCTCGGCAACGTCCACGCCAGCGTGATCCACACCGCTGACGGGCTGCGCAGCGAGCTGTCCGACCACCTCGTCCACGGCGTGCAGTGGACCGACACCGTGCGGCGCATGGTCGCCGACGGCGTCACCGACTTCGTCGAGGTCGGCCCGGGCCGGGTGCTGACCGGGCTCATCAAGCGCATCAGCCCCGTGTCTGGCGCGCACGCCACCGACGCGCCGCGTGCCGATGGTTCGCGCATCTGGCTGCCGTCGACCGGCACCGCCGAGGGCGCGCCGAATGCCGCTGACGGCGCGCCGAATCCCGCCGAGGGCACCGCGTGAGCCAGCGCCGGGCCGTGGTGACCGGCCTGGGCGTGGTGTCTCCGGTCGGTATCGGCCTCGACCAGGCCTGGGAGTCGCTGGTGGCCGGTCGGTCGGGGATCGCCGACGTCACGCTGTTCGACGCATCGGCCTACGACATCCACGTCGCCGGCGAGGTCAAGGGCTTCGACGCGACGAAGTACATGGAGCCGCGCGACGTGCGCCGCCACGACCGCAACACGCACCTCGCGGTGGCCGCCACCGGCGAGGCGCTGCGCAACGCCGGCATGCTGAATGGCGATAACCGCCTGACCGGCGTCGATCCTGATCGATTCGGGATGGTCTTCGGCACGGGCATCGGCGGCATCGGGATCATGACGGAGGGCATCCGCACGCTGATCGAGCGCGGCCCGGGCCGCATCAGCCCCTTCCTGCTGCCGCACATGCTGCCCGACTCTGCCTCCGGGCAGGTGGCCATCGAGTTCGGCATTCGCGGCCCGAACATGGCGGTCGTCAGCGCCTGCGCCACCGGCGGCCACGCCGTCGGTGAGGCGATGGAGACGATCGTGCGCGGCCAGGCGGACGTCATGCTCGGCGCCGGCACCGAGGCGGTCATCGTGCCGCTGGCCTTTGCCGGCTTCCAGCAGATGAAGGCGCTTGGTTCGCCCATCGACCCCGACAGCGGCGAGTACAACCCGGCCATCGCCTCGCGCCCGTTCGACGCCACGCGTGACGGCTTCGTGGTCAGTGAGGGGGCGGCGGTGCTCGTCCTTGAGGAGCTCGAGCACGCCCGCGCCCGCGGCGCCACACCCATCGCCGAGGTAATCGGCTACGGGTCGGCGGCGGACGCGTTCCACATGGCCGCCCCGGCCGAGCAGGGTGAAGGCAACCAGCGCGCCATGCGCGCAGCGCTGCAGCGTGCCGGCATCGGTCCGGACGAGGTCGACTACATCAACCCGCACGGAACGTCGACGCCGCTCAACGACCGGTTCGAGACGATGGCCATCGAGGCCGTCTTCGGCGAGCACGCCCGCGAGCTGGCCATCTCCAGCACCAAGTCGATGACCGGCCACATGATGGGCGCGGCCGGTGCCCTTGAGGCGCTGGTCTGCGCCCAGGTCATCCGCACCGGCTGCATTCCGCCCACCATCAACTACCGGCATCCGGATCCGGAGCTGACCCTCGACTATGTGCCGAACACGGCTCGCGCCGCCGACGTCCGGGTGGCGCTCTCCAACTCGATGGGCCTGGGCGGCCACAACTCGACGGTGATCCTGCGCCGCCTCGATGAGGACTGACGGGCGCCGCGCGGTCGTCACCGGCGTTGGCGCGGTGACGCCCATCGGCAACGACGCAGACACCTACTGGCGCAACCTGGTGGCCGGCGTCTCCGGGGTGGCGCGCATCACCGCCTACGACCCGTCCGCCGAGGAGGTCCAGATCGCGGCCGAGGTCAAGGGCTTCGAGCCACGCGACTTCATGGACTTCAAGCAGGCGCGACGCATGAGCCGGTTCAGCCAGCTGGCGGTGGCGGCGGCGGCCCAGGCCATCGCCTCAGCCGGCCTGGAGGTGACCGATGCGAACCGCGACGACATCGCGGTGGTCGTCAACACCGGCGGCGGCGGCATCGGCGACGTCGCGCTCGGTGAGCGCATCTTCCTGGAGCAGGGCGGCAAGCGGGTCAGCCCGTTCATGGTGCCGATGCTGTCGCCGTCCATGGCGGCCTGCCAGATCAGCATCCAGAACGACCTGCGCGGGCCGGTGGTGACCGCCGTGGCCGCCTGCGCGTCGAGCGCGCAGGCCTTCGTCGACGCGCAGCGCATGATCGAGCACGGCGACGCCGAGGTGGTGGTCGCCGGCGGAACGGAGAGCGCCATCCTGCCGGTTGCCTTCGCGGCACTGGCCAACATGGGCGCGCTGTCGAAGCGCAACGAAGATCCCGAGCGCGCCTCGCGTCCCTTCGACGCCGGGCGCGACGGGTTCGTCTTCGGCGAGGGAGCCGCCGTTCTGGTGGTCGAGGCGGCGGAGCACGCCGAACGTCGCGGTGCACCGATCCTGGCGGAGATCGCGGGGGGTGGCATGACCGCCGACGCGTACCACATCTCGGCTCCCGAGCCGTCGGGCAGTGGCGCGGCGCGCGCCATGACCCGTGCCCTGCGCGACGCAGGCATGGAGCCTGAGCAGATCACCTATGTCGCCGCCCACGGCACGTCGACGCCGCTCAACGATGCGACCGAGACGAAGGCCATCCACGCCGCCTTCGGCGCGCACGCGCCAAAGCTGGCGGTCAGCTCCAACAAGAGCATGATCGGCCACACCCTTGGCGCGGCCGGCGCCATGAGCGCGCTGGCTGCCGTCCTTGCCATCCGCGACGGCGTGATCCCGCCGACCATCAACTACGAGACGCCCGATCCCGCCTGCGATCTCGACTATGTCGCGAACGTCGCGCGCCGCACCCCGGTCGAGGCGGCCATCGTCAACGGCTTCGGCTTCGGCGGCCAGAATGCGGTGGCCGTCTTCCGCAGGTACGCGTAGCGGGCGGACCATCGGCCCGCTCGGGCCCGGGCCGCCCAGCCCGTACGCTGCCGGCGTGACCGAAGTGAACGGCTTGCGCCTCGCCTACCGCGGCTTCATCGGCGGCCTGGCCGCCAGCTATGCCTGGCTGGCGCTGGCGATGGTGCTGTCGGGGCTGCTCGTGGCCGACCCGCTCGCGCCGCTGCGACCGATGGCCTCCGCGCTCTCGCCGGCAGCGACGTCGGCCGAGCTCGCCTTCGTGCTCGGCCTGCTGCTGACGCAGGCGGGCGGCGGACTGGCCGGGATCTGCTTCGCGTACTTCTTCGCCCGCTTCTTCACGGTGCGCCGCACGCTGCTCGTCGCCGCCGCCTCGTACGCGGTTCTGTCGTGGGCCCTGGTGCAGGCCGCCGGCCTCGGCGTGCCACCGGCGGTGGCGCCGGCGACCGTGGTGGCCGCGCTGGGCTACGGCCTCCTGCTCGGTGTCGGGACACCGTTGCGCAGCGAGGTGCTGCGGACTCAGTCGCCGGTCACGTAGAGCTGCGGCTCGTGCTGCGGCCGGTGACCCGGCAGCGTCCCGACCCAGTCGCGCAGTGCCGACTCGGTGGTGCTGAATGCCAGCTCCCCCCACGGCAACTCGTCGGGCGCAAACGCACGCACCTCGGAGGTCTCGGCGCCCGGCGCGGCCTCGCCGCCGACCACGGTCGCCTCGTAGATCAGCGTCACCACCCCGGCGTGCGGCCGCGAATAGACGCCGATCAGGCGTCCGACCTCGACCAGCAGCCGGGTCTCCTCCTCCGTCTCGCGCCGCGCTCCCTCGGCGGTCGACTCGCCGAGCTCGAGGAACCCGCCGGGGTAGCTCCAGCGTCCGCTTGCCGGTTCGATCGCACGCCGCGCAAGCAGCACACGACCATCGGAGACCGGCAGCGTCCCGACCACCATCCGCGGATTGCGCCAGGTGACGTGATCGTTGGGGCAGACCAGGCGCGGACGGTGATCGGCTTCGAGCAGCTTCGCCCGGACGGGCTCGCCGCAGGCGGGACAGAAGCGCGGTTCCTCCCCAAGGCTGACGGGATGGTGCGAGGTCGTGTCGCGCTCCGGCATGTGTCCATGCTAGAGCGCCGGCCGCGGGTGGGCGGGGGCGCCGGGCGCATCGGTACAATGCGGGCATGAGCCTCGAAATGACCGCGCCCGAACGCGACCTGCTGCTCGACATCCTCACCGATGAGCTGGGACGCCTGAAGGGCGAGATCTACAAGACCGAGACCTGGGAGTACAAGGAGCAGCTCAAGGCGCGCGAGCAGACCCTCGAGTCGCTCATCGCGCGGCTCCAGGACCTCGCGACCGCCTGACGCCGCTCCCATGACCGATGCGCTGCCCGAGGTGCGGCTCTACAACTCGCTGACCAGATCGGTCGAGAGGCTGCGGCCGCTCGAACCGGGACGGGTCTCGATCTACACCTGCGGCAGCACGGTGTACCGCTACGCTCATATCGGCAACCTGCGGACCTACCTGTTCGGCGATCTCCTGCATCGGACGCTCGAGTACCTCGGCTACGAGGTGCGCTACGTGAAGAACATCACCGACGTCGGGCACATGCGCGACGACACGCCGGACCAGGACCGCATGGAGCTGGCGGCCGAAACCGAGGGCCGATCGCCGTCCGAGATCGCGCAGTTCTACACCGATGCCTGGCTCACCGACGAGCGGCTGCTCAACATCCTGCCGGCCGACGTCATGCCGCGTGCCACCGAGCACGTCCCGCAGATGCTCGAGCTGACCGCGACGCTGCTCGACAAGGGGCTGGCCTACGAGGTCGACGGCACGGTCTATTACGACGTCAGCGCCTTCGCGGGCTACGGCAAGCTGTCGGGGCAGCGGCTGGAGGAGATGAAGCCCGGGCATCGTGTCGACGTCGAGTCCGACAAGCGCGATCCGGAGGACTTCGCGCTGTGGAAGGCAGCCGGCGAGCATCGGCTCATGAAATGGCCATCACCCTGGGGCGATGGCTTCCCGGGATGGCACATTGAGTGCTCGGCCATGTCGATGCACTACCTCGGCGACCGCTTCGACGTCCACACCGGCGGGATCGATCTCAAGTTCCCCCACCACGAGGATGAGATCGCGCAATCCGAGGGCGCGCTCGGCCACCAGGTCGTGAGCATCTGGATGCACGGCGAGTTCCTCACCCTGGCCGACGCCAAGATGGCGAAATCCGCCGGCAACGTCATCCGCGTCGCCGATCTGCCGTCGAAGGGCTTTGAGCCGCTCGCCTTCCGCTACCTGGCGCTGACGGCACACTACCGCTCGAAGCTCGACTTCACCGAGAGGGCCATGCACGCCGCGGCCTCGGCGCTCCGGCGCCTGCGGCGAGCGGTCGCGGAAGGAGCATCCGAGCGGACCGATGCGGACCTCTCCGCGGCGCCGCTGGCTGGCTATCGCGATCGTTTCGTGGCTGCCGTCTCGGAGGACCTCGGCCTGCCGGCGGCGTTGGCGGTCGCCCATGCCGTGGCGAGCGACGGCGACCTGACGCCGCCGCAGCGACGTGTGCTGCTGCTCGATTTCGATCGGGTGCTCGGATTGTCGCTGGACGCCCCGGTCGGCGGGGAGGTGGAGCTGCCGGAGGGCGCCGCCGCGCTGCTCGCCCGTCGGGCCGAGGCGCGCGAGGCACGCGATTTCGCGACCTCCGATGCGTTGCGCGACGAGCTGGCGGCGCTCGGCGTCGAGGTCCGCGATACCCGCGACGGCCAGGTCACCACGGTCGCCGGCACCCGGTCCGGATGAGGTCATGGCGTCACGCCGGGCGAATGTTGCCGCGCTGCACCACGTGACGTGGATTTGCTTGACGGTGGTAGTACCGGGCTGGTACGTTTCGCGCAAGGCGACGTGCCCTCACCATCGTCAGGAGAACTCTCATCATGCAGATCGAGTACGAGGCGCCCCGGATCGAAGATCTGGGTTCCATCGCCGATCACACATTCGACAACCCGGGCAAGGGCGACAAGTCGTCCGAGCCCATGGAGACTGACAAGTTCGGCGAGTATTCGCATCCCTTCGCCAGCTGACCAGCGCTCCGCTCTGACGACGAACCGGGCCTTCGGGCCCGGTTTTCGTTTCCCGGCGATCAACCTCCACCCGTCACCCTGACGCCGTGGCTGCCATCGCGCTGGCCCATGGCCGGCAGTCAGCTCCCGCCGCGAGCGTGGTCGAGGCGATGCTCGCCGCCGCGCCGCACCGCGGCCCGACGCACCAGACCTTGATCCATGGCTCCACGGTGCTCGGAATCAGCCGCGGCGAGGACGACGAGGACGCCTGTCTCGGGACTGACCGCGGCTTCGCGATCTGCTTCGCCGGTTCGTTCGACAACATGGCCGATCTCGGCATCGAGCTGGGGCTCGACGACGGAAGCCGAACCGGGACCGTCGCCGACGTCCTGGGTGTCCTGGCCGAAGGCTACCGCCGCTTCCGCGAGGAGCTGCCGAACCGGATGCGCGGCGTCTACGCCGTCGCCATCAGCGACGGCCAACGCGTGCTGTGCTTCCGCGACCACGTCGGCTACCGACCACTCTTCTATCGCTTCGACACGGACGCGCTGTACGCGGCCAGTGAAGCCAAGCAGGTCATCGCCGGTGCAGGCATCCCGCGTCAGCCGGACCTCGACGTGGTGGAGGCGATCTATTTCCGGACATATGACGACGCGACGCCGGCGGCGCTGCGCGGCGTACGGCGGCTGCCCAAGGCGACCAGCCTGTCGCTTGCCGGGGGTCAACCGCGGCTGCAACGGTACTGGCATCCCGAACGGCTGCTCGAGACGGCCACCTTCAGCCGCGCCGAGCTGAAGGAACGATTCACGTCGCTCATGGAGCAGGCCGTCGGTCGCAGCCTCTCGCGGCCGGCCGCCATCTCGCTCAGCGGCGGGATCGACTCTCCGGCGGTTGCCGCATTCGCCGCACCGATCCATCGCCACCGCTTCGGTCGCCCGCTGCAGGCCTTGTCCGTCGTGTACCCGCGCCATCCCTCGGTCGACGAGAGCAGCTACGTCAAGATCGTCACCGCTGCGCTCGATATCCCACTGCATGCCTACGAGCAGACGGCGAACGCCGTCGCCGATCTGCGGCGCTGGACCGCATTGGCCGATACGCCGTATCCGGCCGCGGCCCTGGCCCAATACGAGGAGGACTACCTCCGCGCCCGGGCTTTGGACGCCCGCGTCCTGCTGACCGGGGAGCACGCCGAATTCGTGATGGGCATGCAATGGCACGTCCTCGACCACCTGCTGACGCACCGCCGCTGGACCCCCGCGGCGCGGCAGCTGCGCGAGCGGCGCGGCCGCGGTGCATCGTGGATTGGCCTGACCCGCCTGGTGTTGCGCTCGCTGGCCTCGGACCGCGTGATGGCCGCGCGCAACCGCTTCGCTGCCCGACCGGCCAGCGTTCCGGCCTGGATCGACCGGAGCCGGCTCGTTCCCGACGATCCCGTCTCGGCGCGCGAACGATGGCGCGACTCGCAATTGACCGGCTTCGTCGGCCCCGGCATCTCACTCGAAGCGGAGGAGGTCTGCCAGCAGGTCTGCGGCGTGCGATCGCGCAAGCCGTGGACCGATATCGACCTCTGGGAGTTCTTCCTCAGCCTGCCGGCCGAGATGAAGTTCCCCGACCTGCGGGCGAAGGGCCTGGTGCGCGACCTGCTCCGCGGACGCGTGCCGGATGAAATCCTCGACCGGCGCGACAAGACGGTCTTCGATGCAGCCGCGATGGCCGACGTCGACTACGCCGCGCTGCGCGGCCTGCTGATCGATTCGCCGCACCGGATCAGCGGCGTCGATTATCGGCGACTGGCCGCGGCGCTCGACGCCGAGCGACTGACCCCGATCGAGTACCGCTGGGCGCGGAACCTCGCCAACGTCCACGCATTCCTGTCACAGTGGTGAACGTGGAGATCACGGTCGAATCGGTCGTCCAGCGCAACCCGCAGGTCGTCGGCCGCGCCCTGGCGCCGGGCGAGGGGGGCGTCCTGCTCCACCTCTCGACCGCGGCCTACCATCGGGTGAACCCGGTGGGACTGGCGATCTGGGACCTCCTCGAGCATCCGCGCCGCGTCGACGACGTCATCACCGCGCTGCGCGAAACCGTGGCGAATGCGCCGGCTGCGCTCGACCGCGACGTGCTCACCTTCCTGCAGTCGGTGGTGGATCGTGACCTCGTGCTCGTGGAAGAGGCCTAAGCTCGCGAGCGGCCATCAAAGCGCGCTACGCCGATGACGTGCCCGTCCAGCGCGATTCCCTCGACTGAGCGGTAGCCTGACTCGACCATCTCGTTCGCAAGCGCGTCCCACTGGTCCGGGAGCATCTGAAGCACGACCGCAGCGCCGGGCCGCAGGAACGGCCGGGCGTCGCGAATGAGCTGCCGCTGGAGGCCGAGGCCATCAGCGCCCCTTCCCTCGACCGTTGCGGCAGGCACCGATCCGAGCGCCACCCGGCGGGTCGAGGGAACGTACGGGAGGTTCGCGATCAGGCAGTCGACCGGTCCGATGCCCGACGGATCCATTCCGGCCAGCAACGCTCCACGCTCGAAGCGCACCGCCAGGCCGAGTCGGGCTGCGTTCCTGCTCGCGGCGCGCACGGCTCGACCGGATCGATCGGTGCCGACCACCGTTGCCTGCGGCAGGCGCGCCGCAATCCCGAGCGCGATGGCACCGCAGCCGGTTCCGATTTCGAGCAGCAGCGGCCGCTCGACCGCCTCGATGTGCCGCAGCGCGACATCGATGACCACGTCGGCCGACGCGGTCGGCACGAACACGCCGGGCGGCACGATCACCTCGATTCCGGCCAGTCGGACGCGAACGCCGAGATCGCCGTACGCCGGCGCGCCGGCCAGCAGGCGCCGCAGCCTCGCCGGACGAGCCCACCGCTGGAACCCCGAGGCGATCGTCCATGCCGGGCCCAGCGCTCCACCGAAGATCGGACCTGGTCCCGGCCGATCCGGGCCGCCGAGAGCGCGTCGCGCGCGATCCAGCGCCGCATGCACGCCGCTCTCGACGGCAATGCGCCGGGCCGCGCGCCAGTCGAGCGTGCCCGCCATCACACGCAGCCGCTCCCAATCCGCCTCGTGTCCCCGTCCTGGACGGCACGACTGCACGGCCAGATGCACCGCGAGCGCTTCGGGATCGGGCGTGCGCAGTGGACCGTCTCCGCCAGACGCCAACAAGCGCCCGGCGAGCGCGTCGAGGCTCGCCGGCGGAAATGGGGCGGCCGGCAGGCCCCAGAGCAGATCGAGGTACTGGCCCGTATCGGTCCAGTAGGTTCGGCCAGGCTGGAGCCGGCCAAGGCCGCGCCGGACCCACGAGTAGCGCCAATCGAGCAACTCGACGGCGGTCGTCGCCGCGGCGCGGCTGTCGCGCGCGACCAGCACCTGCATCGGTCGATAGCCCGCCTGCGCAGTCGCCGGCAGTGCCGTGCCGGTCAGCACAACGCCCGACAGCCCGCCCGCTCCGAATCCTTCGGCGATGGAGTCCTGGTCGAGCCCGCGCATCGCCGGCACGGGGCTATGCCGGACGGGGGTAGCGGGTCATCTCCTCGTAGCCGGCGCCACCAGGCGGCGGTCCGATGTCGCGGCCGTCGAGGAGGACCCAGGCGTGTGCATCGGGCGATGCGGCGCGGTGATGGAGACCAATGACCAGCTCGGCGGCGTCACCCTGCGCCCGCAACATCCGGTAGAGCACCAGCGCCCGCACCAGGCAACGCGGCTGCCAGGGACCGATGCGCAGGCCGCGGGTGACGGCGCGGCTCAGCAGCGCCAACGGGACGCGCTGGCGACTGGTGCCCGGCGGCGCCGATGCGACCGCCTGCAACGGCTGACGGCGCAACGCAACAGCCACGCGTGCGGCGCTGACCCAGACCCTCACCAGCAGCCGCGCCTGCTCGCCACGCGAGGCAGGCTTCATGGCCGGCCCGGTCGGCGCGGGGGTCGATGACATGCGCGGATAGTGCCGCACGCGGCTCGCGCCCGCCACGGGCGCGGGTCAGCGCACGTTCGCGACCAGTCGTTCGAGCGCATCGATCACCTCCTGCATGCGGGCCATGCTGAGCGGCCGGTGGAGGTCGTAGGCCGGAACGCGAGACGTCAGGTCGACCACGCGCGCGAAGCAGGAACGGCGCGAGTCGTCCGTCGGAAGACGGAAGCTGAGCGCGAAGAGGTCCCGTGTCGCGCCGGCGGCATCCAGCGGGCGGATGCCGAGCTGATCGGCCCGCCGCAGCAGGACGATGGCGCGCAGCGGGACCGGCCGTCCGTCGCCCCGTCGCGCCTGGTCGAAGATTATCGCCTGCCGGCCAGCGTCCGACGAGCCTTCCGCATGACGTGCGCCCGGCAGCCGCAGAAGCTGCGCAACGTCCGGCCGCAGGCGAACCGCCGCCGGTCCGGGGTACAGGGCCGGCTCGGCACCAAGTGCGCAGCGCACCGTGTCTTCGGCCAGCAGCCGGTGGCCGACGGCGGCCAGCCCCGCAGCCAGGGTCGTCTTGCCGTGCATGCTCGGTCCTGCCAGCAGCAGCGCGCTGCCGCCGATCTCGACCGCCGAGGCGTGGACCGACAGGTCGCCGGCATGCAGCGCGCACAACGCGGCCGGGATGCCAAGCAGGCGCAACTCGCGTCGCAACGGCTCGGCGCCGCCTTCGACCCGGATCCGCGCGTCATCGGGTGCCACTTCGTAGCGACCGACGTCGCTTGCCCAGAAGACGTACCTGGTGCCCTGCCGGTGCAGCGTGGCGTGGAACGGGTTGTCCGGCCGCGCATGCCACACCGCGATGGGCTCGCCGCTGGGCGGCGGCAGATTCGCCTCCTCGACGAGGAGCGGCGTTTCGCCGGAATCGGAGCGCAGCGTCTGGAACGGCAGCGACGATCGCAGCCCGAAGCCGACGGCGCTGCCGACGACGTCGCGAGAGGGACCTGGCATGCCGCTCAGTACTGCGACAGGGAGCCGTCGGTCTGGGCGAAGCGGATGGCCCGGCCGCAGGCCCACAGCCCCAGCGGCACCAGCAGCACGCCGAGCGCAGCGAGCGCGGCGAAGTGCGGCCACAGGGTGGCAAATCCTTCCCCACTCAGCGTCGAACGCCGCATCAGCTCGAGGGCGTGCGTCAGCGGCAGAAGCTGCGCGAGCGCCTGCAGCCAGACGGGGAGCACGCTGACGGGGTAGAAGACCCCGGCCAACAGCACCGACGCCATGCCGAGCAGCAGGCTGATGGGGTTGCCCTGCTTGACGACGATCACCACGCTTGCTGCGACGAGACCCATCCCGTTGAAGGCGACCACCGACAGCGCCAGCGCCGCCAGCGCGACCGGCACGTTGGCGCTGCCGAGGTCGAGCCCGAGCGCCAGGCCGACCACGGCGTAGACGAGCAGCGTGACGACTGCCATGGCGTGCGCCCAGAGCGAGGCACCGACCAGCAGGACCCATAACCGATTCGGGCTGAGCAGCATGAGCTCCAGCGTTCCCATCAGCTGACCTTCGCGGACCCGGGAGCTGATGCCCGACAGGCCCAGCGCCAGCAGGTTGGACAGCGCAATGCCGACAAGCGCGAAGGCAAAGTAGTTGCCGCCGTAGGCACTCAGGTTGCCACCGAGCTGGCCGCCGAAGGCGCGGCCCAGGAAATAGACGCTCAGCACGCTGGCCAGCGACCCGCCGGTCGACAGCAGGAAGCCCATTCGATAGCTGGTGGCCGTCCACATGTCGCGAATGAATGTCGCCCCGAGCACGCGCGGCCAGCCGTCCATCACCCGCTCAAGCATCGGCATGCACCGCGCGATAGACGTCCTCGAGGGTCGGCTCTCGCGTCGTACAGCCCTCGATCCGCAGTCCGCGATCGAGCAGCAGCTGCAGCACGGCGCTCAGGGAGCCGCGGCCACGATCCAGGCGCACGCTGATGCGCGAGCCGACGGTCGCTGCCGTCACGTCGGCCGCTTCGACGCCCGGCAGATCACACAACGCCGCCCGCACGGGCTCGGTCCGACCGTCGACCGCGAGCTCGACGAAGCTCGAGAGTCCCATCCGCGCGCTCAGCTCACTCATACTGCCGACCTCGATCATCGCGCCGCGCCGCATGATCGCGATCCGATCGCAGATGGCCTCGGCTTCGGAGAGCGCGTGCGTCGCCAGGAAGACGGTGTATCCGCGCTTCCCGACGATGTGGCTGGTGATGTAGGTGCGCAGCTCGTCCGCCGCGATCGGATCGAGGGCGCGAGTCGGCTCATCGAGAAACAGGATCTGCGGATCGGTCAGCATGCCGCGCGCGATTCCGAACTTCTGGCGGGTGCCGGTCGAATAGCTGTCGAAGCGCCGGTCGGCATACTCGCTGACGCCCAGCGTATCCAGCAGCTCGTCGATGCGCCGATCGATCAGGCGGCGCGGCACGTGGTACAGCGTCGCGAAGTACCACAGGTTCTGGCGTCCGGTGAGGCGCCAGTAGAAGCTGCGTTCGTCACCACTCACCAGCCCGATCAGCTGCCGGACGCGATGCGGCTCGTCCACCACGTCGTGGCCGCCCACCAGCGCACGCCCCGAGGTCGGAAGCAGGGTCGTCGTCAGCATCCGGATCAGCGTCGTCTTTCCCGCACCGTTCTCGCCGAGCAGACCGAACAGCTCGCCGCGCCGCACACTCAGGTCGACGCCGTCGACGGCGGCGTCGCGTGCCGGCTGACGACCGTAGCGCAGCAGGTCCCGATAGCCGCTCACACGGCGGAACCGCTTGGTCAGATGCTCCGTTTCGATCGCGTTCACACGACGCTCCGCTGGTCCTCGGCTCCCTCCGTTCGCCGGCACATGATGCCGGGCGGCGCGAAGGGGTGGCAGTATGCATCGCCTAGCGGTCGCGCGCCGCATGACGTTCAGTCGCCGGGAGGCCCACTCTGCCGTTCCTTCGTCGGTTTTCCGGTCGGCGCCTTCCGGGCACCCGATCCGAGCGCGACGCAGCGGTGCGCCTACTGTGCCTCTTGGTGGCGGATGAGGCGCCCGCGCCGGACACGGTCATGGCGCTGCTCCGCCAGACGACCGTGCCCGCTGTCCTGGCGCTCGCGCGCTACCACGCCGTGGCCGGACTCGCCTACGAGCGCCTCGATCCAGTGCCGGTGCCTGAGCCGTTGCTTCGCGGCCTGGCAGATCTTCGCGAGCAGGCGGTCCGCCGTCACCTCCTGGTGACCTGGGCGCTCGCCCGGCTGCAGCCACTCCTCGACGCGTCCTCCGTGGCGTGGTCGGTCGTCAAAGGGCCGGTGCTCGCAGAGCTGTACGCGGCGCCGGGGCGGCGCAGCTATCGCGATCTCGATCTGCTCGTCGATCCTGCGGGCTTTCCCGACGTCCTCGCACGTCTCCAGGAGGCGGGCGGCGAGCTGCTCGATACCAACTGGCGCGTCCTTCGTCGTGAGCTGCGTGGCGAGCTCCACCTCGTCCTGTCCGGTGGCGTGCCACTCGACCTGCACTGGTCGCTGATCAACATGTATCGGGCCGATACGGCTATCGACACGTCCGAGATCCTGGGACGGCGGGTGGCGGTCGAGCTCGGCGGCGTGCCCGCCTGGAGCCTCGAGCCCAGCGACCGACTCATCCATCTGGCGGTTCACGGAGCGCTGTCAGGCGCCGACCGGCTGGTGTGGATCAAGGATGTGGACCTCGCCGCTCGTGACGCGGCGGTCGATTGGAGCGCGGTCGCCGAGCGAAGCCGCCGTTGGAAGGTGGCGCGCCCGGTGGGGCTGATGCTGTACCGCGCCGCACGCACCCTCGAGACGCCGCTGCCCCGTGGTCTCGCGGACAGCCTGCTGGGGCGCCGCTACCGCCGTGTCGCCGACCTCATCGACCGATACTCGCCCTGGCAGCAGGCGCTCGGCAGGGTGACGACGCCGAGCCTGCTGCTGGCGCGCAGCAGCGGCCAGGGCCCGGTCGGGACGATCGGCTGGCTCGCGCGACGGACGGTTCGCAATCTCGACCCGCGCGAGCCGGCCGCCTCGTCGGCGTTCACGCCAGCCGGCAGCGACGACGACCGCCGCGCCTACCTAGCGGCGGTCGCCGACGTGGCCAATCCTGCTCGGCGCTCGGTCAGGGAGTGACGGCCAGCTGATCCCAGGTCGCGGGAAAGACCGGCGAATTCAGACCCTGCGAGGTGGCGATGATGCCCGCGGCCAGCGGCCGGCCGTCGAGCCACGAGGCCGGGACCGTGCGCCGGGCGTCGTTGCCGCCGAAGTCACGCCAGTGATCGCCACCGTCGAGCGAGTACTTCGGCACATACGTGTTCGTCGCCGTCTTGACCGCGATGCGCAGATCGACACACGCCGCACCCGCGATGTCCGGGTCGGCGCGGCGGCTGAGCCCACGGCCCGTCCCCCTGACCTCGCGGACGTCATGGACCGACGAGGTATCACCCTTCACGTCGACCACGGCCTTGATGTAGTCGTCCTGCTGGCCGAGCCCGAAGAACACGCCCACCGCCTGGTAGGGCACGTCCGGATACGGTGAGCACACGCGACCCCGCACGAAGAAGTTCGTGCCATTCGGGACGAAGGCGCGCTGGAAGGCATAGCGCTGCCGATTCTCATGATCGATGGCATCGCCCTCCGGGACCGCATTGATGGTGAGCCTGCCACCGCTGACATCGACGTTGGCGGCGTCGTACAGCGACGTGTACGGCCCATTGGCGTTGTACATCACGCCGTCGAAGCCGAGGTCCTGGAGCAGCGTGGCGTCGCTGACCGGTCCGTCGAAGTCGAGCGTGAACGAAGCCGCGGCTCCGCTGCCATTGGCCGGATCGAGTGCGAAGGCATCGCAACCGTCGCTGATGCCATCGCCATCGTGATCGCCGGCCATCGCCACAGTGACCGATACGGTGGCGGTGTCCGTCCCGCTGCGCCCGTCACCCACACGGTAGGTCAGCGTATCCGGGCCGGTGTACGAAGCGTCAGGACGGTAGCTGATGGCCCGGCCGTTGCGGACGATCGACGCCGTTCCATGACCCGGCTGGTTGGTGATGCTCGTCATGCTCAGGTGATCGCCATCCGGATCGCTATCGTTGCGCAGCACCCAGAACAGGCGACTGCAGTCCTCGGCCACGGACATGGTGTCCGCCGCGGCAATCGGCGCGTGGTCACCGAGCGCCCGCGCCACCGCCGACGAAACCTGATCGGTCCCGCCGATGACGATGATCTTTGTCGGCGTCAGCCGCAGGATTTCGCGCCGGGTGCTGGGCGGGATCGAGTCATGCTTGACGAGCAGCACCGGGCCCTGGCCCTTGGTGGCAGTCCCCGCGCCCATCGCATACGGCAGCGCCGTGCCGCTCACCACCCAGACGGTGGAGACCCGCGAAGTGAAGTGACGCCGACTGGTCTTGGCAACCGTCGAGTATTGCGTTGGGCCGGACTCGCGCCGCACGGTGGCGATGGTGGCCAGCCGATCCGCGACGGCCGCCGAGATGACATCCGTGCCGCCGGCGATGATGATGCGATCGGGGTTGAGCCGGCGAAGCTCCGTAGCGGTCGACGCCGGTAGGCTGCCCGCGCGAGAGAACAGGATCGGTCCGCGCCCGTGGGCCGCGGGTGCGGCTCCCAGTGCCCAGGCGGCCTTGTTCGGGTTGGCGATGTACGCCATCTTGGCGCCCGCGTTGAATCGCGCCTGACTGACGTCAACCGCCGTGCCGTAGCGCGAATGGCCAGTGCGCCGCACGACCGGCGCGATCGCCCGCAGAGAGCGCCGGACGGCGGTTGACACCTGTCCGGCCGGACCGACGATCACGATGCGGTCGGGCCGCAGGCGCTCGAGCTCGTTGCGCGTCACGCTCGGAACGTGATCTCGCTTCACCAGCAGGACCGGTCCATGCTTGACCGCGGCAGCCGCCGCGACGAGTCCCTCGGCGGGACGATCACCGTTGACCACGTAGACGACCGATACTCCGGCCGCGAAATGCAGCCGACTGACCCGCGCCGCGGTCGAGTACCGATTCGACCCGGCCTCGCGGATGTAGGTCGACGCGGCAACCGGCGCCGCGGATCGAAATGCGGGTGCGATCGAGGCTCCGGCGATAAGAAGGCCGGACATCAGACCAACGAAAACGGGCCGCACTGAACGGCCAATGAGCAGGCTGGGCACGATTACTCTCCTCCCCGGATTTGGCAGCTCGCGGACGATACCCGAATGGGGGATGCTGTGTCGAGACTTTCGTACGACGGCGCCAGGCAGGTTTCGGCTGGTCAGGCGTCACCGGGCAACGGGACACCGACCGGCACGAGCCCTTGCTGGCGCAGCTCCCGCCACAGGTCGCCGGGAATCGGACGGGTGAAGTTGTGCACGTTCTCCTCGAGCTCGGCGACGGACCGCACCCCGACCAGGACGGTGCCGACGGCCGGATGGGCCAGCGGGAACTGCATCGCCGCGGCGGCCAGCGGCACGCCATGGCGTTCGCACACCTCCTGCATGCGAAGCGCGCGCTTCAGCGGCTCGCTGCTGCCGCCGACGGCGTGGTAGTCGAAGGCCGCTCCCGGTCGCGGATCGGCCAGGATGCCGCTGTTGAAGACCCCGCCGATGTTGACGCTCATGCCTCGCTCGGCTGCGGCGGGCAGGAGGTCGCGCAGGCCGGTCTGATTGAGGAGCGTGTATCGGCCCGCCAGCAGGAAGCAGTCGAAATCGGCCTCGCGGGCGAAGCGGGCCAGCGGCGCCGATTCGTTCATGCCGACGCCGATGGCCTGCACCGAACCGTCGCCGCGCAGCCGATCGAGGGCCCGATAGGCGCCCTCCAATGCCTCGCGATGATGCGTATCGGGGTCGTGGATGAAGAGCATCTCGACCCGATCGACTCCCAAGCGCTGGAGACTCGACTCGACGGACCGCATCACGCCGTCGTAGCTGAAGTCGAAGTAGGCCTCGAGCGCCCGCTCGTCGCCGCGATCGAACGGAAAGCCGAGGCCGTAGGCCGGATCCTTGCCCGTCAGCCGCCGCGCCACCCGTCCGGCATGTCGTGCGATCAGCGCGGGGCCGCGTTCGGGCCCGACCACCGACTGCTTCAGGACCGAGGCGACCTTGCGCGTGGTCGACACGCGGCGCAGCCGCCGCCCGACCTTGGTCGAGATCACGACCGCATCGCGCGGGATGCCGCGGATGGCATGGCCGACGCGCGTCTCGGCCAGGCCGGCGCCGTACTGCGGGGCCGTATCGATCAGGCGGACGCCGAGCTCCACCGCTCGCGCCACGATGCGTCCGGCTTCGTCGTCGTCTACCACGATGCCCAGCTCGCCGAGCATGTTGCCCATCGCCACCGTGCCGAGCCCCAGGCGCGGTGCGCGCAGCGCTGTCGTGCCAACCGTGAAGGTGCCGATCCCGGTGTGCGGGCGCTCATCGATGGGGGTGGTCACCGTCGGGCGTTCTCCTTCGCGCTGGGGCATTCAGGGCAGTTGAGCGGCGACGAGCAGCACCGCGGGCAGCAACCCTAGCCCGAGCAGGTAGGTCAGCGCCAGCGCGCGGTGCGTGGCGGCAACGGCACCCAGGCTGGAAAGGGCCGCCAGGGCAAGGAAGGTCGGGATCGGCGCCCAGGCATTGACGTAGATGACGGTGGTCGCCGCCAGGCCGGCGATCGACAGGCTGACCGGAACCGTGAGTGCCATCTTGGCCGCCCGGTCGCGCAGGCCGGCCACGCTCAGAAAGGCCCAGCCGGGTGCGACGCCCACGAAGGCCACCAGCACCACTTCGCGCAACGGAAAGGCCGGCAGCACAGCCGCGACCGACGCGACTAGTGCGGACAGAGGCAACCAGGCGAGCGGTGCCCGGAGCACGCGCATCGTCATCGCCGCGCGAACGCATCCATGCGGTACACCGCCGCGTCCGGATTGACGTAGACCAGCGTCCCCCGCCGAACGAGCTCGTCGACGCGCGACGACCAGTCCTGCTCGGACATGCCATACACGAGCCGCGCGTACTGGTGCTGGCTGCGGCTGATGATGAGCCAGGCGTGCCCGCCGTCGGGTGCCCGCGAGCGCATCTCGCCCACCAGCCCGTCGATGTCGTCGTCGCGGAAGAACCTTGCCAGATTGGGGTCGGCGTGCTGCTCGTATTCGGCGTAGCCAAGCGCCACGCGCGTGTTGACGCCTGCGATGGGTTCACCCGGGTCGGCGTGATCCGTCACGAACTGGAGCGCCTGATACTCGTCGGCGGTGACCATCTCGTACGCCTCGTTGCCGTACCGCGTCAGGATGAACGTGCCGGCCATGGCCATCGAGGCCAGGATGACGACGACCGACAGGCGCCACGACGCTCGGTTTTCGTCGGGCAGGAAGGCGGCCGCCACGAAGAAGGCAACGGCGGGCAGCGAGAACAGGTAGATCCGCAGCAGGATCTCGCCGCCGTAGCTCTGCAGCAGGATGAGCCCGAACGGCACGACCCCGAGCACCGCCAGCGAGAGGTCGATGCGCCGCTGCCAGAGCCGACGCATGGCACCCACCACCGCCAGCAACCAGATCGCCGCGGTGAACGCCAGGCGACCGACGACGACGACCTGGTGCCCGAAGCTTCCGACGAGGCGGTCGGTGACGTTGGCTGCAGCGTTCTGGTTGGCCTGACCGATGCCTTGGACCAAGCCCCCCAGGTGGCCGCTCAGGTAGGTCACGGCCATGAATCCGAACCAGCCACTCAGCAGAACCACCATCGTCAGCAGGAGGCTTCGCGGACCGATACGGCCGAGAACCATCAGCGCCATCACCGCTGCCAGGATGGCGAACGGGGTGAGCTGGTGGCTCGCCACCGACATGGCGGTGAGCAGCCCGATTGCCGCCACCAGCCCGACCTCTTCGCGCTCCGTGACCAGGGTCTGCGCACGCTGCACGGCCGTCGAGGTGGGATCGATGAATGCGTCCCGCATTCTTCGCGGAACGGCGTTCAACGCCGCCCCCAGCCACCGCCATGGTGGTGTCGGCCACCGGCCCGGGCGCCGGAACCAGGTCAGCAGGATCGCGATGATCGAAAGGTAAAGGAGCAGGTTGAATCCCTGCGGCGAGAAGTAGTCCTGCGCCACCCAATTGGTCAGGCAGAAGAACCAGATGCCGAGCCAGATGAGGCGGGCATCCGATGTGGCGGACCGCATGATGAGGTACAGCGGCGGCAGGTAGAGCAGCGTCTGCGCGGTTGGGACCCATGCCAGGATTCCCAGGAGATCGAGGCCGCTGACCGAGCTCACGAACGCGCTGAGCACGAAGAAGGCCGGCCAGTCGAAACGCGCATCCCGCAACGGGAACAGGTCGCCGGTGCGAGCGATCGCGTCGCTGAATCCAACGTGAAGCCAGGCCGTCACGAACCGCGGCGCCTGTTCGAAGAAGGCCGGAGCCCCGTACAGCATCACGACCAGGGCGACGATCTGGAGGGCCAGCAGTGTCCCGCTCAGGGGGCGAAGACGCAGCGACAGGACGAACGCAGCCGTCAGCAATCCCACGCATCCCAGCGCCGGAAGCGGCACGATCGAGATGATCCCGAAGTCGTCGATTGCCCGAACGTCGAGGCGCGACATCAGCGCCACCCAGACCGCCAGGGCCACCACGCTCAGCGCCGCAATGACCGCGATCGTGATCCGCCGGCCGGCGAAGGCACCGCTCCACGTCAGGTCCCGCCCGCCGCGAGGCAGCCAAGAGCGTACCGGGCTGACCCGAACGTCACGCAGCTGGGATTCTTCCACCGTCGAAGAGCCTATACGATGGCCGTCGTGACCACCACGGTGAACGATTTCCTGGCAGAGGTGGCGGCAGCCGGCGGGCCGCCGCTCTACCTCCTGCACGTCATCGTCATCGTCGTCCTGTTCGTCATTCTCCTCGAGCGAGGCATGCTCGACCGCCGCCGGCTCGTCCGTCATGTGCGTGCCAGGCAATTTCTGACCGCCGTGTCGATCCCTCTGATCGTGGCATGGGTCGTCGCGATCAGCGAGCGTGTCGCAGAGTTCCTGCGCCCGTGACGCAGCTCGCGCGGCGATCTGAGGCCGTGGATCCGCGGCTGCCCCTGTACGTCGCCGCGGTGGTCACCGCCGAAGCGGTGCTGACCTTCAACGTGACGATGAGCCTCGTCCTGCACGCCTGCGTGCTGCTGGCCGTGGCGACCGAGCAGGCGTTCTCCCGCGCGCCGCACCAGCCCGCGATCGTGGCCCTCACGCTGGTGCCGATCATCCGCCTGCTCGGGGCTGCGCTGGTCGGACCGCCGTTCCCGTACCTGCTGTGGTACGTCCTCGTCGGCGTGCCCGCCCTCGTCTGCGCATTGCTCGTTGCACGTGCCATCGGACTGACGGGGGCGGTGCTGGGCCTCGCCCGTCCCCGATCGCTCGCCATCGAGGCTGCGATCGTCGCGTGCGGCGTGCCGGCTGGCCTCCTGGGACTCGCCATCCCCGACCGCCCGCTCAGCGTGCCGGGCGACCCGAACCTCGGCCTGCTGGCGCTCACCTTCCTCCCGTGTGTTGCCCTGCTCGAGGAGCTCGTGTTCCGCGGCGTGTTGCCGCGCAGCATCGGTCCGGCTCACCCCATCCTGGCCATCGCCCTTCCGTCACTGGTCTACGGTTCGATGTATCTGGGTGGCGGTGCGGCGAGCGCGGCATTGATGGCGGGGTTGGGCGCCATCGCCACGCTTGCGAGTTGGCGAAGCGGAAGCCTCATCGGCGTCATCGGTGCCCATCTCGTCTTTCGGATCGTGCTTCAGCTCTAGGCTGCCTGCGCGCTCGACCTCTCAACATTCAGGGAGCGCGCACGATCGGATCCGGTATCGGCCCGTAGAAGCGGACCTCGCTCCCCGGGTCCTCCAGGAACGGCGCATGGCGGAATCCGCCCTGCGAGGAGATCGGCCCGACGCTCACGTCTCGCGCCAGCGATCCGAAGTGGATCA
This sequence comes from Steroidobacteraceae bacterium, assembly GCA_025935615.1. Taxonomy (GTDB): domain Bacteria; phylum Chloroflexota; class Limnocylindria; order QHBO01; family QHBO01; genus JAICUY01. The sequence goes on from JAICUY010000001.1 coordinate 27,055, forward strand.
GGTACGAATTGGCATCGTCGCCTTTCCCGAAGGCGAGGTCGCTGAGCAGCACGCCGGTGGTCGGCCGATCGCCCGCGACACCGATCGCGATCTGAGCATTCGCCGATCCGCCCTGCGGGTTGTTGTCGGCCAGGGTGTCGCCAACGATGGTGAAGGCGCTCCCGCCCTCGATGCTGATCCCCCCTTCCGCATTCCCCTCCCACTTGTTGCTGGAGAGGCGGGTGCGAACGCAGCCCGGGATGAGCCGGATGCCGACGCCACCGTTGTTGTAGGCGTGGTTCATCCGGTACATCAATGAGGCGCTCCGACTCAGGAAGCCATCCCCATCGTTGCGGAACACGACGTTGCCCTCCAGCAGCATGTCGCCCGCGAGCTCGTCGTTGAGAATGCCGACGCCATGGCCGTCAAAGACGCGGTTGAAGAGCGCGAACCCGTCGTAGGGACGGCGTCCGGTGCTCGCTCCGGCGAACCGGATGCCGACCCCGCTCGACTGGCTCACCGCCGTGAGTGACACCGTCGGACGGATCCCCTCCACGTCGATCCCCTGCGCGCGGTCCATCCCATCGACATGCACGAGGCTGATCAGTGGGCCGTAGGCGTTCGGCGTGGCCTGAACGAGGAAGCCGTCGTTTGGAAACGATTCTGCCGGCACCAGCTGCGATCCCAGCGCCGCCTCGCCATAGCCCGCGCCGTTCCCCACGTTGATGCCCACCAGTGCCAGCCCGTCACCCGAGATGACGACCGGGCGCGCGAGTTCGAAGCGGCCCTCGCTGAGCTTCACCTCCCCGCCACCGTGCGATGCGAGGTTCGCCAGCGCGGCATTGATCTCGTCGTCTGCCGTACCGGCCACCACGACCGATGCCGCAGCTTTGCTCGCCGCGCTCGCATCGCTCGCAGCAATCAGGACGAAGGCGCCGCTGGGCTGGGGCGGATACCAGATCGCCCCTCCCAGCGACGGATCCCCGGCCTCCGGACTCGGCGATCCGGCGATCGCGCTGGGATTCGCGGATGCGGGCGCCTGCGACACGGACGGAAACGGACTCGAAATTGGTTCAGTGGGCGATCGCGGCAGCAGCACGCCGACAAGCACGCCGGCAAGGACGCCGGCCGGCACAAGGATCCAGGGGAGCCGTCGCATGTGACCTCGATGTCGATTCGCGGGCGGGTGGCTGAGATTGTCCGATCTTTCGTGCCGGGCTGCAGACGGACGGTCAGGAACCGCGTCGCGAGGGGGTGACGGTGCCGGACGTCAACGGCATTCGCAGGTTGGGACCCCGAATCGGTCCAAAAGGCTGGCCCGCTGCTTGCTGAGTGCTTCCCAAATTACCCAGCCTCGGGTACCTTTTGACCATCCAGAAGTCATCTTTTCGTCCGGAAGTACTAGGGGAGAAGACGTGAACGCGAAACAACGTGGGTCGCGCCCCCGGCGAAGCGCGTGGAGCCAGGCAGGACTGCTCGTCGGCTCCATCGGCCTGCTCGTGGCAGTCGCTGCGCCGGTGCTGGCGAACTCGGTTCCGACCGATCCCGAGCCCGATATTGCCTGCCCTGCGGACTTTGGCTCAGGCTTGCTGACCAAATACACCACCGATGTCGGTTCGGCAGACGACCCGGCCACCTGGAAGGTCAGCGTCGAGTTCACGCTTGCCGACGACGGCAGCGGTGTGAGCTGCCAGCTGAGCCTCGCCAGCTATGAGCTGGCGAGCGCAGCCTTCGTTCCGCCGCAGACGGTCTTCGACAGCGCAACCGGAACCTTCGGAGCCGGTACGCACGTTCTCACCGTCGCGCTGCCGCATACCGGTTCGCTGCCAGGCTGCTTCGCGCAGTACGACTTCGTCTTCGGACCAGTGCTCGACACCATCACCGAGTCGCAGCGCTACGGCGACCGTCAGGTGCGGGCACGCATCGTCGGTACCGAGGACTGCAGCAGCGGCGGCGTTCAGCCCACCCCGACGGTCACTGCAACCCCGACGATCACAGCCACCGCGACGGCCACTCCGACGCAGGCAGTCGCCCCCACCCCGACCCAGGAAGTGGAAGGCGGAACCGGAACGCCGGCGCCGGAACAGAGCGTCAAGGCGGGCACCGGGTTGCCGAACACGAGCACCGACGGTCATGACGGAGGCGGCAATGCGCCGCTCCTGCCGCTGGTGCTGATCGTCGCGGCGCTCGGCGGCCTCAGCTTCGTCAGCGTGGCTCGCAGCGCGGTACGCGCGCGCTGACGCTCAAGCGCCGCCCGTGGGGCGGCGCTACACTCGACCATCGAGGGCGGCGCTTCGCCCTTCCATAGTCCATGTCGCCCTGGTGAAATTCATCGACACCCCGATATCCGGGGCTACCATCGTCCAGCTCGAGCCCCTGCGTGATGACCGCGGGTTTTTCGCGCGCGCCTTCTCGGCTCCGGAGTTCGCGGAGCACGGGCTTGCTTCGGTCGTGGCACAGGTCAACCTGTCTTCGAATGCGGTGCGAGGGACCGTGCGCGGCTTGCACTACCAGGTTTCTCCGGCGCCCGAGGCCAAGCTCATCCGGTGCATCGCGGGAGCGGCATATATGGTCGTGGTCGACATGCGCGACGACAGCCCGACGCGGCTGCAGCACGTGGCGGTCGAGCTTCGGCGTGGAGACCTGCGCAGCCTGCATGTTCCGGAACAATGCGCCGTTGGGATGCAGACGCTCGAGGACTCGACCGAGCTGCTCTACCAGGTGAGCGGCTTTTATACCCCGGGCGCCGAACGCGGCCTGCGCTGGGATGACCCGGCGCTCGGCATCGCCTGGCCGCTCCCGGCGAGCGTCATCTCGGCCAAGGACGCGGCCTGGCCGCTGCTGGCGTCGGAGTCCGCCCGGTGATCATCGTCGACCGTGCCCTGCAGGAGCGCGCCGCCAGTGGCCGGCCGGTACAGGTCGGCATGGTGGGCGCGGGCGCAATGGGCCGGGGCATCGCGCGGCAGATGTTCCGCGCATTTCCAGGCCTGCGGTTGGCCGCCGTCGCCAACCGCACGGTGGCGAATGCCGAGCGAGCGTATCGCGAAGCGGGACAGGACGAGTTCGGGGCCGCGAGCAGCGTCGGCGAGCTCGACGCGGCCGTCGCGGCCGGTCGGTTCGTGGTGACCGACGATCCATTGCTGCTGTGCGAGTCGCCGGCGATCGAGGTCCTGGTCGAGGTGACGGGCACCGTCGACCACGCCGCCGAGGTGGTGCTGCGTGCCATCTCGAACGGGAAGCATCTCGTCCTGATGAACGCCGAGCTCGACGGGACGGTAGGACCGCTCCTGAAGGCCTACGCCGATGACGCCGGCGTCATCATCAGCGCCTGTGACGGCGATCAGCCAGGGGTCGAAGCAAACCTGTATCGGTTCGTGCAGGGCATTGGCTTCCGCCCGTTGGTTGCCGGAAATATCAAGGGGCTCCAGGATCCGTACCGGACTCCGGAGACGCAGGCCGGCTGGGCAGCCCAGTGGGGCCTCGGTGTCGAGATGGTGACCAGCTTCGCCGACGGCACCAAGGTCTCATTCGAACAGGCGATCGTGGCCAACGGCACTGGTCTGCGAGCTCCGAAGCGAGGGTTGAACGCCTGGGAGCACCGCGCGCATGTCGACGAGCTCGCCGAACGCTATGACATCGACGAGCTGGAGCGGCTGGGTGGGATCGTCGACTACGTGATCGGTGCCCAACCGGCGCCGGGCATCTACGTCATCGCCACGCATGACGATCCGCTCGAGCGCCACTACATGAAGCTCTACAAGCGCGGCGACGGACCGCTGTATGTGTTCTACACCCCGCAGCACCTCTGCCATTTCGAGGTGCCGACCAGCGTCGCGCGCGTTGCCCTGCTGGGCGATGCGGTCCTGGCGCCGATCGGCGGCCCTGTGGTCGACGTCGTCGCCACCGCCAAGCACGACCTCCGGCCCGGCGACGTGCTCGACGGCATCGGCGGCTTCACGGTCTACGGGCAGTGCGAGGACTCGGCGATGACGCGCGCCGAGCGGCTGCTGCCCATGGGTGTGGCGCCGGGATGCTGCGTGACCCGCGCCGTCGATCGTGACACGGTGCTGACCTACGATGACGTCGAGCTTCCGCCGGGCAGGACCATCGATCGCCTCCGGATAGAGCAAGATGCGCGTTTCGGAAGCCAGGCGTGATGGCCGCCATCTCGATCTTCATCCCCGTCTACAACGACACGCGCTGGCTGCCCGGCGCCATCGAGAGCGTGCTCTCGCAGTCCCACACCGATTGGCAGCTCATCGTCGGCGACAACGCGTCGAGCGAGGACATCGAGGCAGTCGTGCGCCGGTACGCCGACCCTCGCCTCCGCTATCGGCGCTGGGAGACGCACGTCGGCATCGACGAGAACTTCAACCGGACGGCGCTGCTCGCCGAGGCCCCTTGGGTGCAGCTGCTCGGCGCCGATGATCGCCTGCGGCCGGGCTGCCTGGAGCGGATCGCAGCTGCGATCGACGGTTGGGATTCGACCGGGCGCCTGGCCATGGTCGTCACCGCCTGCCGGCGCGTCGATGAGGCGGGCCGCCCGGCCGATCACATCTGGTATGGCTCGCGTCGGCGGCTGGACGTCTCGCCTGGCGTGTACGACAGCCGCGCATGGTTCGGTGTCCACCTGCGGGACGGCCATCCGCCCTGGAACGTCGGATCGGTCGCCATCGCGCGCAGCGTGATCGAGGAGTCCGGGGGCTTCTTCCGACCCGAGGTGGGCCTGTCCTGCGATGTCGAGCTGTCGCTACGCGCGGCTGCGTACGGCTCGGTGGTGTACATCGACGAGGCGCTCCTCGACTTCACGGTGCGGCCGGACGCCGACAGCTCCATCCGGTTGTGGGAGAACCGCTCCGGCAACGACCGGCGCACCCCGATCGAAAAGGCCCTGCTGGCGGGACTCAGCGTGCATCGCCATCGCCGTCGCGTGGATCCGCAGGAGGAGCGCCGGGTGCGAGGCGCCATCGCGCGCTCACATCTGCAGCGAGCGGCTCAGCATCGGGTGCTACCCGATGGTCGCGGCCGGCGCGGAGCGCTGGACGACGTTGTGACGGCCATCCGCTGGAGCACGCGCGCCATCATCCATCCGTACGCGATGGCATATGCCACAGCCTCGCTGGTGGCGCCGAGCATGCTGCTGCGCGCGGCCAAGGACTGGCTCTCCGCCCGTCACTAGTCCCGGAGCGAGCGCCAGGCGACATCTCCTCAGCCAGCAGCCATCACGACGGCGTGTCGATGGTGACCCAGTCGATCAGAACGTGACCCGCGGCAGGCGCCGGCAGGTCACCTGACGGCAGCGTTTCGTTCTGCAGCACATAGTGCATCGGGCCCTGCGGAACGTGCTGGGTTGAGCGCCCGATGAGACGGCCATCGACGAAGAAGGCGGCGTACGGGGTTGGCGCCCGAGGGTTCCATTCCATGGTGTAGACATGCCACTGCTGGATGCTCGCTCCGCTGTCGTAGGCATCCTGATTGCGACCGCTGGACGGCTTCGGGTCGTAGTGCATGAAAGCGTGAGCGGTGGCTCCGAGGTCGAGCACTGCTTCCGGGAAGTCGACCTCGCCGTGGTAGTTCCCCGAACCGTCGTTTGGCCACAACAGGTACGCGACCTTGTATCCCGGAATGACCTCGGTGCGCATGCACAGGCTGATGCGCTGACCGTACGTGTCGCCCAGCAACGGCAGCAGGGCTGCGACGTAGCGGGTGCCGCTTTCCGAATGTAGGAAGATGTCAAGCAGGCCATTGCCCTCGCTGACCGTCCGGCCGGAGTCGTAGGTCCCTCGACCGCTGGAGTCGTGCCAGCCGGCCGGTCGATTGCGCCAGTCGCGCCCCGCGACGGGACCGGGCCACGAACCGAGCGGCGTCTCTTCGCTGAACTGGCTCGTGACGCGCCTCGTCCAGCCACCGGGGGGTCCGCCACTGCCGGTGGCGCATCGGCTGCCTGATGGCGGCTGCGTCGGGCCGGGCGTCGCCGCCGGGGTGCTGCTCGGCGCGGGAGTCGGCTGCTGCGTCGGCGTCGGGGTTGGATCCGGCGTCGGATCCGGGGTGCTGCGCGGCGTCGACGTGGGTTGGGGCGTCAAGGTTGGCTGTGCCGAGGGCGAGGCGGTGGCAGCCGGAGGCGCTGCGTCCGCCACGGTCAGCGTCGTGGAGGCAACGACGACGTCGCCGCCCCCAGCCGATGCCTTGCGGGTTGCCGCGGCCACGGTCGCGGCGGCCAGGGTGTGAGCGCCGGGAGTGACGTCCGGAACGACCAGCCGCGCCTTCAGCTGGCCCCGACCGTTGACCTTGACCAACGGAAGTCCGGCATCCTTGCCGTCCAGGGAGAGCTGAAGTCGCAGTTGCGGGACGAACCCGTCGCCGACCACGCTGACCGCAGTGCCGGCTCGCGCCACCGACGGGTCGACGACCAACGCCGGGCCGGCCGCGCCGCTGCTCGAACGAGGCAACAGGGACGCTATCAGGGCAGCGACCATGATCCCGGTCGCGAGCCAATCACGAAGGCGTGCGCGCGGGGCGCGCGACGGGGGAACTGGATGTTGGCGAATCCAACGCCGGCCATCCCAGAAAGCCATGGCGGGTCTCCTTCGGCAGCCCGGCTAGCTCAAAGAGCCCCGTGGCTTTGCGGCGCCGCCTCGCGACGGCTGTGCTCGTTCGGTTGTGACCGCCGGTTGTGCCCGGGCAGCAAACGAGGCTGGACGTTACCCGAGGCAGCGCTTGGCTGGCAATGACCAGAACGGCGCATCGGTGACCAGTCATTGGTCACCGGCGAAGGATCACCGCATCAGCGAATCAGCCGAGATCCTTGACCAGGCAGCAGCGACCGATACAGCTCCGCCGTCCGTGCCGCCGTCTCGTCCCAGGTCGGCAGCGGGGGCGGGACGAAGGGTGTGCCTGCGGCGTCGAGCTGAGCGAGCACCGCGGCTGCGACATCAACGCTGCCGGCGTCGGCGCCCACCACCCGCGCCCCGTTGAGCCCGCGCAGATCACCGAGCGCGGAGCCGTCGCTCACGACCAACCGACAACCGAGGGCGAGCGCCTCGTACGCTCCCAGTCCCTGCGACTCATAGTCGGACAGCAGGACCGCGACCGATGCGCCGGCGAGCTCGTGTGCCACCTCATCGCGCGGGACCCCACGCATCGCGACCGATGAACCGATCCCGAGCCGGTCCGCCGTCACGCGCAACCGATCGGCGTCGGACCCATCACCGAGGATCAGCAGCCTGGCGTCCGGACGGGCGCGGTGAACCAGGGGGAGGGCTGCGAGGACGCGGTCATGGCCCTTGTAACGCTCCAGCCGCCCCACCGACACGATGAGATTCGGATCTCGCCGTGCCAGCTCCCCCGCGCCATGTGGGAGATCCGAGCCGGATGGGATCACGACGAACCGCCGCCGCGGAATACCGAGCCGTCCGGCGAAGAGCGCCGCCTCGAAGGGCGACACCGCCACCAGGCGGCGCGCGCGACGCATGAGCGGCCCCAGTGCCCGCACCTGGGTCGAGCGCAGCCGATGACGCATCGGCGAGGAATGACCTCCCGAATGTATGGTGAGGACGAACGGCAGCCCTGCCCGCAGCGCGGCGAGCATGGCGATCGGCGGCACGGCGGTGTGATAGCCCTGCACGTGGATGACGTCGGCGGCCGAGCGAGCGATGCGCGCGGCCACGGAAGGCGCCAGGTACAGGTCCATGCGGCGCGGCCACGCTCGCACTCGCTCGATGCGCACGCCGTCGATGACCTCGGCCGGCGGCAATGTCCCGTCGCGGTCCGTGGTCACGACGCGCACGTCATACCCGTGATCGGCGACCAGCCGACGCGCCAGCTCGTAGGTGTGCGTCTCCACGCCGCCGCGGTAGGGCGGATAGCGCGGGGTTGCCATCAGCACCCGCACCGGCCGCGACCCAATCGGCGCATCGGCCGATCGGCCGCTCACGATCCCGGCTCGACCGCCTGCCGTGGTGAGGCGTCAACCTGCCCGCGGACCCGGCCGGCCGCATATCCGAGACTGGTGATGCCGAGCCCGGCGACGACCGCCGCCGCGCGCCCGAAACCGGCCGTGGACCGCAGCCGCAGACCGTCGGCGAGATACCCGAATGCCGCGCGCGGCAGTGTCACGAACGCGTGGCGACGCTCCGAGGCAAGCCCGTGCTGGGTGCCCACCAGGCGAGCGACGACTGCCTTGGACACGCCCTCGGCATAGCACCGCCGGCGAAAATAGGACCACCCGGCGCGAGCCGCCGGCACGCGGTGGCTGACGCGCGCAGCCGGCTGGTACAGCAGGAGCGATGACGGTGCCTGCTGCGACACGCGGATGCAGAGCTCGGTCTCCTCGCCGCCGACCGGGCGGTCGCCCACGCGGCCGACATCGGTGTGGAAGCCGCCCACCACGTCGAATGCCTCGCGCCGGAAGGACATGTTGCAACCCAGGAAGTTGCGGATCGGCGACAAGGTGGTCGGGAGGCCCCGGTAGCTGCAGCCGACCACCCAGTCGAACTCTTCGGGAAACCAGGACGGTCGCCGCGCGTCCCAGGCCGGTAGCGCGGCGCCGCCGACCCCGATCACGTTCGGCGCGCTGGCATACGCGCTGGCAAGCGCTGCCAGCCATCCGCGGTCGGCGACGGCATCATCGTCGAGGAAGGCGATGATGTCACCGCGCGCAACGCCCAGGCCGGTATTGCGGGCATCCGATAGTCCCTGCCGACCGGTGTTGCTGACCACGATCACACCGTCGAACAATGCCGCCGCGCGGACGCGCAGCCCCTCGTTGTGATCGATCACCAGCACGATCTCGGAAGGCGGCAGGTCCTGTCCACGGATCGAGGTGATGGCTGCCACGAGGTCGTCCCAACGCTCGTCGCTGAAGGCGCACACGATCACCGAGATAGAGCCGGTGTCGGCCACGCCTCCCGCCTCGGGATTCATGAGGCCGGGTCAGCGCTCGGCGGTCGCATTGCGCGCACGACCCGCGGCGCCATGAAGATCGCTTCCACGAACAGGACCAACAGCCTGCCCAGCGCCACGCCTTCGAGGCCGTACAGCAGGCCGCCCAGTGACGCGGCCGCCAACTCAGCCACCAGCGTCGCGAAACCGATGCCGCCGGCCCGCAGAACGCTGCCGCGCAGCCGTTGCACCGCGATCCAGTGATCCTTGATCAGCAGTGGCAGCGTCGACAGCGCCAGCAGGACGAGCGTCGTGTACGCGACTTCGGCATACCGCGGTCCGAACAGGCCAAGCAGCGGGTGGCCGATGAGCACCAGCACGCCGGTGCCGAGGACCGCGATCGCGGCCGTGACGGCCATCGAAAACCGGACCTCGTGCCACAGCCGTTCGGGGGCCTGGGCACCGACCACGTACAGGGTGAACGTCGTCGAGGTGCCGATCAGCGTGAGGAAGTTCGCGACCAGCAGCGCGACGTAGAAGTTGGCGTTCGCCTCGCGCGACAGGACGACCGTGACCAGAACCGGCAGCAGCCAGACCGATGCCGATCGAGTGAGGTTGAGCAGATGGTGGGAAAGCGCGGCCGAGGTAAGGGTGCGCAGCCTGCCCCAGACCAAGGGGCGGACATCCGACGCGAAGCCGAATCCGCGCTCGGCAACCACCAGCGCAACCAGCGACAGGAGGATGGCCACCACCCATGCGCCGTAGAGTCCCATTCCGGCAGTGCCGGCCACGAGAACAGCCACGGCGATGAGCGGCAGGCGCACCAGGGAGAAGACCACGTTGCGGCCCAACTGCCGCAGGTTCTTGGACACCGCCACCAGGACGGTGTCGAGCACGGAGCTCCCGGCAGTGGCGCCGACGCCCAGGGCGAAGAGCAGCAGGATCGGCAGCCCATCCGACACTGGCGCCAGCTCGTCGGACAGGACGGGTGCGAGGATGCCGAAGGCGAGACCCAGCGCCAGGCCGACGGCACTTGCCGCCGCCAGCGCCGATGCGACCAGTGCCGTCGGTCGCGACTCGAGATGGAGGACGCCGGCCAACGTCGTCGGCAGGCCGAGCACCGCGATCTGGGACAGGAAGACCATGGCCGATACCGCCGCGCCGGCGAGGCCGACCGCCTCCTGTGGATAGGCTCGCGCGGCGAGCCACCAGAAGGCGAACCCCGTCACACTGGTTGCCAGGTTGGCGAGCACCAGACCGCCGGTCGTGCCGATCGTGCGCCGGAATGGCGCCAGCCGGCCGACGAGCGTGCTCATCACGACGGGGACCGGTACGCTGGGGGGCGTCATGCGGTTGCCAGCCTGCGTTCCGGCTCATCGGCCGGCAGCCAACCGCTCAGGTCACGGTCGATCAGGGCCGCAAGGCGGCGGATCTCGGGTTCGAACTCCGCCATCAGCTGCTGGCGCAGCGCCGTCGGCATCGGCGGCCGGTCCACGGGACGGCTGTTGAAGGCGAGCAGCGCCGCACGTACTCGGTGCGCGAATGGCGAGCGGCGCAGCAGCGGAATGAGCTTGGCGACCGGCGCGGGCGGCCGGACCATCATTGCCTGCACCGTGCGGTTGAGCGGTTCCTTGCTCTCGTTCACGCGACGGAACTCGGGCCGGAACGTCTCGTCGACGCCCAGGAAGCGAAGGACGTCGGCGTACTCTGCCTCGACATCGGCAATGAAGTCGTCGAACAGAATGATCTTCACCCGTTCACGACCGAAGACGTCGAGGTAGCGCTCGACCTGCTCGGCGAAGTGGACGGCCTGGCGGTAGAGAAGCACTTCCGGCCGCCGACTCGGTCCCAGGCGACGCCCCTCGCGCCGGTCAGGCTCTGCCGCCAGCGCTTCTGCGAAGTCGTCGATCGTCTCGCCCCGATAGAAGAGCAGCTCTCGATGCAGTGAGTACATCACGTCGACCGGGTGGCGCAGCATGATGATGATCCGCGCACCGGGCGAGAATTCGCGAATCTCGGAGGCCGCCGTCTTCGAGAACAGGTACCAGGTCGTGGCCTCGCCTGTTCGCTGCCCCGGCCGGGCCTCGGCGAAGAGCGCGAGGTAGTCCCGCTCGGTGAGCCGCACGTGCAGCTGGGTCAGGTCCTGACCGAAGTACATCGGCTCCTTGTGGAGCGGCATGTAGACGTCGGGATGCGCGCGCAGGTACTCGTACATCGCGGTCGTACCGCAACGCGGCGCGCCCACGATGAAGAAGTCGGGCGTGGCGACAGGCATGCTGAATCGGGTTCGGTCCTGCTGATCCATGGTCTCAATCGAGCTGTGCGAGGAGGACACGCGAGCCGTGTGCCTCGTACTGCACCGACACGTCGCGGAGGGCGGGGAGTGCGGCCAATACTGATGCCTTCGCCTCCGGCTCGCAAAGGAAGAGGAGGAACCCGCCTCCGCCGGCGCCGCACAGCTTGCCGCCGACGACGCCCGCCGCCCGCGCCTCGCCGTACCAGCCGTCGATCTGGTCGGTCGTCACCGTGCTGGCCAGCTCGCGCTTGAGCTGCCAGCCCTCGTCCAGCATGGCGCCGAACGCGCCGAAGTCAGGTGAAGGGCTGGCCATCAGTGCCTGGAGCTCATAGGCCTGCTGGCGCATCCGTTCGAGATCTGCACGGTGTTCCGGAGTTCGCGCGCGTTGCTCGAAGAGGACCGTGCTCGAGCGCCGCTGATGGCCGGTCCACAGCATCATCATCCGGTCGAACAGGTCGTCGACGATACCGATGCCGCCGCGGTACGGCTGGACGGTCACGTCCCCACCTGGGCGAAAGGCGAACAGGTTCAGTCCGCCGAAGGCGGCGGCGTACTGGTCCTGCTTGCCGATCGGCTGGCCGAGCAGCTCGATCTCGATGTGGCACGCCTCCTCGGCCAGCTGGCCGGCCGTCACGCGCTCGCCGCGGAAGGTGTGCAACGCGTTCAGCAGCCCCACCGCAAAGGCGCTCGACCCGCCCAGCCCGGAGGAGTCCGGCAGATCGCTCACGACGCTGACGTAGATCGGCGGCTCGACCTCGAGCAGTCGCAGGCACTCGCGCGCGATGTCGTTGCGAATCGCATCGACACTGGCGACCGACTCGCTCAACGAATAGTTGATCCGGACTTTCTCGTCGAAGACCGGCCCGTGGCGCTTGAGGGTCACGTAGACGTACTTGTCGATGGTCGTGCTGAAGACCGCACCGCCGTCCTGCTCATAGAAGGCCGGCAGATCGGTTCCCCCGCCGGCGAAGGAAAGACGCAGCGGGGTCTGGGTCATCACGATCCCCTGCGCCGGCAGTCCGCGCCCAGGGGTCCATCGGTTAGCCATGCCGCAGCGACCAGTCGTACGGGATCTCGGCGGTGAAGGGATCGAGCCGTTCCATCTCGCTCGGGTCGTGCGGCTCGCTGGCGCAGTTGGCCAGGATGACCTGCTTGTCGCCGAAGGCCTTGTAGCCGTTGGCGATCCCCGGCGGCATCTGGACCAGGACGTAATTGTCCTCGCCGAGATAGACCTCCTGGAGCTCGCCCCTGGTCGGCGAATCGGGCCGCAGGTCGTACATCACCAGCTTGGCGCGTCCCGAGATGACCGCGTTGTTGACCGTCATGGTGCGATGGATGTGCCAGGCCTTGACGGTCCCCGGCCATGCCGTCGAGAAGTAGATCTCGCCAAAGCCGACGAAGTGCGGATCGGTCGCCTTGAGCATGTGCATGATCTTTCCGCGCTCATCCACGATCTGCCGCAGCGGAACGATCTTGACACCGTCGATCACTGCGCCATCTCGGCGACCTGCCAGCGCAACCGGTCATCGAGCGCTCCACTGTCGAGCAGGGCGCGCAGCCGCTTGAGCCGCGTATAGCGATCGCTGGTGAAGCCCGCATAGGTCAGATCGTGCTCGGTCAGGATGCCCGCCAGCTCCACGGCCCCCTGCTCCGGTGTGCGCTCAAACTGGAACTCGGGGAAGGTGGCCGCCCATTTGCCGAAGTTGGTCCGATACGTTCGCTGGTCGGCGTCCGGCTGCGCCAGGACCTCGAGGTCCGAGCCGGGAACGGCATGTTGCACGGCCGCCGCCAGTTCCCGGACCTGCTTGTTGAGCGCTGCCGCGCCGACGTTGAAGGCCTGGGCGTGCACCATCTCGCGCGGCGCCTCGAGCGCAGCCAGGAAGGCGCGGGCAACATCGCCGATGTAGACCACCGGGCGCCACGGCCGGCCGTCGCCCAGGACGGTGATGCGTCCGGTCGTCAGCGCGCTGCCGACCAGGCTATTGAGCACCGTATCGAACCGCATCCGCGGTGAGAAACCGTAGATCGTCCCGTTGCGCAGCAGCACCGGCGAGAAATCGGGTGCCGCGAGCTCGAGCAGCGACTGTTCGGCGGCCACCTTCGACCGCGCGTAGTCGGTCTGCGGGTTCAGTGGCGAATGCTCGTCGACCTCGCCTCCTTCGGAGAGGCCGTACATGATGCAGGACGAGGCGAACAGGAACCTTCCGACACCGGCCTCCCTTGCCGAACCTGCCAGACGCCGTGTTCCCTCGCGGTTGATCGAATCGGTCCAGTCCGGGTTCAGGTTGCCGATCGGGTCGTTGCTCAGGGCGGCGAGGTGGACGACCGCATCGAATCCCTCGAGATCATGGGCGCTGACGTCACGGATGTCGCGATCCATGGTCCGGATGTCGGGCACCGGTGCGAGATCGCAGTCGCGATAGAAGTCGACATCCAAGCCGACCACATCGTGGCCGGCGGCAGCCATGACGGGCGCCATGACCGATCCGACATAGCCACGATGGCCGGTGATGAGAACGCGCTGGGCAGTCAAGCGGAGATCCTTTCGAGTTTGCTGGTGGTCATGGCTCGAGCGTGGTCGAGCAGGCTGGTGCTCTCGTCCACCGATCGGTACCGGCAGCCGGCCGCATCGGCGGCCTGACCGTCGCGTTCATCGTCGCCGATGAACGTGGTGCGCGAGAGGTCGAGCTGGAGCTCGCGCTGCGCCTGGAACAGCATGCCGGGACGCGGCTTGCGGCACGCGCAGCCGTCGTCCCAGCCGTGCGGGCAGTAATAGATGGCGTCGATGCGTCCCCCGGCCTCGGTCGCCTCCCAGACCATCCGGCCGTGGACCTCGCGCAGGTCGGCCTCGGTCATCGCGCCGCGCGCGATCCCAGCCTGGTTGGAGACGACCACCACCTGGTAGCCCGCATCGGCAAAAGTGGCGAGCGCTTCCAGGCTGCCATCGAGCCAAGCGAACTCGGCCGGGGTGCGGACGTACTCGGCCCGCGGTGGGCGCCGGTTGAGCACGCCGTCGCGATCGAGGATGACGGTCGGCTGCCGGGCGAAGAACGTCTCGGTCAGCGGCAGCCGATGCATTGACCCGACGCTGTAGTAGCGGTGCTCCGAAACGAAGGCGGCCAGCTGCCCCTGCTCCGCAAGCGCCGGGTAGAGCGCCTGTTCCACGAGCTCGTCGCCGTCAGGGGGTAACAGAGCGAGAGAGCTCTTGGGCAGCAGCGCGTAGCTGATCTCGACGCCCTTGAGGTCGGGCGCCGAACGGCTCCGGTCGAACGCCTCGACCATACTGTCGGCCCCGACGCGCGTGTTGGAGCGCGAATAGCCGTCCGAGTTGGCGTAGACCGTCACCATCGCCGGCGCATCGACAGCCAGGTAGTGCGCCCAGTGCCTGTCCATGTCGAGCGGCCAGTAGTTGTCGCAGTAGAGCAGCATGAACAGCTCGTCGAGACGCGGCAGTGCCAGCAGCATCCGTTTGGCGGTGAGGTCGTCGGCGCCCGAAACGACATAGTCGATCGAAACGCCGAAGCGACGACCGTCTCCGAAATGCTCCTGAATCACATCGGGGAGGTAGCCGAGCAGCATCAGGATGCGCTCGAACCCCTGCTCGGCGAGCAGCTCGACGACATGCTCGAGGAATGGCCGGCCGCCGAACTCGATCATCGGCTTCGGGCGATCATCGGTCAGCGGCCGCATGCGGGTACCGCGCCCGCCGGCCAGGATCACCGCCTGGCGCGGGCGCTCGGGACGCATCATCCTGCTCGGCCCGGTCTAGGCCGGCACGGGCGCCCGATCGTTGATCAGGCAGGTCGTCACGATGTCGGCGACAGCGGCGTGGGCACTCTCGACCAGCCCGTACTCCCCGGGCTCGGTTGCCACCCAGATTGCCTGATCCAGCAGCTCGAGCGCGGCCCCGCCGTCGAAACCGACGAGGCCCAGCGTGCGCACCTCTCGCTCGCGCGCCGCGTGCAGCAGGGCGACGATGTTCGGCGAGTTCCCGCTGGCCGAGACGATGACAACCAGGTCGCCCGGACGTGCGAAGTTCTCGAGCTGCCCGGCGAAGATGCGCTCGACCCCCTCATCGTTGGCGAGGGCGGTCAGCCACGGCGTGTTGTCGCTGAGGTTCATGACCCGGAACGGCAGCCGTCCGGAGGTCCGGGTGGCCTTGCCGAGGTCATTGACCCAGTGCGCGGCAGTCGCCGAGCTGCCGCCGTTGCCGGCGAAGTAGATGGTCGCGCCGCGATCCCGCGCAGCGCGCAGCTCCTCGACGAAGCCGGCAATGGCCGCGCGGTCGACCGAGCCCATGAGGCCAGTCAGCCGCTCGATGTACGTATCGGTCACCGCGTCCCACGAAGAGGGCCTGTCGGTAATGGCGAAGGCCTGGTACGTCGACGTCGAGCGATCCTCGGCGATCAGTTTCACCTCGGCGAAATCGGCGGCGTCGAATGGCGAGTGGGCGGTGCCGTTGCCATTAGTGACGTGGCCATTGCCGTTGCCGTGCCCGTTCCCGTTGGTCGCATGGCCGTTGCCGTCGGCGTGCCCGTTCCCGTTCGTGATCGGCAGCATGGCCGCCATTTCGAGGGGGCGCCATTCCGGCGCCAGCGCCAGCAATCGATCCGCAGCCGTCGGACGCGTCGCCCGTCGTCGCTCACCCCAGATCGTGCGCAGGACTCGCCAGCCGTCGGGAACCGTTCGCAGGCGACCGATGCCCATGACTCGGCGATCCTCGAAGCTCGGCACCTCGACGACACGCAGACCGGCGCGGAGAGCACGAATGTTCATCATCGTCTCGATCTCGAAGCCGTCGCCGTCGAGCTCGAGCAGCGGCAGCACGTCCCGCCAGAACGCGTTGTAGCCGTAGCACAGGTCGGTGTAGCGGCCGCCGTACATGCTCCGCACCAGCCGCACGAACGTGGCGTTGCCGAGGCGGCGGTGGAAGGGCATGTCGCTGGTGCCCGCGCCGTGCAGGAAGCGCGATCCCTTGGCGAAGTCGGCGCCGGCCAGCAGGGCATGGACGAAGACTGGGATCTCAGCCGGATCGGTCGAGCCGTCGGCGTCGAGCATGACCAGAATGTCGCCGGTCGCGGCCCCGAATCCTGAGCGCAACGCGGCGCCCTTGCCGCGGCCCTGCTGGGCCACGATGCGCACATCGGGGATCAGTTCGCGGGCGACCTCCACGGTTCGGTCAGTCGAGTTGCCATCGACGAGAAGCACCTCATCGACGATCCGCGGAATCCTTGGCAAAACGTGGGGGAGATTTCCCTCCTCGTTGAGTGCCGGAATGATGACCGAGATAGTAGGTTTCGACATCCGGTCCTTCTCCCCCAACAGGTTGGCTGATGAGTGCGTGCCGCAGATTGCGAGCACCCGAAATCGGATGACGAAGACCGCATCCCCGGTCCCGCCATACGACGAGACCGATTTGGGGCACTCCCCCCAAGGGCCATCAGGGGAAGGCCATGCTAGGACCTACGTACTATGAACGCAATAAACGCTTCTTAACCTAACCCCCCTTTTCGGCACTTTCGTTGCGTGCCCGCAACGGACCCTGCCCGCGCACATGACCGGGCGGACCTTCGGCCCACCCTTGAGCCGGATGGGTGATTGCGGGGAATGCGGCGCAGGCGATACCGTCCGCCGCGCACGAGGATCTGGACGCTGCCTGCCTGGCCCTCAGCCGGCGACCGTCGCGCACGAACGGCGCGCGACGCCGCTGCATCGCCCAGTGGAGGTTGGTAGCGTGCGACTCATCACTCGTTTCATCTCGCATTCGTTCCTGGCGGTCCTCGAAGGGCTTCTCATCGCCACCCTCGTCATCGGCCTCATCGCCGGCTCGGCGCTCGCCGCCAAGGGCGGTGGCCGCGACGGTCGGACGAACGGTTCGGGCACCGTGGCACTCGTCCTCCTGGACTCGACCGATGGCGTGGCCCACCGCGGCCAGCGCGTCACGTTCGAAGTTGCGACGACCGCGTCCGACCGCCCATTCGTCGGGCTCCGCTGCTGGCAAGGCAGCGAGTGGGTCTACGACGGCTACGTGGGGTACTTCCCGGATTACCTGTGGGATCCCTGGTTCGTCCTCGACTCGAACTACTGGGCCGACGGAACCGATGCGTTCTGCACCGCCCGCCTCTTCTACTACGACAAGCGTGGCAACCAGAAGGTGCTGACCAGCACCGACTTCGCGGTCGCACCCTGACCGAGCGGCGAGCGTAACGAGAAGGCCCCGGCGATGCGCCGGGGCCTTCTCCGCTTTCAGATGGTCCCACTCACGTCAGGGGGCCGGCTGTGTCGTCCCGTCGACGATCGTGATGCTCGAGTGCTCATTTCCGCAGTCACTCGTCACGTCGAGATGCGCGGAGTTGTTCGACTCGAAGACCGCAATCCAGTGGAACGTCGTGCCATCGTCCCCGTATGCCGTGGTGTTGCTCGTGCCCACCGTGTCAGACAGCGTGGTGTCGCCGAGATCGTCGGTGTCCGACACCGTCAGCGGTCCCTCTGAATAGTTGGCACTCGTCAGATCGCCGTTACCACAGGTGGAATCGTTGACCCACATGTAGAAGGTCACGTCACCGTCCAGGTCGCCGGCGCCCGCCGCCACGCTGATGGTGGCGGAATCGTTCGGGATGAAGTCCTGGGCAGTATCGAGGGTCGGCTGGAGCTGCTGGACCGTCACGTCCTCGTCAGTGTCGTCGCAGGCCGTGTTGTGATCCGTCCCCAGCGTGTTGAGCGTCGACCCGGGATCGTAGGTCGCCACCCAGTGATAATCACCTGGCAGGTCCGGCACGAACCCGGAGGTCATGTAGTCGTCGTCACCCGTCACGTCCACTGACTCCGGATTGTCTCCGGTGCCGGTCGCCGAGGTTTCGCAGTCACCCGGGCCGAGCAGCTGGAACGAGATCGTTCCGCCGGCCGGGCTGTCCATGGTGGCATTGATGGTCGGATAGTCGGTATCCGTGCCATCGTCCCCCGGCTGATAGGCCGTCCCGCCCAGCGTTGCGCTGTCATAGACGGCGCCGCCGAATGGAACGTCATCGGTCAGGGCGACACCGTTCTCGTCGACGGCAACGGTGTCGAGATCGGGAGTGACCGGCAGGACCTCGAAGCACTCACCGAGGCTGCTGTCGGTCGCGTCGGGCACGCCCTCCGTATCGGAGGTGAACTCGCCACGCCAGCAGTACCGTCCGACGGACGTCAGGTTCGCCGAGGCCGAGACAATCGGCTGGACGGTGTCCTGGTCCACGGCCTGCGAATCGACCGGGAAGCCACCGCTCTCACAGGTGTCCGGATCGTCGATCGGTCCGCAGAGGTAGAAGTCCAGCGTGCCGCTCCAGGTGCTCGTGCCGTTGATGTCCAGCGCCGCCGAATCGGTGACGTCGACACCAGCGGTGCCGGTCCCGATCTGAACGTCGGGCAGCCCGAGGTTGTCGCTGTCCGTATCGGTCAGCGCCGTGCCTGACCCATCGGCGGGCGTCGTCACCAGCTCGGAGCCGCAGGCCTCGAACTGGCCGAGCACGAAGTCCTTGAGCTGCGCGCCGACCTCCGGTGCCGAGCGGGTCTCTGCGAGGAAGCTCGAGAAACACCCCTCGAGGCCGATCGAGCTCAAATTGATGCCGCCCTCGACCAGGCCTCCACTCGGAATGAAGCCTCCGGCGCTGGCGCCCTTTGCCTTGTAGGCCCACGGCGAGGGGACGCTCGTGTTGTTCACGGTCCCGCAGCCGTTCTGTCCGGAGCCACCAGGGACGCAGTCGCCCATGGCACCCACCGGCCCGTTCAGCACGCCGTTGGTGTTGCCGCCGCTGCCCACCCACTCGAAGACGCGGATGTTGACGGTGGCGCCGCCCTGCGTGAACGTGCCGAGGATCAGGATGTCTCCGGGCGTATCGTCGCTTGGGTCGTTCGGCGTGCCGTTGCTGTCGTGGGCCGTGTGCATGCCACTGAACGTGCCGTCGCCTTCGAGGCTGACGGGCGAATGGAAGAACCAGAAGCCGAAGTCCTTGGCCCCATTGACCGCCAGGCGATCGGCGCCGAAGTACAGGAACTGGCTGCCGCCGGTGTCGTACTTGGCTGCGAAGGCGTCCAGGATCTCGTCGGCGTCAGGCACGGACGAGTCGGTGTAGCGCCAGTTCGGGATATCGAGGTCGTCCTTCGATCCACCGGTGGTGTAGACGCTGTGACCTTCGGGATCGTGGATCCAGGCGCACTCGATGGCACCGATGTCGTTGCACTTGGTGTCCGCGTCGTCCTGGACCTCGCTGTACACCTGATCCCAGTCGTCGCCATCCGTGGTCGCGACCGTGATCTTGGTGATGTCGCCTTCGAAGCCCGAGGCGGCATGCGCGGCGGCGGTGGTGCTGTTCGCTCCGCGCGTCACGGCGTAGGTGCGCTTGTTGACGGTTCCCGACGGACAACCACCGGTTGCGCTTCCGCTGCCGGTGACCGCGGTCACGGTCATCTGCTCCGCGCCGATCTGGATCGTAAAGCTCGGTGGGGCGGACTGCGCAATGAGCTGGCAGGCCGTGAATGACGTCGCGGTCGCGGTGATGTTTCCGCTCAGCGCGCCGATGCGTTGCGTGGTGAGGTCATTGGTCGCGTTCTTGTCAAGCTCGAAATCGGTCTGCGTCAGGCCCTGGGCAACTGCGGCCAGCAGCAGCGTGAGCACCGCGACGCCGGCCGCCAGCGCACCCCAGCGCTGCTTGGCGCGGGGATTGGACGTGGAAAGTGTCATGCCCGTGTCTCCGATTCAGTGGATGGCATACATGGGCAGCAGACGACGAAATGCGATCTCGAAAGGCCTCTCATAACCCCTCTCGCGAGCAGCCGCTCTCGGTGCGGCATCCGGCCACGCAGTCACGCGCGGACATCACTCCCCGCCCAAGCGGGATGGCGCCATGCGGCGCGCCCGATCAGGGACGAATGAGTGCACTCAAGGGGCACGCGCGCACATGCAGATATGCAGGCGGGGCAGGCGCCGACCGAACGTAGCCGGTCACTACGTGCGCTGGCCGGGAGCGGGCAGCTCGGGAAGCCCGGGGAGGCGTAAGAAGAACCGGAGCGCGACCGTACGCCGGTCAGTTAGGTGGCGTCAATCCGTAGAACTACGGATTTTGGGCACTCTGGACCAGAGAATTCAGGTCGCGCATCAGCCGGGAGCGAGCCCACATCGGCCCCAATCCGGCGGCTCGCGCTGCGGCGTGTGCGTCGAGATCGGTGTGCGGCCCGAAGAGCACGACCCGCGTCGCGGCATGGCCCCGCCAGGCGCGCAGGCGCGGTCCCCAATCGTCGCGGCGATCCCCCCAGTCCACCAGCAGCAGGTCGACCGATGCGGCATCGGGAAGCTCGTCCGGGCCGTCGATCCGGTGCACGTCAGCGCGCGCCTGTGAGGCAGCCTCGAGGATGCGACTGGCGGTGATCAGGTCACCGACCAGCGCCACGACCTTCACTCCGGCCGACTGGTCGCCGCCGAATCGTCGAAGTGTGGCTCCCCACCGGCGGCGAAGCCGTGATGCACGCCGTTGGCGCTGCCGTTGGCATACCCATTGGCGTGGTGCGCGAACCCATTCCCGTTCGGCGCCCCGTTGCCGACGGACTGGTCCTGGATGAAGCGCGCGATGCGCATCGGGTAGACCCCGATCACCACCGGAGCACGCACCTCGACCGACAGCTCGACGCCGATCTCGTCGCGCTCCCACAGGTCCTGGAGCTTCGAGGCCTCGCGCTCGGGAAGGCCGACGTAGGCGGTGGTGCCATTGCGCCGCATGCAGCAGATTGCATCCGGCTCATCCAGCACGAACCGACGCCGGAGCTCGGCGACAGTCACGTATGGGCGGGTCGTGATGAACCGGCGGAGACTCGAAGTGCTCGGCCGCTTGCTGGCACTCATGGCTATCCGACGAGTCTACCGCGCCAGCGCACCGAACGCAGGTCGGCGCCAGGCTCGATCAGCCGCGCTCGCCGAAGACGCTGCGCAGCACGAACAGCACGTTGGCCGGCCGCTCGGCCAGGCGGCGCATGAAGTAGGGATACCACTCGGTGCCGTACGGAACGTAGATGCGCAGCCGGTAGCCCTGCTCCAGCAGCGCGCGCTGCAGGTCACGCCGAATGCCGTACAGCATCTGGAACTCGAACCGATCGCGGCCGATCCCGGACTCCTCGACGAACGAGCGCACCGCTTCGATCATCTCCGGATCGTGGCTGGCGATGGCCGGGTAGGCATCGGCCTCCAGCAGCAGCTTCGCCATCTCCACGAAGGATTGACCGATGCGGCCGCGGTCGTGCCAGGCGATCTCGGCCGGCTCCGCGTACGCGCCCTTGCAGATCCGCACCCGGATCCCGGCCTGGGCCATGGCCCGCGCATCGGCCAGCGACCGATGCAGGTAGGCCTGCAGCACGACGCCGACGTCGCAGCCCTGGGCGTGCAGGCGCTGCGCGACCTCGAGGGTCCGATCGGTGTAGGCCGCCGACTCCATGTCGATGCGCACGAAGATGGCATGTCGGGCACCGGCCTCGACCACCGGGGCGATGATTTCCAGGCAGGACTCGACCCCGAGGTCGAGGCCCATCTGGGTGAGCTTTAGGCTGACGTTGGCGTCGAGGCCCTCGGCGGCGATGCGCTCGATGGTGGCGACGTAGGCCGCCGCCGCCCGGTCCGCGGCGGCACGATCCTCGACGCTCTCGCCGAGCACGTCGAGCGTCGCCATCGCGCCGCTGCCGTTCAGGGTGCGCACGGCCTCGACTGCCTGGTCGAGCGTGGTGCCGGCCACGAAACGCAGCGCCACGCGGCGCAGGAGGGGCGTATGGAGCGCCAGCCACGCCACCCAGCCGAGGTGGCTGAGCCACAGGAAGAAGCCGCGCAGCGCCGACGCCAGCATCCGTGCGAGTGTACCGGCGTCAGCCCCGGCGACCGTGGCTCCAGCCGCGCGCCCGCTCGACGGCCGTGCGGATCAGCTCCCTGGTTGGCAACGGGCGGCGAAGGCGGAGGCCGACCGGTGCATCGGTCGGGTCGATCACGTCGATACCGTCGATCCGAATCGTGGGCGAGCCGGGGAAGTCGAGGAGGGCCGCATCCGCATCGCTGCCGACGGCGATCATCTGGATCGGCGTTTCGAAGGCGTCCTCGGTGAGCACCTCGACGAGCCGCTGACGGAGGGTCATGTACTCCGGGTCGCGGTCCCAATAGAGGAGCTCTACCCGCATCGGCATCGGTGACGAGTATGACCCGCCTAGACTTCGCAGGGCATGCCTCCCGTCAGCCGCCGCGTGCCGCTCCTGGCGCTCTTCATCTCGAACGCGATCAGCATGACCGGCAACGTCCTGACCCTGGTCGCCATCCCCTGGTTCGTGCTGCAGACCACCGGCAGCGCGGCCCTCACCGGCCTGGTCGCGTTCTTCACGACGCTGCCGGCGGTGATCGCCGCCTTTTTCGGCGGCGCGGTGGTCGACCGCCTCGGCTACCGGCGCATGAGCGTCGTATCGGATCTGGCCAGCGGCCTCTGCGTCGCTGCCATCCCGCTCCTGTTCGACACGGTCGGGCTCGATCTGTGGATGCTGCTTGCGCTCGTCTTCGCCGGTGCCCTTCTCGACGCGCCGGGCAGCACGGCGCGGTCCGCGATCCTTCCCGACCTCGCCGGCATGGCGGGCATGAGCCTGGAGCGGGCATCGGGAATCTCACAGGCCATCAGCCGCGGCTCGAGCCTGCTCGGGGCACCGCTGGCCGGCCTGCTCATCGTCCTGCTGGGAGCGAGCAACGTGCTGTGGGTCGATGCGGCCAGCTTCGGCGTCTCGGCGCTCATTGTCCGGCTGCTCATCCCACCGGCTGGGGCACGGGCCGAGGCCCACGGCAGCTACCTCGGCGAGCTGCGCGAGGGACTCGCCTTCATCGGCCGAGACCGGCTGATCCTGGCGGTGGTGCTGACGGCCATGATCACCAACTTCCTGGACGCGCCGCTGTTCAGCGTCGTGCTGCCGATCTATGCCAGCCGCGTCTTCGGCAGCGCGCTGGACCTGGGCCTGGTCATCGGCGCCTTCGGTGGTGCGGCGCTCGTGAGCTCGGTCATCTTCGGAGCAGTCGGACACCGCCTGCCGCGGCGGCTCAGCTTCGGGATCGCCTTCGTCGTCGCCGGGCTGCCGTTCTGGGTCCTCGCCACGCTGCCGCCGCTGCCGGTGGTCATCGCCGCGGCCGCCGTCACCGGACTGGCCGGCGGCCCCATCAACCCCATCCTCAGCACCGTCATCTACGAGCGGGTGCCGGCGCGCCTGCGCGGTCGGGTGATCGGCACCATTCGGTCCGGCGCCTACGTCGCGATCCCGGCCGGCGTGCTGATCGCGGGCCTGGTGGTGGAGGGGCTCGGCCTGCGCGGCGTGCTGCTGGCGATCGCGGCCGGCTACCTGATCGTCACGCTGTCGATCTTCGTCAACCCGGCCATGCACGGGCTCGACCGCCGCTCACCGGTCGAGCCGGCCGGCCCGGTGGATCAGCCGGCGTAGGTGAAAAAGCCGACCAGGCAGAAGATCGCCACCACGCCCAACGCCACGCCCACGTAGACACGCCGGCGCTCCTCGCCGGTCATCCCCTCGCTCGGGCGGCCGGCTGCCGTCCGCGAACGACCCCGCCAGCCGAGGTAGCGCTCGGTGTTGGCGTCGACCCGATCCCGGAGCCGGTACTGCTGCCAGGCCGGCCAGCCGACCAGGTAGGCGGCCACACCCGCCGCGGCGGCGGCCAGCAGCCAGATCCAGGCGCTCACGCCGGCGAGGGCGCTCCGGCGGCCGAGGCTGCGTCAACCAGCCATTCGATGCGCTCGGCATCGACGCGGCCGGCCGGCAGGTCGCTGTCCCCTTCGCGCACCTGCCGGAGCGCCGATCGCTTGTCGGCGCCGGTCACCACGAAGATCACCAACCGCGCTGCGTCGAGCACCGGGTAGGTGAAGGTCATGCGCCACGTCTCGAGCGACGGCGCCCAGTTGGGAACGACCCAGCGGTCGTCGACGTCGAGCGCCTCGCTCCCCGGAAAGAGCGATGCCGTGTGGCCGTCGGCGCCCATCCCCAGCCAGATCAGGTCGAAGCGCGGGGGCTGGTGGTCGGGCGGATGGAAGACGTGCTCCATCTCGGCGGCATAGGCACGGGCCGCGGCGTCGCGATCGGCGGCGTCGGCCGGCATGCGATGCACCCGCTCGTCGGCGATACCGGGAAGCCGCGACAGCAGCATCTGCCTGGCGACGCCGAAGTTGGACTCGGGGTCGTCGGGCGGCACCGAGCGGTCGTCGCCCCAGAACCACTCGACCCGATCCCACTCGACCATCGCGAGCCGCGGCTCGACGGTGAGCAGCGGGTAGACCGCCTTCGGCGTCGATCCGCCGGAAAGCGCGACGCGGAACACGCCTCGCTCGCCGATCGCCGCCTGCGCTGCGCCGATCAGGCGGTCGGCGGCGGCCGCCGCCACGGCAGACACGTCGGGCAGCACGCGGAATTCGGTGGTCATCGAACGATCTCCGGGCTCACGCGACGTCCTGGCTTGGCTGCGCGGCCGCCAGGAAGACCGCCGCGGCTCGGAGTGCCGCTTCGTACACCGGCTCGTTGCTCTCGGTGATGAGGTCGGAGCTGAGCAGGTCGGCCTCGGAGGGCTCGTCCATCGGCACCGTCCGCAGCAGCGCGGTCATGCCGTCGGCATTAGTGGCGACGGTCGCCTCGTCGTCGCGGTTGCGATCGATGATGAACTCGGCTGCGCCCGTCTCCCCGAGGGCACGCAGGTGCGCGTTGACCAGCTCGCCGGGCGTGAAGTCGTCGGTGGCGAGCGGCTCGATGAGCAGGTCGATCATCTCGTACCGCCCCTCGAGCCGCAGCCGCAATCGGCCGTCCTGCAGTTGCTCCATGGCGCGGTCGCGCCGCCAGCCGACCCGCGAGGCGAGCCAGCCGGCGTAGAGGAGCGCCTGGCTGATCGGCGATCGGATGCTCGGCTCCACGTCCGTGCGCTGCGCCCGCTTTCCCTCGGCTGGAACCGCGTAGCGCACCCACAGCCGGTTGAGGTTGGGAAGGTAGCGGCGGAACCGCGGTACGTCGAAGAACTCGGCGGTCAGCTCCTGCCACCAGCCGAGCCGGTCCCAGAGCAGGTCCCCCACCCCGCTGCGGCGGCGCAGGTTCGACAGGCGGCGGTAGCCGAGCAGCAGGTCGCTGAAGTCGGAGCTGTCGACGATGAGCCGATCGGCGATGCTTACCAGCTGGTCGAAGACCGGATGGCCGAAGGGCGGATCGCCGGGCCACCAGACGTGGGTCGGCAGGTCGTGGATCAGCAGCGGCGCGACGATGCCGGACAGGTGGCGCGCCGCCTCGCCCCGCACGGTGAGCACGACCTCCTCGTAGCAGATGCGGTCCGTCTCGCCGCCCAGCGGGTGACAGTGCGTGCTGATCCGCGCGTCGAGCGACGCGCCGCGCGCTTCGGGGTCGGCCACGAGCACGATGGCGCGAGATGGGTGCCGGATGCCGAGGTCCATCATGGTGCGCACGACCCGGTCGGCCGCATCGGCATCGACAACCGTCACGATCAGGTTCAGGACCGATGCACGGGCGTGAGGCAGTCCCTTCTCAGTGATGACGGCGTCCTCGCCGGACGCCTCCGGCGGCGTCCACAGCTCGGCGAGCTGCGCCTCGATGGCCGGCACGCTGGTATCGCGCGCCTCCCACACCGGCGTCGCCAGCGACGGCGCCTGGCCGAAGCGTTCCAGCTCGCGGACCACGTTCTCGTGGCCGCCGCTCACGGTCGCCGCCATTCCCGTCCGTCGCGCTCCAGGAGCTCGTCGGCGGCCGGCGGTCCCCACGTTCCGGCCGAATAGAAGTGCAACGGCCCGCCCTCGCCATTGGCCCATGCCTGCAGCACCTGGTCGATGATCTCCCACGCCCGTTCGACCTCGTCATCTCGCGTGAAGAGCGACGCGTCGCCGATCATGGCGTCGAGCAGCAGCGTCTCATAGGCGTCGGGCGAGTCGACGGCGAAGGAGCTTCCGTAACGGAAATCCATGTTGACCGTCCGGATGTTGAGCCCCTGGCCGGGCACCTTGGCGCCGAAGCGCAGCAGGATGCCCTCGTCGGGCTGGATGCGCATGGCCAGCACGTTCGGCTCGATGACCGGGTTGCCGGCCCGCGCGAAGAGCGCCAGCGGCGCGCGCTTGAACTGGACCGCGATCTCGGTGACGCGCGTCGTGAGCGCCTTGCCGGTACGCACGTAGATCGGCACGCCGGCCCAGCGCCACGAATCGATCGCCAGCTTGAGCGCGACGTAGGTCGCCGTCTCGCTGTCGGGCGCGACGTCGGGCTCGTCACGATAGGACGGCACCTTGGCGCCTTCCACCCAGCCCGATACGTACTGGCCGCGCACGGTCTGGTCCTCGACCTGGTTGTAGCCCACCGGCTTCACCGCGCGCAGGACCTTGACCTTCTCGTCGCGCAGGTCCTGCGCGCGGAACTCGACCGGCGGGTCCATGGCGAAGGTGGCCAGCAGCTGCAGGCCGTGGTTCTGGACGATGTCGCGCATGGCCCCGGTCTGGTCATAGAACTCGCCGCGTCCCTCGACCCCGACCGTCTCAGCCACGGTGATCTGGACCGAGTCGATGTAGCGCCGGTTCCAGATCGGCTCGAAGATGCCGTTGCCGAAGCGGAAGACGGCCAGGTTCTGGACCGTCTCCTTGCCGAGGTAGTGGTCGATGCGGTAGATCTGGTCCTCGCTGAAGACTTCGCGCAGCTCGCGGTTGAGGGCGCGTGCGGAGGCCAGGTCGTAGCCGAACGGCTTCTCGACGATGACCCGCACCCAGCCTTGCTTCCCGCCGTCATGGCCGCGATGCACTGCCAGGCCGGCTTCGCCGAGCTGCTCGACGATCTCGGGATACAGCTTGGGCGGCACCGCGAGGTAGAAGAGCCGGTTGCCCGCCGTTCCGCGGTCGCGATCGATGCGCTCGAGCCGTTTCGCCAGCTCAACGTAGGCCTGCGGGTCGTCCAGGTTGCCCTGGTGGTATTCGATGCCCTTCGCGAACGATTCCCAGACCGATTCCTTGGCGGGCTTGTTGCGGCTGTACTTGTCGATCGATTCGCGCAGGTGCTGCCGGAACGCATCGGCGTCAAGGTCGCGGCGGGCGAAACCGACGACGGTGAACTCGGGCGGCAGGAAGCCGCCGAGCATGAGGTTGTACAGGGCGGGTGCCAGCTTGCGCTCGGTGAGGTCGCCGGTCGCGCCGCAGATGACCATGGTGCACGGCTCGGGCATGCGCTCGAGCCGCAGCCCCTCGCGCAGCGGGTTCGCCACGCTGCGGCCGTTGCCGCGCCCGTCGCGGCCCTGGCGCGCGTCCGGATCGGTCATACTCCGGCTCGGCGCGCTGCGGGTCGTCATCGGCTAACCGCGGCTGCCGGTGGCAGTCGTCGCCGGGTGTCCGGCGTCCCCGCCGGCCTCGCCCTGCTCGACGGTCGAGGTCGGCGAGGCGGCCTTGATGGCGTGGCCGCCGAACTCGTTCCGCAGCGCGGCGAGGACCCGGTCGCTGAACGAATCCGGAGCGCGTCGGCTGCGGAAGCGCTGCAGCAGACTGAGGGTGATGATCGGCGCAGGCACGTCGTGCTCGATGGCGTCGAAGACCGTCCAGCGTCCCTCGCCCGAATCAGCCACCCAGCCGGCGATGTCGGCCAGGTCATTGCCCTCATTCTCGAAGGCGTTTCCGGCGAGCTCCAGCAGCCACGAGCGGATCACGCTGCCGTGGTTCCACATGCGCGCGATCGCGGCCAGATCGAGGTCGTACTCGGAGGCATGCAGGATGTCGAAGCCCTCGCC
Source organism: Steroidobacteraceae bacterium (assembly GCA_025935615.1). Taxonomy (GTDB): domain Bacteria; phylum Chloroflexota; class Limnocylindria; order QHBO01; family QHBO01; genus JAICUY01. The sequence continues at coordinate 55,005 of JAICUY010000001.1, forward strand.
GTAGGCCTGCATCACCCCGTACTCGATCCCGTTATGCACCATCTTGACGTAATGGCCCGCACCCGCCGGTCCGCAATACAGGTAGCCCGCCTCGGGTGCCAGTGTCTTGACCATCGGCTCGATGCGCTGGTACAGCTCCCGCTTGCCGCCGACCATGGTGCAGAAGCCGACCTCCAGCCCCCACACCCCGCCCGAGACGCCGAAGTCGAGCCACTCGATGCCATGCTCGCCGAGCGCCGCCGCGCGCCGCTGCGAGTCGTGGAAGTTCGAGTTGCCGGCGTCGATGACGACGTCCCCCGGCTCGAGCAGGCTCGCCAGCTGGTCGACCATGGCCTGCGTCGGATCGCCGGACGGGACGCTGATGAGGACGTGGCGCGGCGCGTCGAGCTTGCCGACGATGGTGTCGAGCGGCTCCGCCACAAAAATGCGGCCCTCGTTCTCGGGTTCGCCGGCGAGCTCGACGGCCACCGATTCGGTGCGATTCCAGACGACAACGTCGTGGCCACCGCGGGCCAGCCGACGAGCCATCCCGGCCCCCATCCGTCCCAGTCCACAGATCCCGATCTGCATGCGTTTCCTTTCTTGGCGTGATCCGCTCAGGCGGGCACGAGTGTGGTGAGCGCGTCCGCGACCATCTCCTCGAGGCGCGGCAGGCCGCTCTCGGCATCGGCCAGGTGCAGGCGAATCGCTCGGCGCTGGCGTCGCTGCAGCGACTGCAGGTCGCCGAGCGCCTGGGCCGCGATCAGCATGCCGAAGGTCTCGTCCCAACCGGGGATCGGCAGGTCCTTGCGCGGTTCCGCGGTGATCTGCAGGTAGAGGCCGCTCGCAGGCCCGCCCTTGTGCAGCTGTCCGGTCGAATGCAGGAATCGCGGGCCGAAGCCGAGCGTCGTGGCGATGCCGAGCGAATCGCGGACACGGGCGCGGACTCGCTGCAGCAACGCCTCGGTGTCGCGGTCCTGGGGCAGGTAGGCGAGCAGCGCGAAATAGTCGCCTGCCTGCGACGACGCCAGCAGCTGGCGGATTCCGCCCTCGACGGTGACCGGCGTGTCGCCGATGGCCGCGGCGTCGGCGTAGAGCGCCATGCCCTCCGTCGCCACCAGCGGCGCCGACGTCCGCAGGTTGCCACTGTCGCGTGCCTCTGCAAGCAGCTGTTTGGTGGCGTCCTTGCTCTCCTGGACGTTGGGCTGGTCGAATGGATCGATGCCCAGCACCATGCCCGCGGCAGCCGTCGCCACCTCCCAGCGCACGAACTCCCCGCCGACGTCGACGGATGCCGGCAGCTGGATGTGGAGGAAGGGATGGCCGAGCTCAACGAGGCTGTCCTCCAGGCGCTGCCATTCGGTGTCCGGCTCGTCGGCAAGGGTGACGAGCACGAAGCAGCGGTCGTCACCGTAGGCGGCCGGCTCGCCGATCGGCTCGCCCACGACCGGGATGATCCCCGTCCCCTGCTTGCCGGTGCTTTCGGCCAGCAGCTGCTCGGCCCAGTCACCGAAGCTCGCCAGCCTCGATGAGGTGAAGATCGTCAGCTTGTTGCGTCCGGCACGCGCGGCCTCGCCGATGTAGGCGCCCAGCCGCAACCCCGGGTTCTCGTCCGGCAGCCGCCGACAGCGCTCGGCCATGTCGACGGCGCGCGACAGAAGCGCACCGATGTCGACGCCGTGGAGCACCGCCGGCACCAGCCCGAAGACGGTCAGCGCGGAGTAGCGGCCGCCGACGTCCGGCGGTGCCTCGACGATGGCGCGAAACTCCTGGGCGCGGGCAAGGTCGGCCAGCGCCGTGCCGGGATCGGTGATGGCGATGAAGTCGAGCGCCGGCGCCTCGGCGCCCATGGCGGCATGGAAGGCGTTCGGCTCGGTGGTGGTCCCCGACTTCGAGCTCACCAGGAAGATGGTCCGCGCCGCGGTCGCCCACTCGCGGAAGCCGCGCACGGCATCGGGATGGGTCGAATCCAGGATGCGCAGCTCGAGGCCGCCACTTCCCGGTGCCGCGGCCCCGCCGCCGAAGCCGAAGACCCGGCTGAAGAGCTCCGGCGCCAGCGATGAACCGCCCATGCCCAGCACCGCGGCGCGCGTGTACCCGTCGGCGCGCACCGCATCGGCGAGATGTGTCAGCTCGCCGACGCGTTCTGACATGTCGTGCGGAAGGTCGAGCCATCCGAGCCAGGCGGCCAGCACATCGGGCGGCTTCCCCGAAGCCGCCCACAGCGATCCATCCTTATGCCAGAGGCGTTCCGCGACCCCCGCATCGGTCCAGGCCTGCAGGCGGTCCGCGATCGCGGAGCCAAGGCTGTCGCCCACCGTGCGGTCGACTCGCTCGGTCATCGGTCCGGTCACGCCGTCGCGAGGGCCTTCCGCTGGCTGTCGATGGTCTCGAGGAGGTCGTCAACCGACTTGGCGAACGCTTCCACGCCCTCCTCGATCAGCTCGTCGGTGACGTTTTCCATGTCGATGCCCTGTGCGCCCAGGTCGCGCAGCACGCGCCGAGCGTCATCCACGTCGCGGTCGACCGTGCGCTGCACGTTGCCGTGATCCAGGAAGGCTTCGATGGTGTCCAGCGGCATGGTGTCGACCGTCTCCGGTCCGATCAGCTCCTCGACATACAGCACGTCGCGGTAGGCGGGGTTCTTGGTCGAGGTGCTGGCCCACAGGCAGCGCTGCACCTGGGCCCCCGCGCTGCGCAGCTCCTCGAAGCCGTTGCCATGGAAGATGTCCAGGTAGGCCTGGTAGGCCATCTTTGCGTTGGCCACCGCGGCGCGACCCTTCAGATCGTCGCCTCCGTTGCTGCTCGACGCGTCGAGCCGCTTGTCAACCTTGGTGTCGACCCGGCTGACGAAGAAGCTGGCGACCGATGCGATCCGATCGATCGGCTCGCCCCTGGCGCGGCGCTGCTTCAGCCCTTCGACGTAGGCGTTCGCCACCCGCTTGTAGACGTCGACGCTGAACATCAGCGTGACGTTGATGTTGATGCCCTCGGCGATGCAGGCGGTGATGGCCGGGACGCCTGCCTCGGTCGCCGGGATCTTGATGAAGACATTCGGCCGACCGAGCCGGGTCCACAGGTGCTTGGCGCGCTCGATGGTGCGGTCGGTATCGTCGGCCAGCGCCGGCTCGACCTCGATCGAGGCGAAGCCATCCGTCCCCTGCGACTCGTCGTAGACCCGCCGCAGCTTGTCGGCGGCGTCGCCGACGTCGGCGACCGCGATCTCCTCGAAGATCTGCTCGTTGGAGTGGCCGTTGTCGATCTCGCGGCGGATGAGCTCGTCGTACTGGCCGCTGGCGACCGCCTTGCCGAAGATGGTCGGATTGCTGGTCAGGCCGCGGATGCCGGTGTCGATCATCTCGTCCAGGCGGCCGGTGGTGATGAGCTCACGGTCGATGAAATCGATCCACGGGCTCTGGTCCTGTTCGGCGTGAAGCCGCTGCAACGTGTTCATGTGTGTCTCTCCTCGGATGGTTCGGCTTCAGCTCGCGGCGGATACCGCCTCGCGCACCAGGGCGCGGGCAGTGTCGGCGATATGGGGTGCGTCAATGCCGGCCGCGGCCAGCTGCTCGGCAGGCGTCGCCGAGCCGGGCATGTGATCGACTGCCAGCTTCACGATGCGCGGCCGCTCGTCGCTGTCGGCGAAGACCTCCAGCACCGCGTCGCCCAGCCCGCCCTGCGGCCAGTGATCCTCGATCGTCACCAGGCGCCCGGTGTCGCGCGCCGCGACCCGCAGCGTCTCGACGTCGATCGGCTTGACGCTGTACAGGTCGATGACGCGGGCGTTGATGCCATCGTCGCGCAACGCATCCGCCGCCTTCATCGCTTCGTGGAGCGTGATGCCGGCCCCGATCAGGGTGACCTGGTCGTCATCGGTCTGGCGAACGACCTTGCTGCCGCCGACATGGAACTCCTCGTCGGGCGAATAGATGACCGGCGTCTTCTCGCGGGTGGTGCGCAGAAAGACGATCCCGTCGCGGTCCGCCATCTCCGCCACCAGCCGCGCCGTCTGGTTCGGGTCGCTGGGATACAGCACCGTCGATCCGTACACCGCCCGCAGGCTGGCGATGTCCTCGAGCGCCATCTGCGACGGCCCGTCCTCGCCGATGCTGACCCCGGCGTGCGAACCGACAAGCCGGATATCGGCCTGGCTGATGGCGCCCATGCGCACGAAGTCGTAGGCGCGCGACAGGAAGGCCGCGAAGGTGCTGGCGTACGGGCGCCAGCCTCGCACCTGCATGCCGACCGCCGCCGCCACCATCTGCTGCTCGGCGATGTACATCTCGAAGTAGCGCTCGGGGTGCGCCTTCTTGAAGATCTCGGAGTAGGTGGAGTTGCTCACCTCGCCGTCGAGCGCCACGACCTTGCCGTTGGCGCTGCCCAGCGCCGCCAGCGCGTCGCCGTAGGCCTTGCGGACCGCTTCCTTGCCGCCGAGCTCGTAGCGCGGCAGCTCCAGGCTGCCTGATGTCTCGAACACATGCGGCGTACCGTCGGAGGCGGGCTTGGGAACGTGGACGCTGATGTTGCGCTCGCCGCCGAGAGCCTTGATCGCCTCGTCCGGGTTCGGCACCACCTTGCCGTGGGCGCCGTTCTGGTTCTCGACGGCCGGGTCGCCCTTGCCCTTGATCGTCTTGGCGATGACCACGCTGGGTTGGTCAGAGACCGATGCGGCCTCGCCGAACGCCCGGTCGACCGCCTCCACGTCGTGGCCGTCGACCTCGACGGCGTGCCAGCCGCACGCCTCGAAGCGATTGCGGTAGTAGTCGAGGTTCCAGCCGTGCATCGTCTCGCCGGTCTGACCCAGGCGGTTGACATCGATGATCGCGGTCAGGTTGTCAAGCTTGTTGAAGGCCGCGTGCTCGATCGCCTCCCACATCGATCCCTCGGCCATCTCGGAGTCGCCGCACAGCACCCAGATGTGGTACGGGAGCCGGTCGAGGCGCTTGCCGGCGAGTGCCACGCCGACGCCGACCGGCAGACCCTGGCCGAGGCTGCCGGTCGCCACGTCCACCCACGGGATGACCGGAGTGGGATGGCCCTGCAGCCGGCTGCCCTGCTCGCGGAAGGTGAGCAGCTCCGCGTCGGACACAGCCCCCGCAGCCTTGTAGATCGAGTACAGCAGCGGGGATGCGTGGCCCTTGCTGAAGATGAGGTGGTCGTTGTTCGGGTTCTCGGGATGGTCGAAGTCGTAGTGCAGGTACTTCGACATGAGCACCGCCATGAGGTCCGCCGCGGACATCGAGGAGGTCGGGTGGCCGGACCCGGCGGCCGCGCTGGCTCGGATGGAATCGACGCGCAGCTGCTGGCCCAGCTCGCGCCACTGGTCGAGGTCGTTCATATGCCGTTCAGGCTCCGCAAGTTATCTGCCGCATCTCGTCATTGGATACGCCTCAATGATACGAGTCCGGCCCCTCTTCGCCCGGCCGACCGCTCGGCCGCTGGGCCGGTGCGTCGGTCCCGACCGGCTGAAATGACTGACAGCCGGGGGCTCTCATGCGGTCTGGTCTCCCCGGGACTGAAACCGGCGGGTTTGACGGAGAACGTGGCTCATTCCGGGTGATCTCAGCTTCCAGCAGACTGATACGCACGAGAGCTTGCCTTTCCCGGTCATTTCAGCCCACACCGGATGAGACAGGCCGAACGGCAAACGAAAGGCGGCTCACCACGAAGGCGAGCCGCCCGTATCGGTCCGGAAGGAGCAGGCGTCAGCCGCGCATCAGGCGGAAGCAGTCGCTGCAGTAGACCGGTCGCGCGCCGGTGGGGCGGAAGGGGACCTGGGTGTCCTTGCCGCATCGCGCGCACACCGCGTCGAACATCTCGCGCGGACCGCGGCTGAAGCCGTTGCCAGCAGCGTAGCTGCCGTTGCCATAGCTCGTGCCACCGCCGTTGGTGGCGCGTCGCTGCGCCCGGCACGAGGAGCAACGCTTGGGCGCAGAGGCAAAGCCCTTCTGCGCGAAGAATTCCTGCTCGGATGCGGAGAAGACGAAGTCGATTCCGCAGTCGACGCAGGTGAGCACCTGATCGGTGTAGGTCACGAAGGACCCCTCCCATGAAGTTGTTCCACGCCGAGGTGCACACGCCCGTCGACGGCGCCGATCACGGTTCTTGCCGCTACCCCGTGATCCGACGCGTGGGACGTGCTGGGAGGGGGACGGAAGCGTTCCTGCTGGCGCCGCTCGGGGCGACCCGACGCGCCGGAGTATACGCACGCACCCTGCGAGCGCAAGAGGCAAGTTTCGAGCGTCCGCGCCGAGCGTCAGCTGAGCATCGGCTGACGGTCAGCCGAGCGTGACTCCGGCGGCCTCCATCTCGGCCAGCGCCCGCTCGCCGTCGTCGGGCCGCAGGTCCACCGCCGCGACCGCATCGGTCAGCAGGACGGTCTCGAAGCCGAGGCGCCGCGCGTCGAGCGCGGTGCCGCGCACGCAGTAGTCGGTGGCGAGTCCGCAGACCACGACTCGCTCGGCGTGGCGCTGGGCCAGCATGGCCACGAGCGCGGTCGGCGACTCCTCGCCGCTCACCGGATCGCGCACCGTGAATGCGGAGTAGCCGTCCTCGCCGCCGATTCCCTTGCGGATACGCTCGCCCTCGACCCGCAGCGCCGGGTGCAGCTCGGCGCCCCACGTTCCCGCCACGCAGTGCACCGGCCAGATGCCGCCGTCCTTGGCAAAATGCGGCGTCGTCTCGGGGTGCCAGTCCTGGCTGTAGAACACGGCCGCGCCGGCTTCGCGAGCCTGCGCTACCTGATCGTTGACGCGACCGATGATCTCGTCACCGCCGCGCACCGCCAGGCTGCCCGCAGGATCGGCGAAATCGTTCTGGAGGTCGACCACCACCAGAGCGGTGCGGTCGTCGTAACCGATCACTCCGCCATCTTACCGATGCGCTGGCGACGGCCACGCGCAGTAGCATTCGAAGCGCATGCAGCCGCTCATTCCTCGACGCCGGCTTCGCTGTGCCGCGATGGTCGTGGTCACGGCAGTGTTGGCCGGCTGCGCACCCGCCCCGGTGACGGTGCAGGGCCAGGGCGTCTCGTCGCTGTACTGGCTGTTCATGGCCGGCGCCGCCCTGGTCTTCGTGGTCGTGGCGGGGCTCATCGGCTGGAGCATCGTGCGCTACCGCGCCACGCCGGACAACGGGCCGCCATCCGACTTCCACACCAATGTCCGGCTCGAGCTGGTGTGGTGGGCTCTGCCGACGCTGCTGGTCATCGGCCTCTTCGCCGTGAGCGCGCGCGTGCTGGCCGACGTGGACCGGCACGGGGACGCATCGGCCCTGACGGTGCAGGTCGAAGCCTTCCAGTGGCAGTGGCGGTTCAGCTATCCCGACGGCGGGCCGACCATCACCGGGCAGCTCGACCAGCCGCCGCAGGTGGTGCTGCCGATCGGCCGCGAGATCACGTTCGAGCTGACCTCGCCCGACGTCATCCACTCGTTCTACGTCCCCGAGTTCCTGATCAAGCGTGACGCCGTACCGGGGATCAGGAACGCCATCACGCTCACCATCGACCGCCCCGGCACCTACACGGGGCAGTGCGCCGAGTTCTGCGGCCTGCTCCACAGCGACATGCGCTTCAGCATCCGCGCCGTCGACCAGGGCGCGTTCGACGCCTGGCTGCGCCAGCAGGGAGGAGGCTCATGACCACCGCCGAGCTCGAGCGGCCCGCGCTGACGCCGCACCCCGTCGAGCGCACCGGAATCGTCGACTACGTGACCACCACCGACCACAAGAAGATCGGCCTGCTCTACATCTTCTCGGGGCTCGCGTTCTTCATCCTGTCCGGGATCCTGTCGCTCTTCATGCGGGCCGAGCTGACCGTTCCCGGACTTCAGTTCCTGGATCGCGGAACGTACAACCAGCTGTTCACCATGCACGGCACCGGGATGATCTTCTTCTTCGCCGCGCCGGTGGCCATTGGCCTCGCCAATTACTTCATTCCGCTCCAGATCGGCTCGCCGGACGTCGCTTTCCCGCGGGTCAACGCGTTCAGCTACTGGCTGTTCCTGTTCGGCGCGCTGACCGCCTTCTCGGGCTTCCTCACCGCCAATGGGGCGGCGGCCTTCGGCTGGACCGGCTATGCGCCGCTGTCGGACACGACCTGGTCCCCGGGCACCGGCGCGAACCTGTGGATCATGGGGCTGATCATGACCGGCACCTCCGGAATCCTGGGTGCCGTCAACTTCATCGGCACCACCTTCACCATGCGCGCGCCCGGGATGACCATGTTCCGCCTGCCCGTCTTCACCTGGAACATCCTGGTGATGAGCCTGCTCATCATGCTCACCTTCCCGGTGCTGACCTCCGCGCTGGCCATGCTCTTCATCGACCGCACGCTGGGCGGCGCCTTCTTCGAACCGGCGCAGGGCGGCAGCGCCATCCTGTGGCAGCACCTCTTCTGGTTCTTCGGCCACCCAGAGGTGTACATCCTCATCCTGCCCTTCTTCGGGATCGTGACCGAGATCATCCCGGTGTTCAGCGGCAAGCGCGTGTTCGGCTACCGGGGCTTCGTCTTCGCCACCATGCTCATCGGGGCGCTGTCGTTCAGCGTGTGGGCGCACCACATGTTCACCACCGGTGTCGTCAGCACCCTGTTCTTCGCCATCACCTCGATGATGATCGCCATTCCCACCGGCGTGAAGTTCTTCAACTGGATCGCCACCATGTGGCGTGGCCGGCTGCGCTTCGCCACGCCGATGCTGTTCTCGATCGGTTTCCTGTTCATGTTCCTGGTCGGCGGCATCACCGGGCCGTTCCTGGCCTCGCCGGCGATCGACTACGCGGTCCATGACACCTACTACGTGGTCGCCCATTTCCACTACGTGCTGTTCGGCGGCTCGGTCTTCGCCGCGTTTGCGGGCTTCTATTTCTGGATGCCGAAGATGACCGGGCGGCTGCTCTCGGAGCGCCTGGGCCGATGGCACTTCTGGCTGATGCTGATCGGCATGAACCTCACCTTCTTCCCGATGCACCAGCTGGGTCTGGACGGCATGCCGCGTCGAGTCGCGGACTACCCTGCGGGCGAGACGGCCTGGACCGATCTCAACATCCTGATCAGCGTCGGCGCCACGATCCTTGCGCTGTCGATCGCGATCTTCGCCCTCAACGTGGTGCTGTCGGTCTTCATGCGGCGCGGCGCGGTGGCGGCCAATGATCCATGGGGCGGCTACTCGCTCGAGTGGTGGACCACCTCTCCCCCGCCGCACCACAACTTCACCTCCCTGCCGCCCATCCGCAGCGAGCGGCCGGTGTACGACGCGCGCCGGCACGAGACCGATCCGGGACCGCCGAATGGCTGAACGGCATGGCTGAGGAGCTCCGCTTCTTCCTGCGCACAGGCGCCTACTCGATCGTGGTTGGCGGCGTCTACTGGTTTGTCAGCTACGAAGTCGCCGGCAGCCTGCTGCTGCTGTTCGTGGTTTTCTCGTCGCTCGTCTTTGTCGGCGTCGCCGCCGCCTTCGTGCGGCAGGCACGCAACGAGATCGTCCCCGACGACACCGCGGGGCTCGGACGCGTGCTGGGGGCGGTGAACCGCGTCTTCGGCTTCGAGGAGCATCGATCCGCCGCCGGGACCGATCCGCTGGCTGCCGGACTGGAGCCGATACCGACCGGCAGCCTGTGGCCGCTCGTCGCGGGCATCGCCGCACTCCTGCTGCTGCTCGGCCTCGTCTATGGGCCGTGGCTGCTGCTGCCGGGCATCGTCCTGGCCGCCGGCACCGTATGGGGCTGGGTCACACAGAGCGGCTGACCTCGCCCGATCGCGGCGGGCAGACCCATACCGGCGCGCAGAGCGGATAACGACTGCGCCGGCAGCCCGTATCGCGCGATCTTGGCAGCCGATGGCCCGAATCGGCTGCTACCGACTGCCGCGGCAGCCGTTACGCGTCGCCACGCTGCCAACGCGCCCCCCGCCGGCGAAATACCGACTGCCACCGCAGTCGTTATCGATGGTGGAGCGTCGGCGACGGAAGCTGGTGCGCGGCCCTACCCGCTCTCGGCGCGTCGGTCGGTCAGGCTGAGGCAGCGGCAGGAATGGACGGGTGGGCAGGCGCCATCCACGCCCCGAGGTCACGACCGATCAGCTCCTCGAGCAGCGCGACGTCCGGGGCCAGCTCCGCGGCGAGCTCTTGGCGCAGCGACGCCGGCAGCGTTGGCCGCGCCGCCTTGCGGCTGTTGAGGGAAAGCAACGCCGCCCGCAGGCGGTGGGCCAGCGGGTAACGCCTCGCCCGCGCCACGGCCGATCCGAACACGCCCGGGGGCCGGACGATCCAGCGCTGCAGCCAGGGCTGCCGTGGCACGCGACTGCCATTGAGGACGTACGGCTCGGTGGCATGCGGCTCGATGCCGAGAAACTCGCACAGCCGCGCCGTCTCGCCGGCGAAGTCGCATGCGAGATCCTGGTAGAGCATCACATGGATCCTGTCCCGGCCGAAGACGCGCAGGTAGCGTTCGACGTGCTGTCCGAAGTGGGCGACCTCGCGATACAGCAGCGCATCGGTCGCGTGCAGGCCGGGCGGCAGGCGGCGTCCCTCGCGTCGGTCGGGCTCGGCCCGCAGCGCCTCGGCGAAGTCCCGAATGTCCTCGACGCCGTGAAAGATGTTGTGCCAGTGCAGCGAGTGCATCATGTCGACCGGGTCGCGCAGCATGATCACGATCTGCGCACCGGGCGCGAACGACCGGATCTCCTCAGCCGCGGAGTGGCTCGACAGGTACAACGGTGAGGCTTCGCCGATGCGCTGGTCCGGCCGCGCCGCGCTGAACATGTCGAGGTACTCGCGCTCGTCCATGGGCGCGTGCTGGCGTCGCAGGTCGCGCCCGAAGTAGTGCGGCTCCTTGTTGGCCGGCATGAACACCTGCTGGTGGGCGCGCAGGAATTCGTACATCGAAGTCGTGCCGCAGCGCGGCGCTCCGACGATGAAGAAATCGGGACGGGGAGCAGCAGAGTTCACGGCGGCGCGCTCAGCGGTCGAGAACAGGGGGATGGGACTCCGGTTTCGCGATATGCAGCGCTCGGGCTCTGCGCGCCGAACCGTAATACGTGCCGGTCACCGGGTCAATCCACAGGTTTGAGCTGCATGATGAGCAGCGCATTCCGCGTCCCGCCCGGATCCAGCTGCGCGAGCAGGTAGCGGTCACCACCGAGCGGATCGATCGCGGTGACGTACCCGGGCAGCTGGCCGGTCACGTCGCGAACCTGCTGCAGGTTGGGCACGTATGGTCCCTCATCGTCGGAGAGCAGCGGAACGAACTGCACCTTGCCAAAGCTGCCGATCAGGACGCCGGGGACGTCGCCCGTATCGGCCCAGGCCAGGCCGGCGCTGCCAGCGGAGTCCACCAGCCATAGCGGCGGCGGCACATCGCGGCCGAACGTGCCCTCGCGCGGGAAGCCGTAGTCGACGCCGGGCCGGATCAGTGTCAGCTGCTCGCTGTGCCAGCCGCGGACGGCCTGTCCGTCATTGTCGACGCCCAGGATGTCGCCGGCCGGATCGAAGGCGAGCGTGTAGATGTTGCGTATCCCGCGCGCCACGATCTGCAGCTTCGGATTGCGCGGGTCGAAGCGGGCGACCGTTCCGAGCAGGTCCGCCTTGGGATGGTCGATCTGCTGCAGCAGCTCCGGGGCGAATGGCAGCCGGTCGGGACCGCCGATGGCGAGATACAGGAAGCCGTCGGGCCCAAGGGTCAGGACGTTCGGCGAGTGTTCGCTGTTGACGACCGGAAGCCCGTCGATGACCGTCCGCGGCTGGCCCAGGTCGCCGTTGTCGAGGATGGGATAGGCCTTGATCGACGCCGAGCTGGCATTCAGGCGCTGCAGTTCCTCGGCCGGCTCGGGCGTCCAGCATTGCGGGAAGGGGTCTGGGCACGCCAGCCGGCCCATGTCGACCACGAACAGGTTGCCGTCGGCAATGGCTGCGCCGCGCGGGAAGCTGAGGCCGTCCGCCACGATCCGGGTCGAGATCGTCGCGCCGTCGTCGCCCAGCGTGAAGTAGGCGATCTGGCCCTCGCCGAACGTGACATAGCCGCTCCGTCCGTCGAGCGCCAGGCCGGTCGGCGAGCCGGGCAGCGCCAGCGTGTGCAAGATGGCGCCGTTGGCCGAGGCCAGCGCCTGGCCGACGACGACTCGCTGCGTGGCGAAGGTGGTGCCCACGACGCCGAGTACCAGCGCGCCGACCAGCACGATCCGGATGACTTCCCCGATCCAGGCCCGGCGCGCCGCGTCGGCGCCGCGCCAGCCGGCGATGCCGCGCGGGAAGGCAAGCGCGGCGAAGTAGACGACCGCCGCAGCCGCCAGGACCACCGCGGCAACCAGGCCCCAGGTGGCGAGCGGCGAAATACGCAGCGGCCCGAGCAGCAGGCCGCCACCGGCGAGCTGCGAGACGACGTCAGACGAGGCCTGCCGGAACAGGGCCGCGGTGAGCAGCGCCAGCAGGAGGCCTCCGGCCAACGGGACGAGAGCGACGCGGCGCCATCGGTATCGAACATCCGGCAGCAGCAGCGCGGCGACCAGCAGGCAGACGGCCACCGCCCAGGCGAACAGCAGGATGAGCGGCAGCAGCAGCGAAGCGACGGCGATCACGGTTCCTCGTCGAGGGTGAAGCAGGCGGACGAGGGCGAAGGGTGCCCTCGCCCGCCGGCGGAGTCAAGCGCGGCCAACTCCTCAGCTCTGCTCTCGACCTGGCCGCAGCTCCGCCGCCGGACCGCGTCCCCGCTGCGAGGTGGCCGGCGCCGGTGACTCGAGCGATGGCTCGAGCGCGGCCAGCGCCTCGCTGCTCGGGCTCTCCCCGAAGTGCTGCCGCAAGGGCAGCTCGGGCAGGAAGAAAAGGACGACCAGCACGGCGACCATCCCCGCGCCGACCCCGATCCACAGCGCGTTGGCGATGGCCACGCTGAACGCCTCGTGGAAGCCGGCCACGATGTTGGGGATCAGCGGCTCGACGGTCGCCCTGAACGGAGCGGGCGTGCTGGCCATGATCTGCGCGCCGAGGTCGCCCACCGCCGAGATCTGGCCGTTGTCGATTCGCCCCGAGCCGAACTGGTCGATCAGCGGCTGTGGCACGCCGGACGCGGCCAGCTGTTTCGGGATCTCTGCCGTCAGGGCGTTGTTGAACAGCGTGCCGGCGATGGCCAGTCCGACGGTGCCGCCCACCTGGCGGAAGAAGGTCAGATCGCTGGTCGCCACGCCCAGCTGGTGTGTCGGCACCGCGTTCTGGACCACGATGGTGAAGGCCGCCATGGTCGGGCCCAGCCCGACACCGGCGATGATCATCCACAGCCAGATGGCCGGCAGCTCCGTCTCGGCGCGCAGGTTCGTCATGAGCAGCAGGCCGACCGAGAGCACTGCCATCGACGCGACCACCAGCCACTTGTACTTGCCGGTGCGGCTGATGAAGTAGCCCGATGCGATCGAGCTGCTCAGCAGGCCGATCAGCAGCGGGAACATCTGGTAGCCCGACTCGGTGGCGGACGAGCCGTACACGACCTGGAACCAGCGCGGCACGAAGATGATCGCGCCGAAGAAGCCGAAGGCGGCCAGGAAGACGGCGATCACCGACGCGCTGAAGGTGCGGTTGCGGAACAGGCCCAGCGGCACGATCGGCTCGCTGGCCCGCGACTCGACCCACACGAACGCCGCGCTGAAGGCGAGGCCGAGCAGGATCAGCCCGCCCACGAACGGATCGGTCCATGCGCCGGTCTGCTTGTTCGTCAGGCCGATGAGGATCGGGACGATGGCCAGCGCGAAGACGGCGCTGCCGAGGTAGTCGATCGAGCGCACCGCCTCGGGATGCCGAATCGGCGGCAGCAGGCGCCAGATGATGTAGAGCGACACCAGGCCGACCGGCACGTTGACGAAGAAGACCCAGTGCCACGACAGGTTATCGGTCAGGAATCCTCCCAGGAATGGACCGATGAGGGCCGAGATGCCGAAGACGGCACCGAACAGGCCCTGGTACTTGCCGCGCTCGCGCGGCGTGAAGAGGTCGCCGATGACGGCCAGGCTGATCGGGAAGATGGCGCCGGCGCCCAGTCCCTGGAAGCCGCGAGCGGCGATCAGCTGCCACATCTCCTGCGACACACCGGACAGCACCGAGCCCACGAGGAACAGGCCGACGCCCAGCATCATCATCGGCCGGCGGCCGTACAGGTCGGAGATCTTGCCGTAGATCGGCCCGGTCACCGTGCTGGTCAGCAGGTAGATGGTGACGACCCACACGTACAGGTCGTTGCCCTTGAGGTCGCTGACGATGCGCGGCAGCGCGGTCCCCACGATGGTCTGGTCCAGCGCCGACAGGAACATGGCCAGCAGGATGGCGCCGAGAATCTCGAATCTGGCTCGCGAGTCGATGTGGATGCCGCCCTGGGTGGTCATCAATGGCTCTCCTTGGTCGCGTCGATCCGCTCGAAGGCGGCGCGAAGGTTGTGAACGGAGCGCATCAGCTGGTCGCGCTGATCCGCGGTGAGCTGGGCGAGGGCGTGGGACAGGCGGCTGCGCCGCGCGATCTCGAAGCCGCGCAGGGTGGCGCGGCCGGCGGAGGTCAGACGGACCAGGACGACGCGCCGGTCCGTGCCGTCGCGATGGCGTTCCACGACACCGCGCTCCTGCATCCGGCTCACCAGCCCGGTCGCATTCGGCAGGCCCACGCCGAGCAGCTCGGCGATGCGACTCATGGGCAGCGGCCCCTTGGCGTCGAGCAGCCCCATGACGTGGAGGTGCGCCATGCTCAGGCCGAGCTGGTGCGCGCGTTGCACGAGGCGGAGCCGCTCGCCGGCGATGATCGGACGAAGGGCGCCCCACAGCTCGTCAGCCTGGCTGCGGATGGGCCGGCTGGTGCGCGGGCGCGGCGAGCCGCTAACGGCGCTAACAGTTCTGGTCACCATAATTATTTACTGCACCACAAGCAGTTTTGCAAGTCGACCTCCGGGAGGCTGGCGGTCCGCTATCGTCGCGGCGTGTCCTCGCTGCTGACCGATGGCGACCTGGCGCTTGGCCCGGGTGGCGCCCGGAGCCCCTGGCTCCGCGAAGCGCTGGCGCTCGAGACCGATTCGCTCCCTGCCCGTGCCCTGGATGGGTTCGGGGAGGCGGACGTGGCGATCGTGGGCGGCGGCTACAGCGGACTCTGGACCGCGCTGCAGCTGTCGGAGCGCGCCCCCGACCTTCGGGTCGTCGTGCTCGAGCAGGACATCTGCGGGGGCGGCCCCTCGGGGCGCAACGGCGGCTTCGTCAACGGCTGGTGGGACGAGCTCGGCACGCTGGTCGACCTGTACGGTGACGAAGGCGCGCTCAGCGCGGCGCGCGAGGTCGCCGCTTCGGTGCGGGCGATCGGCGCCTGGTGCGATGCGAACGGCGTCGAGGCGCACTACCGGCGCGCCGGCATGCTGACCGTCTCCACCACGCCGCTGCACGACGGCGCCTGGCGCCGGTCGGTCGACACGGCGCGACGGCTCGGCGTGGGCAACGAGTACGTCGAGCTCAGCGCCAGCGAGGTCGCCGAGCGTTGCCGGTCGCCGCGCTTCCGCGGCGGGGCGCTGATGCGCGACGCAGCCACGCTCCAGCCCGCGCTGCTCGCCCGCGGCCTGCGCCGCGTAGCGCTGCAGCGCGGCGTGACGGTCCACGAACAGACGCGCGTCAACCGGGTTCGCCATACGGCCCGGGGATTTCGGCTGCTGACCGAGAACGGTGAGCTGCGGGCGCGCCAGGTGGTGCTGGCGCTCAACGCCTGGGGCGCGGACTGGCCAGGATTGCGCCGCTCGATCCTGGCCTGGAGCAGCTACATGGTGCGCACCGAGCCGATCCCCGACCGCGTCGCCGAGCTGGGCTGGACCGGCGGCGAGTCGATCGTCGACGCGCGCCTCTCGGTCCACTACTTCCAGGTGACCGCCGACGGTCGCATCGCCTTCGGCGCCGGTGGCGGTCGTCCGGGCTACGGCGGCCGCATCGGTCGATCGTTCACCCATGATGTCCGCGACGCGCGCCGGGCGGCCTTCGGCTTCCGCCACCTGTTCCCGCAGCTCGCCGACGTGCGCCTGACCGATGCGTGGGGCGGCCCGATCGACGTGTCGCCCCACCACCTGCCGCGCTTCGGTTCGCTCCAGCCCGGCCTGCACTACGCGGCCGGCTATTCGGGCAACGGCGTCGCCCCGTCGCATCTCGCCGGCCGGGTGCTGGCCGCACTCGTCCTCGGCTCGAACGAGCCGCTCACCCGGTTGCCCATGGTGGGCCCGCCCTCGCGTCGCTTCCCACCCGAGCCGTTGCGCTACGTCGGCGCGCGGATCATGCGGGAGGCGATGATCCGCCGCGAGGATCTCGAGGAGCAGGGGCGGCGCGCGCCGTGGTGGCTCCGCCAGCTGACGCGCATCCCGCGCCGGTTGGGCTACCACCTCGGCCTGGACTGAGCGCGGGCCTCAGTCGCTCGCTTCGATCTCCTCGAACCCGCCATCCGGCGTGCGCCGCAGCCGCACCACCGGCGGGCGCGCCGGCCCGACCCGGTCGTCGCGACGCAGCTCGTGCATCACGCGCCAGGTCAGCGCGAACCCGATGAGCGGCACGACGAAGATCAGGATCCGCAGCACGTCGGTCATCACCTCGACCGGGATGTTGAAGATGATGGCCGCGACATCATTGCCGGCCGCCAGGGTGGCGATCACGAACACCAGCAGTGCGGCCACGCCCAGTGCCGTCCGGAACGGGTTGTCCCATGGCCGGTCCAGCAGCTCGTGGAAGCGCGTGTCGCGCGTGACGAAGCGCTGCTCGATGAATGGCCAGAGCGTCATGATCGTGAACGCCAGGCCGGGCAGCAGCACGCCGGGAATGAAGGGTGCCGGCACGGTGATGCCCAAAACCGTGAACTCGACGGGCGGGAAGAGGCGCAGCGACCCGTCGAGCCAGCCGACGTACCAGTCCGGCTGGGCCGGTGCCGAGACGGTGGTCGGGATGAACGGACCGTACGACCAGATCGGGTTGATCTGCACCAGCCCGCCCATCAGCGCCAGGACGGCCGCCACCAGCAGCATGAGGCCGGTCGACTTGAAGACCTGCGACGGCCAGAAGCTCTTTCCGACCACGTTGTGCTCGGTATGCCCCGGTCCAGGGAACTGGGTGTGCTTCTGG
Organism: Steroidobacteraceae bacterium; assembly: GCA_025935615.1. Lineage (GTDB taxonomy): Bacteria > Chloroflexota > Limnocylindria > QHBO01 > QHBO01 > JAICUY01. Next base: position 72,082 of record JAICUY010000001.1, read on the forward strand.
CGCCACAGAATGGCCAGGTGCACCGCCACGCCGCCGAGCAGCAGCGCCGGCAGCAGCATGACGTGGAAGACGAAGAGCCGGCTGACGATGGTCGCCGTCGGGAACTCGCCACCGAAGAGCAGGAAGGCGATGTACGGCCCGACGAGCGGGATGCTGATGGCGGCGCTGTAGATGATCCGCAGGCCGGTCCCCGACAGCAGGTCATCCGGCAGCGAATAACCGGTGATGCCCATCCCCAGGGCCAGCAGCAGCAGCCCGATGCCGACCAGCCAGTTGATCTCGCGCGGCCGGCGGAAGGCGCCGGTGAAGAAGACGCGCAGCAGGTGGACGACGATGGCCGCCACGAACACGAGCGCCGCCCAGTGATGCACCTGGCGCATCACCAGCCCCGCCTGCACATCGAACGAGAGGTCGAGCACGGACCGATACGCCGCCGACACCTCCTGGCCCTGGAGCGGCAGGTAGCTGCCCTCGTAGGTGACCGGGGTCGCATCGGGCACATAGAAGAGCGTCAGGAACACGCCGGTCAGCACGAGCACGACGAGGCAGAAGAGAGCGACCTCGCCGAGCAGGAACGACCAGTGGTCCGGAAAGATCTTGCGCAGCCCCGAGCGCGCCCAATCGGCGATCCCCAACCGCTCGTCGAGCCAGCGCAACATCAGTCAGGCATTTCGGTGTGGGTCATGTTCCAGAACGAGGGGCCGACCGGCTCGGTGTAATCGCTGCGCGCCACGAGGTACCCCTCGGCGTCGAGCTCGAGCGGCAGCTGCGGCAACGGACGCGCCGCCGGGCCGAAGGTCGGCACGGCACCTCGCAGCACGTCGAAGGTCGATTGATGGCAGGGGCACAGCAGCGAGTGATCCTCAGCCCGATACAACCCCACCGGGCAGCCGGCGTGCGTGCAGATCTTGGAGTAGCCGACGACGCCCTGCGGCGCCCAGGCCTGCCGCTCGGCGGCGAGCTGCAGGTCCTCGGGTCGCAGCTTGATGAGCAGCGTCTGGCTGTCAGCGTGCCCCACGTTGCCCTCCGGGAAGACGGTCTGAACGGCATCGGTTGCCAGCTGGTCGGGGCGGATCGGTCGGCCGTCGCTGCCGACCACGCGCGATCCCTTGCGCCATGCGGTCTCGAACAGCTGGCGTGTCGGGTGCGGCCCGAGCGAGAAGGCTGGAAGCACCAGCGCGGCCGCCAGCAGGCCGCCGGCACCGGCAAGCAGGCTGCCCAGGAAGCGCCGCCTGGTGATCGAGCCGAGGTCGAGCGCGTCGGCGGTCGCCTCCACCGCGGCGGTCGAGCCGAACTCGTGGCGTGGCTCTTCCTCGACTGGTGCTTCGAAGAGGCGAATGGCCCAGATCACGATCGCGAGGCCCAATCCACCGAGCGCGACCGCCAGCAGGATCCCCTCGAGCTGCGGATTTCCGCCGACCAGGACGTAGACCACCGGCAGGGCCAGGGAGGCCAGGATGGACACGATCAAGGAGACGGCGATACTTCGTTCGGCCGTCACGGCACGTGCTCCTCGTCGCCACCCTTGGCCGTCCAGCGTCGGCCGATGAGGACCACGATCACGAACAGCAGCGCCATACCCAGGACCCAGGCGACGAATCCTTCGGGCACCGGACCGATGCCGCCGATGGCGAAACCACCCGGATGGGGCGCGTGCTGCAGGTAGTCGACGTAGCTGGCGACAGCATTGAGCCCATGCTGGTCGTATCCGAAGACCGGCATCTGCCCGGGTCCGGTGATCATGGCCTCCGCGACCTGGACCGGCGTCGCCTGGTCGAGAGCCGGCGCCAGGGCACCGCCGCCAACCGCGCCGCCATTGCCCGTGGCGCCATGGCACGGCGCGCAGTTTCCGATGAACGTGCGCTGGCCCTCGGGAACGAGCGCCTGGTCGACGGTCACTTCCGGAACCTGCGGACCATCGCCCAGGCTGGCGACGTAGGCGACCAACGCCTCGATCTGCTGGTCGTCGAACGCCGCCGGCTTGCGCTTGGCCTGCGCGCCGGCTCCTTCGGTGAACGGCATGCGCCCGGTCCGCAGCTGGAAGTCGGCTGAAGCAGCACCGGCGCCCTGCAGCGTCGGCCCGAACTCGGTCCCCTGGCCCTCGGACCCGTGACACGAGGCACACGACCTGGCGAACAGGGCCGCTCCCTGCTGTGCCAGCTGCTCCTCGCCCGGGGCAGCCAGCGTCCGCGGAGGCGGGCTGATCGCCGGAACGGTGACGATGGCGAGGCCCACCAGGACCAGCACCGCGGCGAGAATGCTGAGCGCGCGCATCGGGCCGGTCACGTCATCCGGTGGACAGCAGGCGCCAGGCCAGCAGCAGCGCCAGCCCGGCGGCGACCCCGGTCACTGCCGACTTCGAGCGTGGCGGTGCTTCGCTGGCGAAGGTCGCTGCCAACGGCATGAGGCCGACGATCGCCAGGCCGTAGAGCAGGTGCAGCCCTTCTTCCGGCCGCGCGCCGCTCAGGTACCGGATCGCGCCGACGGCCGCCTGAACCGCGAGGAGACCGGTGAGTGCGGCGCCGGATCGGGCGAGGGGCGGATGCCATCGGTCAAGCCATGCCGCGAGGACGGCGACGACAAGGTAGAGCGCGGCGACGGCGAGGATTGCGGTGCCGAGGAGCTGATGCAGGTACTGCATCGGTCCAGGCGGTCAGTTGGGGAAGATGCGACGAAGGCGGCGGTAGGCGCGAGCAGCAGGGTCGCGACGGCCGCGCAGCCACTCGGGCTCGCCTTCCGGCGCATGGTCGTCCGGCGTTGCCTGGGCGTTTTCGCGCGCAGGCGGCGGCGGCTCGGCCGGAGGGGTGTCGGGTCCGAGCGACGGTCGCAGGAGCGCACGTGTCGCGTCACCCTGTCGCGGCGCGGTCTTCGCCCATTGGGCTCGCTGCGCCGCCATGGCCTCTTCTCGCTCCTGCTCGGAGGCCGGCAGACCGAGCGCGTCGAGGGCCCGACGCAGCTCGTCGCCACCGGGCAGCGCAAAGCTGACGGTGCGATCCTCGGCCGGCCAGCCAGCTGGGCCATCCGGACGCTGCCGCTCCGAATCCGTCCCGGCCTCCGGCTCCGGCCCGGACTCGGGCGCCAGGCTGCCCTCGACCGCGCCGATCACCGGAACATCATCCGGCTCCGGCTCGTCGGGCGCGGGCGGAGCCGGTGCGGCCGTGTCGGCTCCGGGATCGACGCCGGCCGCGGGATCGAAGGCCCCCGGGTCGAGCAGGCTGCGGATCGCCTCGACCTCGTTCGCGTCCCATCCCTGGTCCTGGGCGATGCGCGTCAGCTCGTCACCCTGTCCGCCGGGGCGTGCCGATGACGATGCCGCCTGCCAGCCTCCGGTTCCGACCTCGATCTCGGCGGCGTATTCCTCCCGCTCCTCGAACTCGCCGCCCAGCCACATCAGCGGCACCTCGCCGCTGGTCGTCTCGGGCGTCAACGCCCGCGGCTCGGAGCTCGGGGGCGTCGCCGCGGCTGGCTGCGTCGGCTCGACCTGCTCAGCCTCGCCCGCAGCGCGGCGCGCCTCCGGTTCGGACGGCGACGCCTCCAACTCGAGCTCCTCGGCGACATCGACGACGTCGACCGCCGGCAGCGCCTCGAAGATGTGCTCCTCGGCAACCAGCACCGGGCTGCTTCCCGTCTCGCGGATCGGCTCGAAGTCTTCGATCGGGAGCTCGCCGCTCACCGGTGCAGCGGCATCCGGATTGCCGTCGAAGGCCTCCTCCGCCGCCTCGGCCGGCTCCCGCGCCTCGGCCGGCTCCTGCGCCTCGGCCGGCTCCTGCGCCTCGGCCGGCTCCTGCTCGCCGACGGGCTCGCCCTCCCCTTCCGGCGCGGTCTCGGCGATCAGCTGCTCCTCCGGCTCGTCGAATGACTGCGTCTCCTCGTCCCCTGCGGCGGCGAGCGGCGTTGCGGCCTCCGGCTCCTCGAGTGAAGGCGCCGCGCTGGCCTCCGGTTCCTGGTCGGCGGATGCGGCCGCGGCGTCATCGGCTGCGACGGGCGGTTCGAGCTCGCCTTCGCCTCCGCTGGCCGCATCGGATGTCTCGTCGATGGACGCCTCCTCGACCCGCTCGTCTCGCTGCTCGGCCTCGGCAGCGTCGAGCCACGTGGACTCGCCGTCCGCGAACCAGTCGGGCTCCTCGATCTCGGCGCTGTAGACCGACGCATCGACCTCCGGACCGATGGCCACCAGGTCTTCGTCGGTTGCCTCGTCCGTTTGGGACTCCGCGCCGACGAACCCGGGCTCGGGCTCCTCACCGAGGTCAGCCGTGGCGGCGACCTCAGCCACCGGCTCTTCCATTCCGGGCGGTTCGGTGGGCGCCGCCGGCTCTTCCATGCCGGTCGGTTCGGTCGGCACCTCGGCCGCGAGCTCCGCCGGCGGCGGAAGCTCGCCGGTGCTCGGGTCCACCGCGCGGGCCAGCGCTTCCGCGATCCCGCCGGCAACGATGGCGCTGATGCCGCGGCGTGGCCGCTGCCGGGTCTCGGCGCCGCCTTCCGCGGGTGCGACCTCGGCCTCCGCCACGACTTCGGCCTCCGGCTCGGCAGCCGTTTCCGGTTCCGCGACCGGCGGCGCCACGTCCGCCGCATCGGCCTGTGGTGCTTCGGGAACCGCGACCGGCTCGGGAGTGGCCTCGACCGCGGCAGGCGCATCGGTCCGGGCATCAGCCGGTGCGAGGTCGGCAAGCGTCTCGGCCTCGAACGCAGGCGGGGGCGCATGCCACTCGACGACCGACGGCCCGGCCGAGGTCCCCAGGCGCAGGTCCATGCGTGTCTCGAGCGCCTCGACCCGGCCGCGGAGTGCAGCCACCTCGCCGCGTGACTCGCCCAGCGCCAGCAGGGCCTGGCCGTAACGCTCGGTCAGGTTGCGGAATTCATTGAGCAGCTCTCGGAAGGGGCTCGCCTCCGGACCGGACTGCGCGGCCGCGGCGCGTTCGAAGGCCGACGGCGGTCGCGGCTGAAGGTAGACGCGCAGGCCGTCGCCGCCCTCGTCGTTGCCCAGAATGACGCCGCGCTCAACGAGCTCGCGAATGCGCCGCTTCGGGACGCCGAGGACCTCCGCCGCCTCCTGGATCGAGTAGCCATCCACGGGTCCGATAGCGTACTGCCTTGCGGCGGCATAAGCACGTCCCTGCGTGCCGTCGCACCGCACACTGCGCCGTGGGACGGGTTCGGATCGGTATGATCGGGCATCGCATGACGACTTCCATCCGCGTCCCGACCCTGCCGGGGCATGACTTCAACCTGCCTCCCGGGCTCGAGGGCCTCGGTGAGATGGCCTACAACCTGTGGTGGAGCTGGACGGCCAGCGCCGGATCGCTCTTCGGCCGGATCGACTCCGCGGCCTGGACGAGACACCGCAATCCGATCCCGGTCCTCCGCGGCGTGACGGCCGCGCGCTGGGCGGAGCTCGCTGCCGACGAGGATTTCATGGTGGACGCCTCGCGCCTGCTCGACGAGTTCCAGGCGTACCTCGACAACGGCGCCGACGGCTGGTACGCCAGCTCGCCGGAGCGTGAGCTGCCGGCACCGATCGCCTACTTCTGCGCGGAGTTCGGCATCCACGAGTCGATGCAGATCTACTCCGGCGGCCTCGGCATCCTGGCCGGCGACCACTGCAAATCAGCGTCCGATGCGGCCCTCCCATTCGTCGCCGTCGGCCTCTTCTACCGCAACGGCTACTTCCGCCAGCAGATTGACGCCGATGGCCACCAGGAGCATGCCCAGCCCGATCTCGATCCCGGCCAGCTGCCGCTGCGCCGGGCGCGATCGCGTGACGGGTCAGCGCTGGAGGTCGGCGTGCCGATGCCCGGGCGCACCGTGCACGCCGCCGTATGGGTGGCGCAGGTCGGTCGCGTGCCACTGCTCCTGCTCGATACCGACACACCGTCGAACGACGCCGCCGACCGGCCGATCACCCACATCCTCTACGTGCGCGGCCGTGAGATGCGGCTCGCGCAGGAGATCGTCCTGGGCATGGGCGGCGTGCGTGCGCTCCAGGAGCTCGGGATCGAGCCGGCGGTGTGGCACCTCAACGAGGGTCACTCGGCCTTCCTGCTGCTCGAGCGAGCGCGCCGTCCGGTGGCCGATGGCCGCTCCCCCGCCGAGGCGCTCAAGGACGTCGGCCGCAATGCGGTCTTCACCATCCACACGCCGGTGCCTGCCGGCAACGAGGTGTTCGAGCGACCGCTGATCGCGGCCGACCTCGCGCCGTGGCTGGAGCAGACGGGCATGCCGGCCGATGAGCTGCTCGAGCTGGGTCGCGGTCGAACCGATGCCGCGGACGCGCCGTTCGACATGACGGCCTTCGTGCTGCGCCACGCCGCCGACGCCAATGCGGTCAGCCGGCTGCATGCCGTGACCGCCACCGAGACCTGGGAGCCGGTGGCCGGGCATCCGATCATGGCCATCACCAACGGCGTCCATGTCGCCACCTGGCTCGGCGGCCGTGTGCGACGCGCCATCGAGAGCGCCATCGGCCAACCGCTGGGCACCGACGTCATCGGTCCTGAGCCGTTCGAACGGCTGGGACGCGTTTCCGACGAGGAGCTGTGGACGGCGCACCAGCAGCAGAAGAAGGAGCTCATCAACTTCATGCGCGGCCGCCTCAGCCGGCAGTTCGCCCGGCACGGCGAGTCGCCCGACACGCTGCGCCGCCTGCAGCAGGGGTTCGACCGTCGCGCACTGACCGTCGGATTCGCGCGGCGCTTTGCGACCTACAAGCGGGCCGACCTCCTGTTCCGTGACGAGGAACGTTTGTCGCGGCTCCTGGAGCATCCGGATCGACCGATGCAGATCGTGCTGGCCGGGAAGGCCCATCCTGCCGACCGCCCCGGCCAGCAGGTCATCCAGCGCATCTTCGAGCTGTCGCGCACGGAGCGACTGCGGGGTCGGGTCTTCATCCTCGAGGACTACGACATGCGGATCGCCCGCTTCCTGGTCGCCGGGGTCGATATCTGGCTCAACAACCCGCGCCGGCCGCTCGAGGCCAGCGGCACGTCAGGCATGAAGGCGGCGATGAACGGCGTGCCGAGCGTCAGCATCCTGGATGGGTGGTGGGACGAGGGCTACAACGGCCGCAACGGCTGGGCCATCGGCGGCCGCGAGGCATCCAGCGACGAAGGAGCGCAGGACTACGCCGATTCGGAGGAGCTGTATCGGCTGCTCGAGGACGAGATCCTGCCGCGCTTCTTCGATCGCGATGAGGCCGGCCTGCCGCACGCCTGGCTCGACACGATGCGCGCCTCGATCGAGGGCTCGATCTGGAATTTCAGCACCGCCCGGATGGTGATGGAGTACCTCGACCGCCTCTACCTTCCGGCGGTCCACGCCAGCCAGCTGGCCGCCGCCGGCTGATCAGGGAAGGTAGCTGCGCGGGTTCTCCCAGACGCCGTTGTCGTTGACCGCAAAGTGAAGGTGGCAGCCGGTCGAATTGCCGGTCGTGCCCTCATAGCCGATGACCTGCCCGATGCTGACCGCCTGGCCGGGTGAGACGATGACCCGTGGCTGCATGTGCCAGTACAGCGTCATCACGCCGTTGCCGTGGTCGATGATGACGCCGTAGGCGCTGTCGAAGGGCCACGACGGCTGCCCCGAGCTGACGACCACCCCGGTACCGGCAGCCACGATCGGCGCGTTGCAGCCGCTGACCATGTCGATACCGGTGTGGAAGTGGGCGTAGTAGGTGCCCCGGTAGGTGTAGGGCGGCTCGAGCGCGAAGCTGGTCGGCCCCCATTCCTGGGTGATCCGCGGCGCTGCCTCCGGCCAGCGGAAGCCGATCTGCGAGACGGGCGGCGGCCGTTGCGCGTTGCGCCGGGCCTCGGCCGCGGCGGCTTCGGCGGCGCGTCGCTTGGCTTCCTCGATCGCCTTCTGGCGAGCCGCGGCCTCCGCCTGCAGCTTGGCAACCAGCGCATCGGTCTGCTTGGCGGCCTTCTCGTTGGCGGCGATCGCTTCCTCGACGTTTCCCTTCGCCTCGAGCGCCGCGTTGAGCGCGTCCTCCTGCTCCCGGCGCTTCTCGTCGGCAGCCGCCTTCAGGCCTGCCAGCTGCTGCTGCATCTCGTCGAGCTGAGCCTGTCGCTGCTTGAGCAGTGCCTGCTGCTCGCGCGCGGTGTCGCGCGCGTCCGCAAGATCGGCACGTCCCTGCCGCAGCGTCTCCTGCCGCGTCTGCAGCTCGGCGCGCAGGGTGCGGATCTCCTCGGCCAGCTGTGCGTCCTGGCCGCTCATCTGGAGCATCCAGGTCACTTCGGTCGAGGCGTCGTCCAGCGAATCGGCCGAGATCAGGATCTCGAGCAGCGACGTCTGGCTGCGCTCGTAGGCGGCGCGCAGGTGTTCCTGCAGCAGGGATTCGCGGGCCTGCAGCTCGCTCGTCTGCTCGACGATCTGGGCGGCAACCTGGTCGAGCTGCGCGTCGAGCGTGGCAATCCGGGCGCGCAGGTCGTCGAGCTGG